>JAGBQJ010000025.1 GCA_017632935.1 Bacteroidales bacterium | reverse complement strand
TGCACGAGCGGTGCGTCCATCGAGATGTGGCGACCGGCGTTCTTCATCGACTCTTTCACCTCCGCTTCCGTGATTTCCAGCACTTCGGCAATCTCCTCTGCATTGGGTTCACGCTCAAACTCTTGCTCTAACTTAGCATAAGTTTTGTTGATTTTGTTGATGGAACCGATCTTGTTCAGAGGGAGACGGACAATACGCGATTGTTCGGCCAAAGCCTGTAGGATGGACTGACGAATCCACCACACGGCGTAGGAAATGAACTTGAAACCTCTGGTTTCATCGAAACGTTGTGCGGCTTTGATCAGACCCAAGTTGCCTTCGTTGATTAAGTCGGGAAGACTGAGGCCTTGGTTCTGATACTGTTTTGCTACGGAGACTACAAAACGCAAGTTGGCCTTGGTGAGTTTTTCCAATGCGATCTTGTCGCCTTGCTTGATACGCTGGGCCAATTCGACTTCTTCTTCAGCCGAAATCAGCTCAACCTTACCAATCTCTTGCAGGTACTTGTCGAGAGACGCGGTCTCACGGTTCGTCACCTGCTTCGTAATCTTTAACTGCCTCATTTAAGTTTATTTAGTTCTTTGATATGGTTTGTTGTTGGCGGATTTTCACCCGCCAACAACGATTTTTTTTACTTTCTGCGGGGACCGCCGTTGCCGTGACCGCCACCATTGCGATTGCCACCGCCGTGGTTGCCATTGCCATGACCACCATTGCTGTGGTTGCCGCCATTAGGACGAGGACCATTGGGGCGAGGGCCGTTGCCGCCCTTCTTCTCTTCATAGCCTTCCGGCTTGGGGAGCAGGGCGCGGTGCGACAGGCGCAGCTTGCCGGTCTTCTCGTCGATTTCGATGAGCTTCACATCGATCTCGTCGCCTTCCTTCAAGCCCGTCTCTTCCATGGTCTCGTAACGCTTCCAGTCGATCTCGGAGATGTGGAGCAGACCGTCCTTGTTGGGGATGATCTCCACAAAGGCGCCAAAGGCCATGATGGAGACGATCTTGCCGTGGTAGACCTCGCCGACCTCAGGCACAGCGACGATGGCTTTGATCTTGGCCTTGCAGGCTTCGATGTCTTCCTTGTTCTGCGAAGCGATTTCCACGATACCCTTCTGCTCGTCTTCGGTAATGACGATGACGGTGTTGGTCTGTTTCTGCATCTCTTGGATGACCTTGCCACCAGGGCCGATGACGGCACCGATCATATCCTTGGGGATATACAGGGTCTCGATGCGCGGCACGAACTCCTTGTAATCGGCGCGAGGCTCGGTGATGGTCTTGGCCATCTCGTCGAGGATGTGCAGACGACCTTGACGGGCTTGCTCGAGGGCTTCGGTCAGCACCTCATAGCTGAGGCCGTCAACCTTGATGTCCATTTGGCAAGCGGTGATACCGTCGCGGGTACCCGTGACCTTGAAGTCCATGTCGCCGAGGTGGTCCTCGTCGCCGAGGATGTCGGTAAGGATGGCGTACTTGCCGGTCTCGCTGTCAGAGATCATACCCATGGCCACGCCAGCGACGGGCTTGCGCATCGGTACACCAGCGTCCATCAGGGCGAGGCAGCCACCGCACACGGAGGCCATCGAGGAGGAACCGTTGGATTCGAGGATGTCGCTCACGATGCGGATGGTGTAAGGCATGGTCTCGTCGTGAGGCACCATCGTCTTGAGGGCGCGCTCGGCGAGGTTGCCGTGACCGATCTCGCGGCGGCTGGTGCTGCGCTGTGCCTTGGCCTCGCCAGTGGCAAAGCCGGGGAAGTTGTAGTGCAGCGTGAAGTTCTTGGTGCCTTCCACCACGGCGCCGTCGAGGGTCTGCTCGTCGAGCTTGGTGCCGAGGGTGACGGTGACCAGAGCCTGAGTCTCACCACGGGTGAACACAGCCGAGCCGTGGGCCTTGGGCAGCACGTCGACTTCGGTCCAGATGGGACGCACCTCGTTGGTCTTACGGCCGTCGAGGCGGATGCGCTCGTTGAGGACGGCGTTACGCACAGCCGAGCGTTCCACGTCGTGGAAGTAACGCTTGGCCAGCGGAGCGACGGTCTCGAGCTCTTCTTCGGTATATTTTTCTAGATATTTGTCAAGGATGCCGCTGAAGGTCTCTTCGCGGAGGTGCTTGTCGGCGCAGCCGGTGAGAGCGAAGTCGTAGCAAGGCTGATAGCAGTTGGCTTCGATCTCGGCACGGAGGTTCTCGTCGTTCACTTCGTGGCAGTACTCGCGCTTGGCCTTGTTGACCTCTTCCATGAGCTCGATCTGAGCCTGGCATTGGATCTTGATGGCTTCGTGGGCAGCCTTGAGGGCGCCGAGCATCTCTTGTTCGGACACTTCTTTGCATTCGCCTTCCACCATGCAGATGTCTTTCATCGAGGCGGCCACCATCAGTTCGAGGCGGGCGTCTTCCATCTGGGCGAAGGTCGGGTTGATGACGTATTCATCGCCGATGAGGGCCACGCGCACTTCCGAGATCGGGCCATGGAAGGGGATGTCGGACACGCAGATGGCAGCCGAGGCGGCCAGGGCGGCGAGAGCGTCGGGGGTCTGGTCCTTGTCGTTCGACAGGAGGTTGACCTGGACGATGGTCTCAGCATGATAGTCATCGGGGAACAGCGGGCGCAGGGCGCGGTCAATGAGGCGTGAAATCAGCACCTCGTAGTCGGAGGGCTTGGCCTCGCGTTTGAAGAAACCGCCCGGGATCTTGCCCGTGGAGTAGTATTTTTCCCTATAGTCGACAGACAGGGGGAAAAAATCGGTTTCGGGAGCCACTTCGGTGGCAGAGCATACGGTGGCCAGCAGCACGGTGTCGCCGCAACGCAGCATCACGGAGCCGTCGGCTTGCTTGGCGTAACGGCCAGTGTTGAGCGTAATCTCCTGGCCATTAGGCATTTTGATAGTTTTTGTAAATCCAGTAGGACCCATAATGATTAGAATTTTTTACTGTTTTCTCTTAGCTTCAATTGCGTATGGAAATGGGGTGTAATAAATAGCAAAAAAAGGCAATGGGTATTGCCTTTTTCTTGCGTTCCGCTTAAGGCAGGCGAAAGGATTACTTTCTGATGCCCAATTCCTTAATGATGTTACGGTATCTTTCGATGTCGGTTCTCTTCAAATAATCGAGAAGTTTTCTTCTCTTACCTACCAAGCCAACCAACGCACGTTTGGCCGCCACATCCTTGTGGTGAACTTTTGTCTGTTCTGTCAAATGCTTAATCCTGTAGGTGAACAAAGCGATTTGGCCTTCTGCTGAACCAGTATCGGCAGCGTTCTTGCCGTATTGGCTGAAAATCTCTGATTTCTTTTCTGCAGTTAAGTACATAATTTTCTTTCTTTTACACTAAATTTGTTGTTCTAAACGGGCTGCAAAGATACAACTTTTTTGGAAAGTAGGTGGAGTTTTGAAAAGAAATTTTTCATTTTTGCAATACCTTATACCAATTCCACCCAGAATTCCATGGGCAAATGGATGTTCTCTAAGTCAATAGCGCCTGAAAATAGTGGTGCAATTTCACTTGAAGAGAAGCCAGCAATGCCGCAGCCTATTTTGGTGATGAGGAAGGTCAGCTCGGGATGCTGTTTGGCGAAGGCGATGAAGTCATTTACGTAAGGTGCAATGGTGTTCACGCCGCCTTGCATCGTCGGGATGGCATAGCTCTGTCCTTGTAGTCCAACGCCTTGCCCCCAAATGGCGCCGAATTTCTCCACAGCGATTCTAGCGGCACCACCACCGTGCGCTCCAGCCAAATTGCTACCAAAAACAAAGATTTCCTTCCGGTCGAGGCTGCTGATGCGTTCGGGTGTGATACGGTTTTTGGACAAGTCCTCACGAAGTTTCATCCGGGCTTCTCGAAGGATGAGTTCATGGTCGAAGGCGAGACGTGGCAACTCATTGAGAGAAAACCACTGGGCTTTGGCGGCATCGTCGCCACCTTGCACCTCCGATACCTTCGTCAAGGCGTAGAAAGCGATGGTGATGACGCGGGTGCGTGGGTCGCGGTTGACCTCGGAGAATGCCCCGACCTGCTTGATATAACGCAAGTCAAGACCTGTTTCCTCTTTCAGCTCTCTCAGCGCACCTTGTTCTGCCGTTTCGTCCATGTTGAGGAAACCACCAGGGAAAGCCCATGCACCTTTGTAAGGCTCCCAACCCCGTTCAATGAGCAATACCTTCAGGTCTTGATTGTCCATGCCGAACACTACGCAATCGGTTGTCACTGCGGGACGTGGGTAGTCGTAAGTGTATTTTTGCGTTTCCATATTATGTAGCTGTACATTGATTAAATAAAAAATGCTGTAAATCATTGATTAACAGCATTCTTAAACCAGGTAGCGGGATCGAGAATTGAACTCGAGACCTCCGGGTTATGAATCCGACGCTCTAACCTGCTGAGCTATCCCGCCTCGTTTCGGGGTGCAAAAATAGATATTATTTCAATACGAACAAGGAAAAAGCGGAAAAATATTTTTTTTCCGCTCTGTTTTTGTCGCTTTGCGTCATTGCGAGCTGAGCGAAGCAATCTAGAAAAAGAGCCTTTTATCTGGACTGCTTCGTTCCTCGCAGTGACGTTCACCACCTGCTATTCGGTTAATTCTTTGGCAGCTTGCTCGAGCTTGGTGTCGAGGGCCTTCATAGCCGCTTCAATACCTTTAGAGGCGTCTCCCTTCATGCTGAAGTAGAACTTGATCTTCGGCTCTGTGCCCGAAGGACGGATGGTGATTTTCGATCCGCTCTCGGTGAAGAACTGCAACACGTCGCTCTTGGGTAGGGTGATAGGCGTGACCTTTCCAGTAGCCAAGTCTTTGGCTTCTTGAAGCTTGTAGTCGCGGACTTCCACCACTTTCTCGCCAGCGATAACAGTGGGTGGAGTGGCGCGGAACTTGGCCATCAAAGCTTTGATTTCCTCGGTGCCGCTGATGCCTTTCTTGGTCAGGGAGACGAGCTTCTCCTTGTAAAGGCCGAACTCCTTGTAGATGTCCATGAGCAGCTGATAGAGCGTCTTGCCTTGTTCTGCTGCCCAGGCTGCGGTTTCTGCTATCATGCTGGTGGCGATAACGGCATCCTTGTCGCGGACGAAGTCGCCGGCCAGGTAGCCATAGCTCTCTTCGCCGCCACCGATGAATTGCTTCTTGCCTTCGAGTTCAAGGATCTTGTCGGCGATGTACTTAAAACCGGTCAGCACGTCGTAGCGGTCCACGTTGTATTTCTTGGCCATCTCGAACAACAGCTCGGTGGTGACGATGGTCTTCACGATGTATTCTTTGCCTGTGAGTTTGCCCAATTCTTTCCAACGGGTCAGCAGGTAGTAGACAAAGAGGCTGGCGGTCTGGTTGCCGTTGAGCAGGATGAACTCGCCTTTGTCATCTTTCACTGCGATGCCCACGCGGTCAGCATCGGGGTCGGTGGCCATAACGAGGTCAGCGTTCACTTCTTGTGCTTTCTTCACGGCCAAGGCCATGGCGGCAGGCTCCTCGGGGTTGGGTGACTTTACGGTGGGGAAGTTGCCGTCGACGACCATCTGTTCCTCAACACAGTAGACGTTCTCGAAGCCCTTGCGTTTCAGGATCTCGGGCACCAATCGGCGGCCTGTGCCGTGGATGGGCGTATAGACAATCTTCATGTCCTTGTGCTTCTTGATGAGGTCGAGCGAGAGGGAGAGTCCGTACACCTTATTTAAATAGATGTCGTCGAACTTTTCATCCAAGATGGTGATGAGGTCAGAATTGCGTTTGAAGTTGACCATCGACGGATCAGTGATCTTTTCCACCTCGGCGATGACATTCTTGTCGTGGGGGCTGACCAGCTGACCGCCGTCGTTCCAATAGGCCTTGTAGCCGTTGTATTCTTTGGGGTTGTGGGATGCGGTCACCATCACGCCGGCATCGCATTTCATCTCGCGCACGGCGAAGGAAAGCTCGGGGGTGGGGCGGAGGCAGTCGAAGATGTAGACCTTGATGCCGTTGGCCGACATCACATCAGCGGTGACGTTGGCGAAGGCAGGGCTGTTGTTGCGCCCGTCGTAGGAGATGGCGATGCTGAGGTCTTTCTTCTCGGGATGCATCTTTTTGATGTAGTTTGCGAAGCCTTGGGTGGCCATGGCCACAGTGTAGATGTTCATGCGGTTGGTGCCGGCACCCATGATGCCGCGCAGTCCGCCGGTACCGAACTCGAGGTTGCGGTAGAAGCTCTCGGTGAGTTCGTTAGGGTCGTTGTCGAGCATGTTTTGCACGCTCTTTCTTGTTTCTTCATCGTATTGCTCTGTGAGCCACGATTTTGCTCTTTCGATGATTTGAGGGTCCATATTTATATAGTTTTGTTGTGTTTTCTATACGCAGGGACTCATGTCGCCTGCTTATTGGCTGTCGCCCCTACGGGGCTTAATTCTTCAATGCATTTCACCAAGCTTTCCTTCCAGTCCGGTATCTCAATCTCAGCATATTCCTTTATCTTGCTCAGATCCAGTACGCTATATGCCGGTCGTTTGGCCTTTGTGGGATATTGGTCGGTCGTTATCGGGTTCACTTTGCAGTTTTTCCCGCCGATGTCCATGATGGCTGTAGCGAAATTGTACCAAGTGATTTGTCCTTCGTTGGTGAAGTGGAAGGTCTCGTGTACTTCATTCTTGCCGTTCTTGTTAAGCAAAGCCACAAGAGCAACGGCAAGGTCGTGCGCCCAGGTGGGACAGCCTTTCTGGTCAGCCACTACATTGATTTCGTCTTTCGTGTCGCCCAGCATGAGCATGGTCTTCACGAAGTTTTTGCCCACGGAGGAGTAGAGCCATGCCGTGCGTACGATCATGTAGTTGCAGCCACTTTCACGGATGAGGCGCTCGCCTTCGGCTTTGGTGCTACCGTACACCGACTGCGGATTGATAGGGTCATCCACCTTGTAAGGCTCATTGGCATTGCCGCCGAAGACATAGTCAGTAGAGATGTGGATGAGCAGGGCATTGTGTCTCAGGCAGGCATCGGCCAACACCTTGGGCGCAAAGGCATTGATGAGCATGGCCAACTCGGGCTCGTCCTCAGCCTTGTCGACTGCGGTATAGGCTGCACAATTGATACAAACCTCAATGCTGTTGGCTTCAAAACAGGTCTCTACTGCGGCTTTGTTGCAGATGTCAAGCGTGTCGACATCGGTAAAGAACCAATGATGTTCTGCACCAGCGATTTTCTGTAGTTCCGTTCCCAACTGGCCTTTGCAGCCTGTGACTAAAATGTTCATTTTCAAATAGTTTAAAATTTGTGTACGAAGGCGATGCCCAGAGATTCCTTGAATTGAAGTTTGGGCACGTTATCCACCACGGTCTGCACACCCTCGATGTCCTCGTAGATGGGGAAGGTGGTATTGTGGTCGTATTTTAGGTGGACGAACAGTATCGTCCTGATATATTTGGTGATGTTGAAATCGATGGTGTTCTCCCAGTTGATGTCGATGGGCGTGCGGTCGTCATCGCGGCGCTCTATATAATTATAAAAGGTGTTGAGCATCGTGGTGTAGGTGACGTTTTGGCCTATGGGTTGTTTGTAGTTGATGATGACGTTCACGCCGATGGCAGGGGCGATGTGCTCGCCGGGAATCCAAGTGCCTTCTTGGTCGTAATAGCCTTTCTTGACGCCAAAACTGCCTGCATCAGCCAGGTCCTGATTCATCACGAAGGTGACTTTGCCAGCCAGCGGGCTCATGTAGATTTGGAAACGTTCATCCTTGGTCTTGTAGGAATAACCGCCTGAAACGGTAAGATAGGCAGGTGCGAAGAAACTGGAAATCACGGTGGAATCGTTGGGGTATTTGTAGCCGTTGGCCAGCTGAGTGTTGAACGTGGAGACCATGGTGATGTTCCATTGCGTCTTGCTGTTGAGCGAAAGGGAATAGGTGAGGTCGATCTTGTCGTCCTGCTTCTCAAGACGTTTGTTGGCGAAACGCGAGATGCCGAAGGCGAAGTTTCCGATGAGTTTCTGCTCAAAAGCCTTCTTGTGGTCAAGTAATGTGAAGTTGGCGAAGGTTTTGCCTGCCCAGGTGTTTTCGCCTCCTGCCGCCCAGTTGGAAAGTGCCAATTGGTTGATGTTCAGTCCGTAACTTCCGTGGAACGATAGGCGCTCATAAAGGATATCAATGATGTTCTCTTTGGGTCGAGGTCCATCGGGACGCTTTGGGGTGATTGAGTCAAGGTGGCGGTTGATGGCGACCAGCTCGTTGTCGATGGCTATTCGTTCGTTTTTGGCCTCTTCAAGATGGCCGTTCATGACATCTATGGTGTGCTGGATTTGCTTGACGTCGTTGTCGACGGCGTATTGCTGCAAAATGAGCGACTGCTTGATGCGGATCAGGTCGAGGGTGGTTTGGCAGATGGAGTCGACTTTAGGCGTGATAAAAGAATAGCGTTCTTGCCCAATCAATGAACAAGAAAACGCTGTTGATGTGAAAATCAATAAAATACGGAATAAATGCCTAATGCGTGGTCTCATTGGGAAGCAGACTCGTTGTTTCCAATCGCAAAATTATGCGATTTTTTGAGAAAACGCAAACTTAGGCCAAAATATTACGCTTCCTCCAACGGAATTTTGTGGTTGGTCTGGTAGAGGTGCTTCTTGACGTTTTCGTACTGGTAGGAGACCTTGGTCCACATCTCAACGGATTTCTTGAGGCCTAAAACACGACGTTGTACGATACGCATTTCTTCGCTGAGGTTGTGGTAGATGGAGCCGGAGATGCCTACATGGAACGGACGCGAGCATTCTTTCGCGATGCGCATGGCTTTGTAGATGCAACTGCCAAACCAAGAAATGTGCTCGTAACCGTTGTCGGAGGTGTTCTTGGTGCCCATGATATGGCCGTGGTCAAGACCCATCGCATATTCCAATCCCATGATTCCAGAGAACTGATGCTTGAAATCTTCGCTGATGGCATGAGCGATTCTCATGGCTCCTTTGACGGCAGGCTCCAATGAGTCGTCGCGACCAGGGTACACGATGAGGAACGCGTTGGGAGCAAAGCAGTTGATGAATGCCTTGTCCTGCTCAGTGACCGCAGAGAGCACCTCTTTGAACATGGTGTAGGACTGGGCCATCTTACGCCTGCCGTTTTCCTTGAGGACATAGGCGAGGTTTTTGATTTCAAAATAGATGACCGTGCTTTCCATGTAGATGCCCGAACATCCGAGGTCAATCTTGGAAACGTCAGCTATGTCTTTCGTCTCGATATAGTCAAACTCCGCTTCTGCATAAGCGGAGAGTTTTTGACCTAATGTTTCTTTCCAGCTCATTTTCCTGGGTATTATTCCATGTTCGTGTAGACAGCCTGGATGTCCTCGTCCTCATCGAGTTTGTCGAGGAACTTCTCGATTTCCACCATCTGTTCGTCGGTGAAGCTGACGGTCTGGTTGGGGAAACGCTGCAGGTTGGCTTTCACGATGTTGATCTTGCGCTCTTCAAGGGCGTCGTGCATGGTGCCGTAGTCGGTCCAGGCGGTGTAGACGGTCGTCGTGGTGGTGCCTTCCTCTTCGTCGGTCTCGGTGACGATTTCGTCCAGACCGAAGTCGATGAGTTCAAGCTCCAGTTCGTCCTTGTCCATGCCGGCAGGCATCTCAATCTCGAAAACGGCCTTACGGGTGAACATGAACTCCAACGAACCGATGGGCAGGAACGAGCCGCCGCACTTGTTGAAGTACGACTTCACGTTGGCCACGGTACGCGTGGTGTTGTCAGTGGCGCATTCCACCATGCACTGGATGCCGAAGGGGCCTTTGCCTTCGTAGGTGATTTCCACGAGGTTGGCGGCATCCTTATCGGTGGCGCGCTTGATGGCGGCATCGATGTTATCCTTGGGCATGTTCTCGGCCTTGGCGTTCTGGATGGCCTGGCGGAGTTTGGGGTTCATGTCGGGGTCAGGACCGCCTTCCTTGGCAGCGATGGTGATCAGTTTTCCGAGTTTCGGGAACACTCTTGACATGTGTCCCCATCTTTTCATCTTGGCCGCTTTGCGGTATTCAAATGCTCTTCCCATTATGTA
>JAGBQJ010000024.1 GCA_017632935.1 Bacteroidales bacterium | reverse complement strand
CGTTCAGCCATTTCACATATTGCCATTTGGATTGCGTATGCGTAATTGTTGGCAAAGTCAGCATACGCAAACCTCTCTTGCGAAGCCGCCTTTGTCGAGTCGGTCACAAACCTCCCGTCCTCGTCTTTGTAAGCCATAACCAAATCAACTCCCAAATCAATCTGCGGATTTTCCATGAGCCATTTCTTTAGTTCCGACATAATGGTTTCCTTTGGTTGCAGCGTATGGCCACCGTAATATGAGCAAACACCTTCCTCAAACATCGGAGCCCTCTTTCTTCCAGTCTTCTCCTTGATGATGAAGTGCATGATTTCATGCGCCAAGCTTTCGCCTCCCTTGGTGAAAAACACCTTGTTGCAATCGGCAAATGCAAACCCATGAGGATAAACCCTGCCACAGCCGATAAAATCATAGCAACTGACATCCGCCCCAAGATACCTGAAGTATTCCGTCCTGTCGTTGAAAAGATAATACTCCACTGGTTTGGGCTTTTCAAGTCCCATGGCGGCTGCAAACTCATTGGCAACGGCATAGGTTTGGTCCGCCGCTTCCTTGTCGAAAGGGTAATTATATGGATAAAAATAGGTAACCCAACCCACTTGGTAGGATTTCATGTCTGGCTTCAACAATGAGAGTTTGGAATAAAACCTGTACTCATTCTCGGCCACTTTGACAACTGGGTAAGTGAACACGCCTGTCAATTGGTTATCGGTGGGAAAGTTGCTGAAAAGCATGGTGCGCATTTCAAACAAAGTGTCGTTCCGCTTTTCAACCCCTATAAACAATTCCTTCCCGCCCATGAAATCCATGAAATCGTATTTGGAAAGAGTAAACGACTGGATGAGCAAATCAGGATTACCGTAGGTGGCCACTTCCGATTCCATCCAAAATGCAGTAGGCGACTGCTCTGACACAAGGCTGCTTTTGTAGTCATTCCATAGTTTCACAATGCTTTGAAAATCGGTAGAGGTTGTGTCCACCCAAAACGGATCCCGGAATTGCATTTTTGTTTGGGCAAATAGTGAAGTGAAAAGGAAAACAGATAATACTATAAGGAGTAGTTTCTTCATCTTAATTGGATTATATTTTGCACAGCAAAAATAATGATTTTTACAAATAAAGTGGAAAATCCGTACCTTTGTCGCATGGAACAGAACCTGCTGCAAACGAATATCGCCTATTTGAAGGGCGTCGGGCCGAAGAAAGCCGAAGTCCTGAAGAAGGAGTTGGGCGTGCATACCTACCAAGACATGCTCAACCAGTTTCCGTTCCGTTACATCGACCGCAGCCAAATCCAGAAGGTGGCCTATATCAACGATGATTCCGTTTATTATCAGTTGGTCGGCACTATCTCCAACATCAAATTGATTGGTGCGCCGAGGGCCACACGCGCCACGGGACTTTTCAGCGATGAGACGGGCAGCATCGAAGTGGTGTGGTTCCGGGGACTGAAATGGATCAAGAACCGCTTCAAACCTGGCGTGAAATATGTGTTGTTCGGCAAGGCCAGCGAGTTTAACCACAACTACAACTTCGTCCATCCCGAAATCGAGGAGTACGACCCTAAAGACCCGCTCATCGGTGAAGGTTTGCAAGGCGTTTACAACACCACCGAGAAGATGAAGGACCACGGCCTCGGCACGCGTACCATCGCTAAACTGCAGAAACTCATCCTGCAACAGGTCTACGAATACATTCCAGAGACACTCCCGAAATCCCTCATTGAGCAAGAGCAACTGATTCCGCGCCGCTACGCCTATTATGAGATCCATCTGCCTTCCAACAACATCGAGATCCAGCAGGCCACGCGCCGACTGAAATATGAGGAGCATTTTTTCTTCCAGCTGAAGATGCTGCGCAACAAAATGCATCGCGAACAGGCCATCAAGGGCCATGTCTTCGGCGTGGTTGGGGATTATTTCAATAGCTTCTACCGCGACCACCTGCCTTTCCCGTTGACCAACGCCCAGAAGCGTGTCATCAAGGAAATCAGGAAGGATTTGGGCTCGGGACACCAGATGAACCGTCTACTGCAAGGCGATGTGGGTAGCGGCAAGACCATCGTGGCCCTCATGGTGATGCTCCTGGCTTTGGACAACGGCTTCCAAGCCTGCCTGATGGCACCCACCGAAATCCTGGCCACACAGCATTTTGCCACGCTTCAGGAACAACTGAAGGATATGAACATCAACTTCGCCTTGCTGACAGGTTCCACCAAAATCGCAGAACGAAAGAAGATTTACGCGGGCTTAGCCGACGGCACCATGCAGATCGTGGTCGGCACGCACGCACTGATTGAGAGCAAGGTGGTGTTCAAAAACTTGGGCTTGGCTATTATCGACGAGCAACACCGCTTCGGTGTGGAGCAAAGGTCGAAATTCTATGAAAAAACCGAGATCCCGCCGCATACCTTGGTGATGACCGCCACGCCCATCCCACGTACCCTCGCCATGACGCAATACGGAGACCTTGATGTCTCCAAAATTGACGAACTGCCGCCTGGAAGAAAGCCCGTGCAGACTTATCATGTCTACAGCGACGACCGTTATCGCATCATGATGTTCATGAAACAGCAGATTGCCCTCGGGCGACAAATTTATGTGGTCTATCCCTGCATCAAGGAGTCGGAAAACACGGATATGATTGCCTTGCAGGAAGGTTACGAGGCCTTGCTTCACGACTTCCCCGAGCCGCAGTACAAGCTCTGCGTCTGCCATGGCCGATTGACCGCCGAGGACAAGGACTTTGAGATGCAGCGCTTTATTAATAGGAACGCGCAAATCATGGTGGCCACGACGGTCATCGAGGTGGGCGTGAACATCCCCAACGCCACGGTGATGATCATCGAGAACGCCAACCGTTTCGGACTGTCGCAGTTGCACCAGTTGAGAGGTCGCGTGGGTCGCGGTGCCGACCAGTCGTATTGCATCCTCGTCACCGATCACAAGCTTACCACTGACGGCAAGACGCGCATGAAGACCATGTGCAGCACCAACGACGGCTTCGAAATCGCCGAGGTCGATCTTGAACTGCGCGGTCCGGGCGAGACGGGCGGCACCAGGCAGTCGGGACAAATCGAAATGCTCATTGGAGATTTGCAAAAGGATGGCGCATTAATTCCTCAAGTGCGCGAGGCCGCCATAAAACTTTTGGCCGACGACCCAAAGCTCATCAAGCCAGAAAACCGGATGCTTCGGGAACATTATAAAGAATTGTTCGCGCAGACCTTTGACTGGAGCCAAATCGGGTAAATTATATCCGTTCGGGTATAATTTATGGTTATAAGAGTGCTTTTATATCCTATCGGGTATAAAATAGGTGTTTTCATATCAAATTATACCCGAAAAGATGCAAAATCAAAAGAAAATTTCTAATTTTGCGCCCAAATCATATCAGTATGGCAGGAAAAACCAAATTGTCGCAACAAGTTAAGGCGCTACGGAAACAATATGGGCTGACGCAGGAAGTCTTATCCTACAAATCAGGTGTGGGACTTCGCTTCGTCAGGGACATGGAGCAAGGGAAAAAGACCTTGAGAATGGACAAAGTGAACACCGTTTTGGCTCTTTTCGGGAAAGAGCTTGGTGTTGTCGAGCAAGAGAGAGGAGGAAATAAGCCATGAGAAAAGCAGAAGTATATTACCGCGACACAAAAGTCGGTCTTCTCACGGAAGACGAGAACGGATACTTGTTCTGTTATGATGCAGCGTATTTGGCATCAGAAAACGCCGAACCTATCAGCTTGACCCTTCCGTTAACAAGTCTTCCTTACCGTTCTTCTTCCCTTTTCCCCTTCTTCGACGGGCTTATTCCCGAAGGATGGCTGCTTGACATTGCCGCAAGAAACTGGAAACTCAACCCCAACGATCGCATGGGATTGCTGATGACTTGCTGCAAGGACTGCATTGGTGCTGCTGGCGTAATAGGATCAAAGGAGGAGGAGCCATGAATAAATGTCTATACTGCTATCGGGAGTTGGAGGAAGGACAAAAGGATTATCATCCCGCATGTGCAAAGAAGTTCTTTGGCAAAGCCGAAGCGCCCGTGCTTCCCTATTCAAGAGACAACATCAACGACCTAGCAAGGGAGTCGGTTTTACGCAGGATGGCCGTAACAGGAGTACAATCCAAACTCTCCATGGATGTGAATAAAGGCGGGAAGGATGAGCCCGACCGTCTGACCATCGTGGGACTTTGGGGCAAGTTTATCCTGAAACCGAAGTCGGAAGAGTTTCCTTGGTTGCCTGAGGTGGAAGACTTGACCATGCATCTTGCCGAAATCGCAAAAATTGATGTTGTGCCTCATACGCTGATTCGCTTCAATGACGGCGAGTTGGCTTATCTGACGCGAAGGATAGACCGTGGCCCTCACGGAACAAAGTATTTGATGGAAGACTTGTGTCAGATTAGTGAGTTCAACACACTCAATAAGTACAGGTCATCCTATGAGAAGATTGCGAAATTAATAAAATTCCATTCTTCGGCTCCAATGTTGGATTTGGTCAATTTCTGGGAGGTGGTCGTGTTTTCGTGGATTACAGGAAATTCAGACATGCACCTGAAAAACTTCTCGCTCATCAGTAGAACGCCTGGCCATTACGTGCTCTCGCAAGCCTATGACTTGATTAATGTGCATTTGATATTTCCCGAAGACGACGAGGAACTGGCCATGATGTTGGATGGAAGAAAGAAGCGCATCAAAAAGCAGAACTTCGTGCGGGCGATGGCGACGTCGGGTCTTGAAGACAAACCCATAGAAAACATCTTTAGAAAACTTATGGATGCCGCCCCGAAGTGGTACGACTTTATTGATGCCAGTTTCCTACCAGCCGAACTGAAGGAAAAATACAAGGATGAAATCAGGACCAACCTTGGTAAGCTTCAATAGATTGAACCTTATTCCGCTTCTTTCTTTTCTTTCCTAAACGAATAAAACTTGTTCGTCAGATAGCTGAACGTCACGCAGATGATGGAGATGATGATGTAGGAAACCGTGGGCCAGATGTGCAGCACCTCGACGAAGAGCTTCAAGCCGAAGTAATTAATGAGGATGTTGCCGACGGTGACCATGAAATACCTGACAATCTGCGTCCGGCCTTTCAGCGTGGAGCCCGAGAAGCTGATGTGGCGCGCCATCCAGAAGCCCGTGAGGAAGGTGATGGGGAACTTGAACACGAAGGCCGCGATGTGGGGCGTGAAGGCCACAAAGCCCAGGTCGAAGACGTGACCTTTAAAAACAAAATGATAGAACACGTAGTAGAGCACCCACTCCAAGACCAGGTTCAAGCCACCGCAGGCGCCGTAGCGAAACAATTCGAGGCTCATCACCTTGCGGAAAGGCGGATAGAAGAAGTCGATGACCTTGGTAAGGGTGCGTTCCACCCAGGATTCTATGTTGCGGAGGGCTGACAAACGGCTATGATTGGAATGCAAAAATAGCGATTTTTTCCAATAACCCCCAATTTTGTATATTTGCAGCCCATGATGTCCGTGTCGCACGGCATCGCAAAAATGTTTACACCTAAATACAATAAAGACAAAAATAGAACAAAAATAGGTTTTAAGATATTATAATTCAAAGCTTTACGCTCTTATTTTCGAACCATCGAAATCAGCAAAATTTCAACTACAGCGAAAATAAGCTGCGATAGCGTCATGCCGTATATGGCGTGATTGTTTCGTGCTTATATGCTGGAAAAGGTTTTGCTGAGCCTGATGGTTCATATAGGCGGACAACGAAGGGCAACACGCCATTTTCCATGTCCCGCCGTCATTGGAAAACAGCGTGACAATCAGAGTCATACCATGGAGGACGCTATCAACATAGGGAAGGAAATACATGAGGAACTGGTCCGACAAGGACGCAGCGTAGCCTGGCTAAGCCGGCAACTCGGTACCAGCCGCATGGCCTGCTACCGCATTTTCAACAGCTACAGCATCGACTCGCGGGTGCTCCAACGGATTTCCAAGCTATTAAACCATGATTTCTTCGCGCTCTATTCGGATACGCTGAAATAAACGTAACATTTTTGTTACATTTCCGTATCATCTGTGATACGCAGTAAATCAGCGCATTACAATAATTCTTCCAATCTTTGCACCCGACTTGTCAATGACAGCATAACTCAAAAAGAGAAGCCTCACATGCGAAAGAGACAACCTCATAAATGCGCTTATTCTCAATAAAACGCTTGAGGAAGATGAGATAAGCGTATAAAAAAAACTGTCGCTTTTTTTGCTGCGACAGCCTTTTCAAATCTTTTTATGTATAATTTTTGGGCGTCGTGAGACGCCCTTTTTTTGGTGTTTTTTGGGAAAACGTGTAGAGACACGCCATGGCACGTCTCTACAACAATCTATTCGAACAGGTCGTCCAGGGTCACCTCCGACTGCACGATGCCGCTGTGGGTGTTCTGCCTTACGCCATAGGTGGTAATCATGACCAACTGCAAGGCCTTGCGCGACTTGGTGGCCTCGCGGAACACTTGCACCTTCTTCCGCAGCCGTTCCTCGTAATCCTTGTCAATAGTATATTCACCCATCGAGAACTTGATTTCGCAGATGTTAGTCGTACGGTCGCGACGGTCAATAATGAGGTCGATTTGTGCTTTGCCGCCTTCCGAAGTGCCTTGCCATGAGGAGATATCGGTCAGCAGGGCGCTGATTCCGATGGCTTTTTTGACTTGGAGGATATGGCCTTTACAAACTTGTTCAAAGGTCTGTCCAGCCCAACTGCTCTTTGCCGGATTGTCGAGGTAGTGTGTCCAGAAATTCTCGTCAGGGTTTTGCTTGCCCTTCATGAAACGCAGATAAAACAGGGTGAAGTAATCGGCAAGCTGATACACCACATTCTTCTCATTGTAGCCGAAAGTATTGTAAGCTCTCACGAATTGGCTGTCCGACAGGTTTTTCAGCATCTCCGTAAACAGTCCGTTGTCTTCCAGATGCGTCTCGTCGATAATCTCTTTCCTGGTGAGCCCCGATTTCTTTGTGGCCAAGGCCTCGATAATTTTCAGATAGCCTTTCGACGTGCCGAAAAGGGTTTCGTAAAGGTGGTCGAATTCGTCCCAAAGCGGGCCTTTCCTTTTGAAGAAAACAGCGTCGATGTTGGCGAGGTAGGAGAGTTCATTGTCAAGGAGCTTCAAATAGTAGGGGATGCCGCCCATGGTCATGTAGCACTCTGCGATGTCGTAGCGACTCCAGCGAATGCCTCGCGAGACCAGGTATCGTTCCGTTTCCTGAAGTGTGAAAGGCATCAGGTAAATCCGTCGCGCGGCACGGTTGAACAGACCGCCCTTGTCGGACAGGATTTTCTTGGTAATCCAAGTGGTAGCGGAGCCGCACACCACCAGCATGATGTCGTTCTGCTGCGCACCCCATCCGTTCCAGAACGATTCGAATGCCCCAAGAAATTCGCTTTGGCGGTTGTCTAACCAGGGCAGTTCATCGATAAAAACGATCTTTTTGCGTTTTTCTTTGATGCTTTTCAGGAGTTTCTTCAACTCGGCGAAGGCTTCTAACCAGTCTGACGGCACCTTCTTGACATCTGCGCCATATTCCAGCAAGGCGAGATAAAAGTTCTTGAGCTGCATCTTCTTGGGCTTTTTGTATAGACCAGTGACACGAAAGTCATAGGTGTCATCGAAGAACTCCTTGACAAGGAAAGTCTTCCCTACGCGGCGACGCCCATAAACAATGATGAACTCCGATTCTTTAGAGTTACGGTATTTTTCCAGCTGACGGATCTCATATTCGCGCCCGATAAACAAGTTTCTGTCCATGATGGAATTGTTTTTCGACTGCAAAAATAATAAAAAAACAAAACTCAGGTGCGGAAACTATATATTTTTTCCCACTTTCCGCACTTGAGTTTTATGTTTTTCCCTAAAAAATGCAAACTCAGGTGCGGAAACACGATATTTTACCCCACTTTCCGCACTTGAGTAGATACAGAGCATGATTCTGATGGCCAGCTTGCTCGTTTTTGGCCTGAGCCAGTGCAAGAAGGTTTTTATAACCAGACCACTTCAAAACCGCCTCCCATAGATTCCTTCCGCCCCTGCATGCCCACGTTGGAATGACATGGGAGGCTAAGCAAGGCGGAGGCTTTTTTCCTATCGTCGGTGAAGCCCAACACATAACCACCGCCGCCCGAGCCGGAGATCTTCACGCCAAAATGGAAGCCAAAATCGGCTGCAAACAGGTCCATCGTGTTGTCGGTAATCATCGGGCGTAGAAACTCAAGCTGGCCCTTGGAAAGTCGCTTCAAAGCAGCAAAAAATGCCTCTTTATCGCCAGCCACCATCGCATCCATGCAAGCCGTCACACAAGGCACATATTCCGATTGGAAACGTTTCAAGAACTCCGGGGTTTCGCGCTGTGCCTTAAAATGGTCCACCAACGGCTTGGTATTGCTCTTTATCTTGGTGTCAATCAAGCAGATATGTATGTCTTTTTTCAGGAAGTCATCCGAAAGCAACTCGACACCCTTAGACGTAATTCTGAAAGGTTTGCCCAAATAGCACTGCAGCGGGTCGATGCCGGAGCTGCTGCCGTGGAAGTGGCTCTCCATCTGGCCGAAGAGCGTTTTCAACTGGAGATAATCCTCGGTTTTCTGCAAGGCGTAACGGTCGTAGACGGCCGCCACCAGCGTCCCCGAACTGCCCAAGCCGTAACCCGTCGGCACGTTGGAAGCGAGGAAAAGGCCTTCGTCCAAGTCTTTTTTAAGTGCTTGTAAATCAAAGAGATTAGAAAGCGTTTCGGTTTCGGAAAGATACTGGCAAAAGTGCTTCAGGCTTTGGTTAGACGCCAGCGAAGCGGCACGGTTGCGGCTCAGCGGCAACTGCCATTGCGCCGAAAAACGCTTCAGCGGAATCATCAGCGCGGTGGCGTCGAAAATCATTGAATACTCACCGAAAAGGATGACTTTGCTATAGTAACGGTCTCTCATCACAACAGTTTTTTCGGCCCATCACCCACGTGATCGGCAATCCAACGGTTATCGACACAGTATTTCACCAATTCGTTCTTGATGAAGCCCTCCACTTTTTCAGCCTCGCTATCGGGATAAAGCAGATGCACATTAGGCCCTGCATCCAAGGTGAAGCACAGCGGAGTCTTGGTCTCCTCGCGGAAGGCACGAATCTCGTTAATGAGATGCAACGTATTGGGTTTCATCAAGATAAACGAGGGATTGGAACACATCATCAAGGCGTGGAGTTGCAGCGCTTCCGACTCGGTGATATTAATAAAGGTGTCCAAGTCGCCCGCTTTCAAGGCAGCCAGCAGATTTTTAATGTTCTCGTTTGCCTTTGCGTAACGCGCTGGGGCGTAAGGATTTCCCTCCATCAAAGCATGTCCCGCGCGACTGGAAACGGATTTGGTCTCGCCGCTGACAATCAGGATGGCATCGCGATAGGTCTTGAAAACGGAATGGATGTCGTTTTCCAAGGAGACAGCGTATTCGTCGGAACTGCCTTCAAAACAAGGTGTTGCGCCCCAAAGGGCCATCTTGGGAAACACCGAACGCGAGGCACTGCCTGAGGCTAGACGGGAAAAATAGGAGGCTTTGGTTAAGGTCCCTGAGCCTGTCGAAGGGCCGACCAAAAGGCTCTCAATTTCCATCAGGCATATCACAAAAGCACTCATCGAGGAGGCCGAAGAAGCGATACCCGAAGAATGCGGGAAAGTGTTGTGGCTCTCCACCGTCAGACTCAGTTGGTTGATGAAGGGGAAAAACGCCTGATAGTCAAGCAGAAACCTCTCGATTTTCGCGCCAAAGGCGGGGTTTTCCTTGCCATCGAAGAAGAATTTGAAACCGAAGGTTTCGGCTTTTTCAAAACCGATGAAGGTCTCGGAGAGACATTCCGACAAGGTGAAGCTAATCGACGGATTCTGAGGGATTTGCTTGCCTTTCTTGCCCCAGTATTTCACCAAGGCGATATTGGAGGGACTCGCCCAGCCCACCTTGCCATGAAAGCCATCCGGCACCTCGCCTTTGAAGGCCTCGCTCAACCATCTGTTTTCCATTTCCGTTGCGTTTTTAGGCTGCGAAGATAAGGGTTTTTTTGGAGTTTTATTGCAAATCCCTATTTTTGCACCTTATTATATTAAACGTACTCCATGAATCTCTTTCAACTCTTCAAAAACGTCAGCCCTTTTGTTAAGCCATACAAATGGTTGGTTTTCATTACTTTAGTCCTCACGCTGGTCGGCTCCCTCATGGCACAGGTCAACGCCATCGTGCTCGACTGGACCGTCGACCAAGTGAACGGACTTGTCACCGCAGGCGAGCAATGGGGACAGGCAGCGGCACATATCGTCATCATGATTTCGGTGGTCCTGCTAGGCAAGGAAATCGTCTCCGCCCTCATCACCTTCGCGCAGAACTACTACGGTGAGCGCATGCGTATCTTCGTCAGCCGCGACCTGGCGCAGAGCGTCATCGAGAAGGTGCTGACCTTCCGCATGGCTTTTTTCAACACTGGTGACAACGCCACAGGCAAGCTCCAAGCCCGTATCGATCAGGGTGTCAGCTCGTTATCGCGCACGGTGCAGAACTTCTTCATCGACCTCTTGCCGCTGTTCACAAGCGCTTTGTTGGCTTTGATACTGATGTTTGCCGCCAACGTGTATGTGGGCTTGGTAGCCTTGGGCATCGTGCCCGTCTACTTCTGGATCACCTACCGTCAGGCCCGTCGCCTGAAAGGCTGGCGCCGTGAGATGCGTACCCACCTCGAGACCAAGAGTCAGGGCATCAAGAACATCATCGACTCCATCAACGTCATCAAGAGCTTCAACCGCGAACAGATCGAAGGCCAGAAGCAGCTGGATATCCAAAACCAAGTCACTGAAAATCAGATGAAAACGCGAAAGGTAGCGTTTTACTACAACGGCGTGAAGAGTTTTGTGAAGCAGGTGGGCACAGTGCTGGTCATCATCCTCACCGCCTACCTCGTGCTGAAAGGCTATCCGGGCATGACCATCGGTAAGATCATGTACCACGTGATGCTGTTCAGCAACGTCATCGCCCCCATCACCCAGCTGCAGCGCATCTTCGACGATGTGAACGACGCCTTGATTTATGCCGAGGGCTTCTTCGGCATCCTCGATGCGGAAGAGGAAGTGGAGCCTTCGGGCAGCTACAAACCCGAGAAGATCCACGGCAAATTTGAAATCCGTAACGTCGACTTCACCTATCCCAACGGCAACCAGGCCCTGTTCGGCATCAACATGACCATCGAGCCCAATAAAATCACGGCTTTCGTGGGACTCTCTGGCGCGGGCAAGAGCACCATCGTCAATCTGTTGGACAAATTCTACGAACCCCAAGTGGGCACCATCACCCTCGATGGCGTCGACCTGCGAGAATACG
The DNA here is from genome assembly GCA_017632935.1 of Bacteroidales bacterium. Taxonomy (GTDB): domain Bacteria; phylum Bacteroidota; class Bacteroidia; order Bacteroidales; family F082; genus Limimorpha. Next base: position 9,275 of record JAGBQJ010000024.1, on the reverse strand, counting down.
ACACCAAGTTCCTGCGCGAAAATATTGGCCTAGTGCTGCAGAAAAACCACATTTTCGATGGCACCATCGAGGAGAACATCCTCTACGGCAAGCCCAACGCCACCCACGAAGAGGTGGTGGAAGCTGCCAAGCAGTCGTACATCTACGACCAGATCATGGCCCTGCCCAAGCAGTTCGAAAACAAGGCCTCCGACCTCTCGGGCGGCCAGCAGCAGCGCATCGCCATCGCGCGTATGTTCCTCAAGAACCCGCCCATCATCTTCCTCGATGAGCCTACCGCCAGCCTCGACGCCATCTCGACCGAGCAGATCAAGAACAGCCTCGATGCCATCAAGAAAGACCGTACTGTCATCATCATCTCGCACAGTATCTCGCAAATCATCGACGCCGACCTCATCTATGCCTTGCAGAACGGTCGCGTGGAAGAGTCGGGCGACCCGGACGAGATTTACAAGAAAGGCGGCATCTACAAGGACATCATCGACGCCTCGGCGCGCAGCCTCAACATCGAGAAAATCGCCCGCACGATTGACGACGGGAAAAACTAAACTCCATCATGAAAAAAGCGGCATTTTTTGCAATAGCATTCTTTATAGGCTTGATGGCTTCTTGCATCCACAACGGACAAAACAAGCCCGAAGAGAAAAAAGTTACAGACACCATAATTCAAGAGGCCCCGACCGAGCCAGTCGACACCATTCCCGATATTCCCGCGATTAATGCTATTCTTGACAGCAGTGTCATTTTCACCGCCGAAGACACACTTTGGCACGAAGACTATTTGTTTGCCTCCTACCCTATTCCCGACACGGTGAAAGCCCGAATGGATGGCCTGTCGATGAAGGAAAACCCTTACATCAGCTACGACCAGCTTCGCTATCTCACTGTTTTCCACTACGATTTCGATAGCCTCGTCCAAAAAGGGGAACTGGTCTGCAACCAAAGCATCGCTCACGACCTGCTTTGCGTCTTCAGGGACTTGTTCGCAGCACAATATCCCATCTGCAGCATCCGTCTGGTCGATGACTTCGACGCCGATGACGAGACCTCCATGCAGGCCAACAATACCTCCTGTTTCAACTACCGCACCGTGCCTGGATCAAGTGGTCTCTCCCAACACGCTTTAGGTCGGGCCATCGACGTCAACCCCTTGCAGAATCCTTATATCAAAGGCTCGCACGTTTATCCCGCCACAGCAACGGAATACATCGACAGGACGAAAGACTTCCCCCACAAAATCGACAAGGACGACTTATGCTACAAGGTCTTCGCCTCATACGGCTTCACTTGGGGCGGCTACTGGCGTGACAGAGACTATCAGCATTTTGTGAAGCGACGATAATCCGTTTTTGCCGAAATTTTCACCATTTTTTTCAACCAATCCAAATATTTCCTATTTTAGCCGATTCTTTTTGAAGAGGACGAGAATCTTTGAATTTTGAATCTTTAAATCTTTGAATCAACAAATAAACAAATATGAGCACCAACTTTGACCCACGCGCCAACTACGAGCAGACCAAGCAACAGGCCGGCTACGTCGAGCGCAAGAAAGCCACCCAAGAAGACTATGACCGCATAGGCTTCATGTCGGGACTCGAAGTGCACCAACAGATCAAGACGAAAGAGAAGCTGTTTTGCCACTGTCCCGCCGGACAATTCAACAAGTTTGAGGACTACGATGCCGAGCTGATCCGTCACATGCGCCCCACCCTCTCCGAGCTGGGCGAATACGACGGCACGGCCTTGATGGAGTTCAAGACGAAGAAGGAAATCGTCTACCGCATCAAGAACGGCACCGCCTGCACCTACGACATCGACGACACCCCGCCGTTCCCCATCAACCGCGAGGCTTTGCACAACGCTATCATCATCGCCCTGCGTTCCAACCTGAACATCGTGGGCGAGGTGCATATCACCCGTAAACAATACCTTGACGGTTCCATCCCGACAGGCTTCCAGCGTACCGCCATCGTGGGCGTGGAAGGCCTGCTCAAGCTGCCGAAGAAGGACATCCGCCTCATCCAGCTGAGCATCGAGGAAGATGCCTGCCGTGAGATTAGCGACATCGGCCACCGCCGTATCTATCAGACCGACCGTCTGGGTGTGCCGTTGATCGAGACCGTCACCTATCCCGACTGCAAGAACCCCGATGAGCTGCGCGAGACCTGCGAATACATCCGTTTCCTCGGCCGTTCTACAGGCCTTGTCCGCACCGGCATGGGTGCTGGCCGTCAAGACGTCAACGTGAGCTGCACGGGCGGCACCCGCATCGAGTTGAAGGGTGTGCAACACGCCAAGTGGATCCCCGAATTGTCGCACAATGAGTGCTTCCGCCAGTGGTCGTTGGTGCAGCTGCAAGAACGCCTCAACCGCGAGATCGGCAAGGAAGGCTGGAAGGTGGAAGTCGCCGACGTGTCGTTCCCGACCGAATACCTGCCCATCCTCGACAACAAAGCCAAAGGCGGTGCCTTAAAGCTCGTCAAGTTGCCAAAGTTCCGTGGTGTGCTGTCGCATTTCACCCAACCGGGCAAGATGTTTGCCGACGAAATCGCCGATCGCCTGAAGGTCATCGCCTGCCTCGAGCGTCCCAACATGCTCCACGACGAGATGCTGGAACCTGTGCTGACCCATTCGCAATGGCATAAGCTGGCCAAGCGTGTCCATGCCACCGATGAGGATGCCCTCATCCTCGTGTGGGGTCCGCAAAACGACATGCCCACCGCCATCGAGACCATCGAAGAGCGTTGCCTCATGGCCTTCGACGGCGTGCCAAAGGAGACCCGTAAGGCCGTCTGCAACGGCATCACCATCTTCGAGCGCGTGTTGCCTGGTGCCGACCGTATGTACCCCGACACCGACTCGGCTCCCATCCCGCTCGACCCGGCCTTCATCAAGGCTCTGCGTGCCGAGATGCCTACCGAAATCATCGACCGCTACTACAAACTCAAAGAGTGGAACGTGCCGGAGGACTGCTTCCGTTACATCTTCGCGAAGAACTGGTTCCCCGCCATGGCCGAGACCGTCGAGAAACTCGGCGTGGATGGCCGCACCCTCGGTCGCTTTGTCGGCATGAGACTCAAGCACCTCTTGGGCAAGAACCCCGCTTCGAAGTTCAACGGCGAGACTCTGTACAAGCTCTTCGCTTTCTTGAAGGAGCAAGGTCTGGACAACCGTCTAGCCTGGAACATGGCTCCCGCTTTGGGGGAAGATGCCACACTGCCGATGGAGCAGGTGCTCGAGAAGATTGGCTTCAAGCGTTTCGCTAAGGACGACCTGCTCACCAAGCTTGACAACCTCTGCGCCGGCTTCGCGCCGAAGAAGAAGTCCTGCACCGACCTCGACCGCCAGAACTGGATCATGGGTCAGATGAAGGAAGCGATGGGCAACATCGAAATGAAAGAATTGGCTAACAACATCAAATAAAGAAGAACATGGCTGAAGATTTTTTCCAAGGATATTGGGGTGCCTCGCTTGAGGTGCTCAAGAAATACAACTGCCGCGTGTGGAGTCAGGCCGAGTGCCAGACCACGGGCGGCCTCTTCAAAGGCACGATCCTGCCTCGTGCTGCCTTCCAGGACGACCAGCATATCGTCATGAAGGTCAACACGGGCTATAACATCGGCGTCGACATCAGCACCATCACGGGCATGGTCGAGACCGACTACAAGAAAGCCAACTACCACATCCCGGAGAAGGAATTCCCTTATACAGAAGGACTTCCGCACGTGAAGCTGCTCGGCACGGGTGGTACCATCGCCTCGCGCTTGGACTACCGCACGGGTGCTGTGATTCCCGCTTTCTCGCCAGGTGAGCTGTATGGCGCCGTGCCGGAATTGGCCGACATCTGCAACCTCGACACCGAGAAGGTGTTCGCCGTGTTCTCCGAGAACATGTCGCCCAAGGAGTACATCGCCTTGGCCAAGAAGATTGGCGAAGAGATCCAGAACGGCATCGACGGCATCGTCATCGGCCACGGCACCGACACCTTGGCCCACACCGCCGCCGCCCTGACCTTCATGTGCCAGAACCTGCCAGTGCCGATTGTGTTGGTCGGCTCGCAGCGTTCGTCAGACCGTCCTTCATCGGATGCTGCCTTGAACCTGATGCATGCCATGACCGCTGCCGGTCACGGCGATGTGGCCGAGGTGATGGTCTGCATGTTTGGTCCCACCTCCGACGAGTACGGCTTCCTGCACCGTGGCACGCGTGTGCGTAAGATGCACTCGAGCTATCGCAGCACCTTCCGCACCATTGGCGATACGCCTGTGGCCACTGTCGACCGCAAGCGTGGCGTGGTGCCGATCAAGGAAGTCTACAACCACCGCCGCAATGACCGCGACGTGAAGATCATCCCGACCTTCGACGACCGCGTGGCCATCCTCTATTACTATCCCGGCATGAAGCCCGATGTGCTTGACGCTTTGGTCGATAACGGCTATCAGGGCATCATCTGGGACGGTACCGGCTTGGGTCACGTCAACCGTGGCATGTTCGACGCCATCCAGCGTGCCACCGATAAGGGCGTACACCAGTACATGACCGTGCAGACCATCTGGGGCTATGCCCACATGTTCGTCTACGACACTGGCCGTGACCTGATGGACCGTGGCATCATCCCCGCGCAGAACATGCTCGCCGAGACCGCCTACATCAAGTTAGGTTGGGCTTTGGGTCAGACGCACGACCGAGAGGAAGTGAAGAACATCATGCTCACTCCTGTCAACAGCGAAATCACCCCGAGAGAGCCTTACAATGGCTACTTGGTCTACCAAGGCGGTGTGCCTGAGGTGGAGGAGTTTGTCAGGAAAGTGCACAAGTAATTTATTGAATGCGGAATTTATGAATGCGGAATGCTGAACGCCTATTCCGCATTCTTTTTTTGTTTTTGCGGTTAATAAACCGCAGATTCTGCGGATAATTAACCACAAAACTTGCGGGATATAGAAATGTTTTGTATTTTTGCGCCATAATTGTGTGATCCATGGCAAAATACATTCATCAAAGCAAGCAATGGCCGCATTTTACATGGGATAAACAGGTTGTTTCAGATGGTTTGGCCAAAGTCAACAAATCCTCTGGATTTCTTATGGGACGTTTGAGCGTCATTGGCTTCGACGCCCGGCTTTCTGCCGACTCCGAAATAGTTTCCCATGATGTGTTGGCATCTTCGGAAATCGAAGGTGTCTTGTTGAATCCCAAACAAGTGCGTTCTTCTGTGGCGCGAAAGCTAGGTCTAGAAGAGCCTTATGATGTGGTGACAAGCCATTATGTGGAAGGCGTGGTAGATATGATGCTTGATGCCACGAAGAATTATCAGCAGCCTTTGACACACGACAGGCTGTTTAGTTGGCACAATTGCCTTTTCCCCTATGGAAAGAACGGATATACAAAGATTGACGTAGCAAAATATCGGATGGGTGAGATGAAGGTTGTTTCGGGAAATTTTGGCCGTGAGAAAGTGCATTACGAGGCGATTCCTGCAACGCGTGTCCTTGATGAAATGAACTTGTTTTTGGATTGGTTCAACGATTCGAGTTCGGAGCCTTCATATCTGAAATCTGCCATCGCTCATTTTTGGTTTGTATGCATCCATCCGTTTGACGACGGCAACGGTCGCATCGGTCGTGCCATCGCTGATATGGCCCTTTCACAAGCCGACAATTCTTCCATGCGTTATTTCAGCATGTCGCGACAAATCAGCAAGGATAAGAATTCATATTACCGTATCTTGGAACACGTTAGTCGACAAGAAGACACGGACATTACCGAATGGTTGCTGTGGTACCTCGACTGCATGTTGCGAGCGATTGACGCCTCGGATGAGATACTATCGCGTATTTTGCAGAAAGCCTCTTTTTGGCAAACGCACGATAAGGTTTCTTTCTCGGAACGACAGAACAAGGTGATGAACATTTATTTGGATGGTTATATCGGCAAACTGACAGTAAAGAACTGGGCAAAACTCTGCAAAGTCTCTGTTGACACGGCAGAACGTGATATTAGGGATCTCGTCAATAAAGGAGTTTTGGAACCACAACAAGGGCGCGTCAGGGATGTGTTTTACGGTATTCGTTGCGATGAGAATACGCTTTGTATCCCCGGACCGACAGAGGATTTAGAAGAGTAGGGCTTAGGTGCCACCTTTGAAGTGAATAAACCGCAGAATCTGCGGTTAACTATCCGCAAGATTGTGAAAACAACATCATTCACGTCAAATAATGCTGCAAATATTACACGTTTAAATATCACCCAAAAAAATTGTAAAGCTCAAATTAATATCGTAATTTTGCACCGATTTAATAAATACGTATTTTTAACAATCATTTATTCGAATAAATTATGCAACCCTCTCACATTGAACACATTGGAATCGCCGTCACCAGTCTTGACGAGTCCATTCCTTTCTTCGAAAAACTGCTGGGCACCAAGTGCTACGCCATCGAAGAAGTCGCCGACCAAAAGGTGAAGACCGCTTTCTTGCGCTGCGGCCAGACCAAAATCGAACTGCTGGAGCCTACCAGCCCCGAGAGCACCATCGCCGCTTTCATCGAGAAGAACAACGGTAAGGGTGGTATGCACCACATCGCTTTCGCCGTGGAAGACCTTGAAGGCCACCTCGAAGAAGCCAAGGAACTGGGTATCCGTCTCATCGACCAGGCCCCGCGCGGCGGTGCCGAAGGCCTGAGCATCGCCTTCCTGCATCCCAAATCCACCTTTGGCGTGCTGACCGAACTTTGCGAGAACAAGAACAAGTAAGACACGAGACTTCGAGACACGAGACGCGAGACAATGGAAAGTCCCGCGTCCCGCAGTCCCGTGTCTCGCGTCAATATATTTTGCATCAATTAAAACAATCTCAATATGTTAATAGAACAGAAAATCCAGGAATTGCTGGAAAAGCGTGGTGAGGCCCGTCTTGGTGGCGGCCAGAAGCGCATCGATTCCCAGCATGCCAAAGGCAAGATGACGGCCCGCGAGCGTATCGCCATCCTGCTCGACGAAGGCAGCTTCGAAGAGACTGACATGTTCGTGACCCATCGTACCGTCGATTTCGGTCTCGACAAGCAACAGTACCTCGGCGACGGCGTCGTCACCGGTCACGGTACCATCGACGGCCGCGTCGTCTACGTCTATGCCCAAGACTTCACCGTGTTTGGCGGTGCCTTGAGCGAGACCATGTCGCTGAAGATTTGTAAGGTGATGGACCAAGCCATGAAGGTTGGCGCTCCCGTCATCGGCATCTGCGACTCAGGCGGTGCCCGTATCCAGGAGGGCTCACGTTCCCTCGCCGGTTACGCTGAGATCTTCCAACGCAACATCAACGCTTCGGGTGTTATCCCGCAGATTTCGGCCATCTTCGGTCCCTGCGCCGGCGGTGCCGTGTATTCTCCCGCCCTCACCGACTTCATCATCATGACCAATGTGGGTAGCTACATGTTCCTCACGGGTCCGAAAGTGGTGAAGACCGTTATCGGTGAAGATGTCAGCACTGACGACCTCGGTGGTGCCCGTATCCACAGCCAGAAGTCGGGCGTGGCCCACTTCGCTGCCGAGACCGAAGAGGAAGGTCTTGCCATCATCCGCAGACTCATCTCCTTCATCCCGCAGAACAACATGGAGAACGCTCCGCTGGTGGAATGCAACGACCCCATCGACCGCATGGAGGATGCCTTGAACCAGATCATCCCCGACAACCCGAACAAGCCTTACAACGTCGGTGACATCATCACCGCCATCGTCGACAACGGCGACTTCCTCGAGATCCATAAGAACTACGCCAAGAACATCATCGTCGGCTTCGCCCGCTTCGATGGCATGTCGGTCGGTATCGTGGCCAACAACCCCGCCTTCTTCGCCGGTGTGTTGGACTGCGACGCCTCCCGTAAGGGTGCCCGTTTCGTCCGCTTCTGCGACGCTTTCAACATCCCGATCGTGACCTTGGTCGACGTTCCTGGCTTCCTACCCGGCACTGGTCAAGAGTACAACGGCATCATCGTCCACGGCGCCAAGCTGCTCTATGCTTACGGCGAATCCACCGTGCCGAAGGTGACCGTCACCTTGCGTAAGTCCTACGGTGGTTCTCACCTCGTGATGGGCTGCAAGCAGCTGCGTAACGACGTCAACTACGCTTGGCCGACCGCCGAAATCGCCGTCATGGGTGCCAGCGGTGCCGTTGAGGTGCTCGATGGCAAGAAGATTGCCGAGATCGAGAATCCCGAAGAGCGCGCTGAGTTCGTTGCCAAGAAGGTGGATGAATACACCAAGAAGTTCGCCAACCCGTACGAGGCTGCCAAGTTCGGTTACATCGACGATGTGATCGAGCCGCGCAACACCCGTTTCCGTGTCATCCGTGCCTTGCGCACCCTTGAGACGAAGCGCCTCGCCAACCCCGAGAAGAAACATTCGAACATCCCGCTGTAACCGTAAATCCTTGAAACGATGAACCTGTTACAAATATCATTATTGTTGGCTCACGAAGATTGGGTCTACACCAAAGGCTGGATTGTCACCGTCGCTGGTTTCCTCATCGTTATCCTCGCCCTCTTCATCCTCTCGATGATTTTCCGTGGCGTGGCTGCCTATTTCAAGAAGCAGGACGCCAAAAAGAACGAGGTGAAGGAGATCAAGCCTGCAACGGTGAAACCCACGGTCAAACTGGCCGAGGGCGAGATTCCCGCTGAGGTGCAAGCCGCCATCGGCATGGCCCTCTACCTCTCGACCAACCTTCACGACGAGGAGCCCAACGTCATCACCATCGACAGAAGGGTGACGTCTTGGAACGACAAAAATTACGGAGTTAGACACTGGAAACGTTAAATCGAACAATCATGAAAAAATTCAAATTCACCATTAGTGGAAAACCATACGAAGTAGAAGTCCAGAACATTGAAGGCAACATCGCCACTGTCAATGTGAATGGCACTGATTATCAAGTGGAGATGGAAGAGCAAGCCGCTCCGGTGATCGCTCCCGTGGCCCGTCCTGCCGCCAAGCCCGCCGCTACGAGCTCGGCTCCAGCTGCCCCGAAACCAGCCGCTGCCACAGGTGGCGCCGGCTACAAGATGGCTGCTCCGCTTCCCGGAACCATCATGCAGATCTTCGTCAAGCAGGGCGACGCCGTGAAGAAAGGCGACAAGCTGCTCATGTACGAAGCCATGAAGATGGAAAACAACCTGCTGGCCGAGGCTGACGGTACCATCACCGCCATCAACTGCCGCCAGGGCGACAATGTGCTGCAAGGTGATACTTTAATCGTAATCGGATAAGGCCATGTT
>JAGBQJ010000023.1 GCA_017632935.1 Bacteroidales bacterium | reverse complement strand
GAAATAATCCACCGCCCGCAATAATTCCGCACGGTTGGTCAGGGCGTAATCGTTCTTGTACAACAATTCGGCCAATAACAGGTGGGCGTAATGGCGGTTGTATTCCGCGCTTGTAGAGACGTTTCGGGAAACGTCTCTACAGGTGTCGAAATAGGGCAAAAGGCGCATCAGCGCACTGTCGGGCTGCTGCCACATCAGGCTGTCTATGACAAACAGCTCGGGGGAAATAACGGAGGGTAGAGACGTGCCATGGCGCGTCTCTACAAGGTTGTCATCAGGTCGGGTGCAGGCCGCCAGCAACAGAAACCATGCTATACCCCAGCTGAATCTCATCAATGCATTAATTTTTGTTCCAAATCCTTAGAATAACCTCCTGCTTGTTGGGCTTTCTTCCAATAGGTCTTGGCTTCGCTTTCCTTGCCGAGCTTGAGCAAGATGTCGCCATAGTGCTCCAAATTGGCACCTGAAGGATTCTTGTCGAGACTAAGGCATTTCTTCATTATCTTCTCGGCTTCCTTGTAGCGGCCAAGCTTGTATAGCACCCAGGCGTAGGTGTCGGTGTAATAGACGTTGTCGGGTACCAGTTCGTTAGCTCGGATGGCCATCTGCAAGGCTTCTTCCAGCCTTTCGCCGCGCAACGAGAGATAATAGGCATAGTTGTTGAGCACCAAGGCGTTGTCTGGGTCGTTGCGCAAAGTACGGTCGTAAGCGTCAAAGGCCTTGATTTCCTCGCCTTGCTTATGGTAGAGGTCGCCCAAGAAGGCATCGAAGTTGGCCATCTGTAGCTTGTCGGAGGTGTATCTCCTACCCTTTTCCAAATAAGCTATGGCATCATCGTCGTTTTCCAACACGGCATTGGCCACGCCCGCATACCAATAGAACACGGGCTGCATGGGATAGTACTTCAAAGCGGCTATGGCATGGTCGCGTACGGCCTCGTTATCGTTGAGCCGTGACTCGCTGATGATGAGGTTTTGCCACGAACGGAAGTCGGTGCTGTCGATGGCCAAGGCCTTCTGGTGCAAGGCTTTCGACTTTGCTGCGTTTTCGTTGACCATGTAATAGGAGCCCAAGATGAGATAACCTACCTTGTGGTCAGGATGGGTCTCGATGAAAGCCTCTCCGCACTGCTTGACCTGTTCGTTGATTTGCTTCGACTGGTTGTTATTCTGCATCCAATAGTCATAAGTGTTGGCTTTGGTGGTGATGTCGAGGTTTTTGTTGCGGATGGCTCCGAGCAATTCGTTGAAAGCTTTCTCTTTGTCCCCGTTCTTCTCATAAAACTCGAGCAACGAAATGTTGATATACGGATTGTCAGGGTTGATTTCCTTGATTTTCTCGTAGGTTTTCAAGGCGTCTTTTTCCTTGCCGATCTCGGCGTATAACTGTGCCAACATGCCGTAGTAGCGCACATTTTCAGGGTTTTGCTTGATGAGTTTCTCAAGTTCCGAAATCACTTTTTTGTTGTTGCCTTGGCGCTTGTATACGTTGAGTCGCTGTTCGGTGATAAACTCGTTTTCGCCGATTTGTTGTTCCAGCAGGTCCATCTTTTCCACAGCCTTGTTGTAGTTTTCCGTAATCAGATAGGCATCGATCAGCTCGCTGAGCATCTCAGGGTCGTCGGGATACTTCTTGGTCAGGCCTTCGTACAGCTTGATGAAGTCGTCGTATTGGTCCAGGTTGCGGTAAAACACCCCGAGGCGCATCTGGTACCATTTGTTTTCGGGATCCTGTTTGACGGCCTTTTGTATCATATTGAAGGCTTCTTCAATGCGGCCGGCGTTGGAGTATTGTTCGCTTAGTTCGAACATCGAAGCGGCATCATTGGGCATATAACGCAGGGCTTGCTCAAAGTTGCGGATGGCCCCGTCGGTGTCCTCGCGGTATTTGCTCTGCAGGCCATTCGAGAAGTAGATGGCGTTCTTTTTCTTGTCGGGGTTGCCGTCGTGTTCCGAAGCCGTCTGCTGGGCGGTCACGCTTGTGAACAGGAACAACAATACTATTAAAGGAATGTGTTTTTTCATGGTTTCAATTCTTTCCGGTATGTCCAAACCCTCCCGCGCCGCGTTCCGTCTCTGAAAGCGTTTCCACTTGCACCATCTCAACTTGTTCGCATCTGGCGATGATCATCTGTGCGATGCGGTCGCCGCTGTTGATGACGAAAGGTTTGTCGGACAGGTTGATGAGGATGACGCAGATTTGGCCACGGTAGTCGGCATCGATGGTGCCGGGCGAGTTCAAGACGGTGATGCCGCTCTTGAGCGCCAAGCCGCTACGGGGACGCACCTGGCCTTCATAGCCTTCGGGAATCTCTATGTAGAGTCCAGTAGGCACAAGGCCGCGTTGCATGGGTTCGAGGGTGATAGGGCCTTCGGGCAAAAAGGCACGGAGGTCCATGCCGGCAGAGGCCTTAGTCTCATAGGCAGGCAAAGGGTTATTTGAAGTGTTTACAATTTTGAGTTTCATAGGGATTTGTTTTTCAAAAACGCAAAAATAGGCTTTATATTTGGATTGAGGCGTAGTTTTATGCGCAGAAAAATAAAAAAGCCGTTTTGCCGTTCATTATTTGTTGTATTTTAGCCACCCAAAACGGAAGGAGTGAAACGTCTGCTTTTCATATTGTTGCTGCTGTCTGGCTGTGTTTTCGCCGTTGCGCAAGGCGATGACGAGGACAAACCCAAGCGTGTGGATTTCTATGGCTATGTGGTCACGGCCGACAGTCTGCACCCTATCCGTAACACACACATCATCAGTAAAATGGCGCATTGTGGCACCATCAGTAACCAATATGGTCATTTTCACATCCAGACACGACCCGTCGATACGCTTTGGGTGAGCTGCGTGGGCTATGCACGTCGTCTCATTGCCATCAACCCGTCATTGACAAGTGCCGACACCCTTGTCATTCGTCTTTATCCCGAGACTATCACCTTGCGTGAGGTGACCGTGCTGCCGTTCACCAATTATGAGACCTTCAAGGAGATGCTCATCACTATGCCGACAGCCAAGACCCTTGACGAAATAGATCGCCTCAACAAGGACCTTGATGAGATGTGGTTGAGCCGCCCCCCGGTAGGCAACGGTATGCCCACCATCACAGCCAATCCCATACAATACCTTTACGACAAATACAACGCCTCGGCTCGTCGACAAACCACTTTACGTCGCAACCGACGCATGTATAACGAGGTACTGCGCGAACAGGGTCGCACCGACGAGCTTCTCCCCGATTCCTTAGATTTCACCGTTGAATACAACACTACAGAGGAAAACCTGCAGTTTGGCAACCCCAATGCATTGGTGCCCCGCAAGAAATACTTCCGTATTGGGCAATAGCGTACCATCATGACCTTCCGCGATTGGCTTCATAGCATCCTCAACCTGTTCTATCCGCGCGTTTGTGCTGCCTGTGGCGAGACGCTGCTCAAGGATGAGAAGACGGTGTGCCTGAAATGTCGCTACTTGCTACCTAAAACGGGCTATGAGCTCAACCCTGACAATCCTTTGGCCCAGACCTTTTATGGACGTGTTAAGTTTCATGCTGTCACAGCGTGTTTTTTCTTCGCCAAATCGGGCAAGGTGCAACACCTCATCCACGAGTTGAAATATAAAGGTAACAAAGAAGCAGGCGTGTTCCTCGGTCAGCAAATAGGTGAAACTATCAAAGACGCGCCTTTGTTTCAAGGCATCGATTATCTGATTCCTGTTCCTTTGCATCCTAAACGCGAGAAACAACGCGGCTACAACCAAAGTCTGATGATAGCCCAAGGCATCCACGAGGTGACGGGCATCCCGATTGGCGACAAATACTTAGTTAGGGGCATTTATACCGAGACACAGACACACAAGACCGCTGAGGAGCGTTTCAAGAATGTGAAGGACATCTTCGAGGTGCGCTTTGCTGATGAATTAAAAGGTAAGCACGTCCTCCTTATCGATGACGTGCTTACCACGGGTGCCACGCTGGAATCGTGTGCGCACCAATTGGAAACTATTCCTGACATTACGATTAGCGCCGCAACGGCCGCCTGTGCCGGGAATTAATTATTCGTACACCTTCACCTCGGTCTCTCCGTTGAGGACCATCAGGCCATTGAGCGCCAAAGCCTTCATCTCGTCTTCGCCAGGATAGACATACACGGGAGCGATTTTCTCCACATGGCTCTTCACCAAAGCGCAGAAGCCCTTGTCGTAGGCCATACCGCCCGTTAGGAAGATAGCATCCACGTCCATGCTCATGGCCGAGGCTGCGAGTCCGCCCACTTCTTTGGCCACTTGGTAAGCCATGGCTTTGTAAACCTTCTCCCATTCCTTATTGCCGGCTTTCACGGCGTTTTCCACCTCAAGGGCGTCATTGGTGCCGAGGTAGGCGACAAAGCCGCCCTTGCCCTTCAGCATCTGGCCGATTTCCTTCTTGGTGTATTTACCGCTGAAACAAGCATCGACAAGGAATCCCGCTGGCAACGAGCCTGCGCGTTCAGGAGTGAAGGGGCCGTCGCCGTTCAAAGCGTTGTTGGTGTCGACCACGCGACCTTTTTTGTGCGCGCTCACGCTGATGCCACCGCCTAAGTGGATAGCGATGATGTTCATGTCTTCGTATTTGCGACCGAGGTCTTTCGCCAACTGGCGGGCAATGATCTTCTGGTTAAGCGCATGGAAGATGGAGATACGCGGGAACAGCGGATGACCCGAATAACGCGCCACTTCGTCCATCTCATCGACCACGACGGGGTCGGCGATATAAGCCTTCACTCCGATGGTCTCGGCGATGTCGTGGGCGATGAGGCCGCCGAGGTTGGAGGCGTGTTCGCCATAGGTACCTGAGGTGAGGTCGCGGATCATCGACTCGTTCACTTCGTATACACCAGAGGTGAGCGGGTGCATGAGACCGCCGCGGCCAACGAGGCAAGTCATCTCCTTGATGTTGATGCCAGCTTCCTTGAGTTCGTTTAGGATGACTTCGGTGCGGAAGGGCTTCTGGTCAGAGATGCGGTCGTATTTGGCCACTTCTTCGGCGGAGTGTTTGATGTTCTTCTTGAAGATTTGGTTTTCATCTTCAAACACCGCGATTTTCGTCGAGGTGGAACCAGGATTTATAGTTAAGATTTTATGTGCCATATTGTTATGTTTTTGTTGTTTACGCCATCAAAGCAGCAAGGGCGATGGAATAGAGCTTCGTCTTGGAGGTGTCGCCACGCGAGCTAAGCACGCAAGGCACCTTGGCACCCATCAGCATGGCTCCCACTTCGCTCTTGTCGAACTTGGTGCAGCACTTGTAGAACACATTGGAACTCTCCAGATTGGGGAACACAAGGCAGTCGGCGTCGCCGGCCACGGGATTCTTCATGCCCTTGATGGCAGCGGTCTCGGCATCCAAGGCGAGGTCGAGACTGATAGGACCTTCCACCATGCAGCCCTTGATCTGACCGCGCTCATTCATCTTAGATATAATGGCAGCATCGACGCAGGCAGGGATGCCAGCGCTCATCTGCTCGGTGGCGGTCACCATGGCGACCTTCGGGCAGCTGACACCCAGCTTGGTAGCAACAGAGGTCACATATTTGAGCAGCTGTTGCTTCTGTTTGATGTCGGGCAGCGGGATAATGGCGCAGTCGGAGGCCACCATCAGCTTGTGGTAGTTGGGGTTTTCGATGACGGCGACGTGGGCCAGCGTCACGTTGGGCGGGCAGAGGCCGCGTTCCTTGTTGAGGATGGCGCGCATGTACTTGTCGGTGGGGAGCAGACCTTTCATCAGGATGTCGGCTTCGCCGGCGTTGATGAGGTCGCAAGCCATGGCGGCGGCCTTCACGTCAACGGGTTCGTTAATGATGCGGAAATTGGCCATGTCAATACCTTCGGCCTTGCACACTTCGGCAATCACGTTCTCGTCACCGATGAGGGTGGCTTCGATGAGACCTTCCTTGACGGCAGCGTTCACTGCACAGATGGTATGGTCGTCGTTGGCATAGGCGGCCACAAGGCGTTTTTTGGGTTTGCTGCGCAAAACCTCAAACATTTGCTCTAATTTTCTGATTTCCATGATTCTATATTTAATGATTCAAAATTTAAAATTCAAAATTGAATATATTTTCCGCAAAAATACAAAATAAAAGCGTTCCCTAAGAAACGCTTTTAAAAAGTTTCAAATATTTATCTGTTTATCGTCAATAATAGATGATATTCAAATCCAGTCGTTTATGCTGCAAGGATTCCACGGAGCGTTTCCTCACCCTTGTGTTATATACCTTCAACTGCTTCAGCGAAGGCATGTTTTCCACTGGCGAGATGCTGCGCACATTAGTATTGTTAACAAACAGATTCTCAAGTTTTTGCAGTCCAGAGAGCGGCTTCAGTGATTTTACATTGGTACCGCTGGCGTTCAAAGTAACGAGGTTGTTCATCTTCGACAACGGTCCCAAATCGCTGACTTGGGTGTTCTCGATGTTGAGCAACTCCAACAGCGTGCTTTCTTCAATGGGTTTTAGGCTGCTGACAGGGTTGTTTTGCGCGTTAAGCTCCAGCAAAAAATCCTTGTTAGTCAGCGGTTTCAGGTCGCTCACTCCTTGGTTATTGATGGTGAGGCGCTCAAGCCACATCAGGTTGGTCAACGGCTCGATGGAGACGATAGGATGCTCGGGTGTGATTTCAAGCTCTCTCAGGTCAATAATCCGTTGCAATTCAAGGGAGTTGGGCATCTCCGATTGGATGTTGGTGGCGTTGCGGAAGATGTCTTGCCAATTGGGATCGAGGCTGTTCCACCAGGCTTTCAGCGCTTCGGTTTGATAGACGACCGTCACCTTTCTTTGTCTTTCCTTCAGTGCCACGACTTGACTCCTGCCGATGGTGGTGCTGTCGGCCTCAATCACCTCGATATTGCTGTCATTAATCAACGCCGTGAGGTCGTTAACGGGCGTGTTCATGATGTTGAGGTACTTGAGGTTACCCATGTCCTGTAAGGGCTTAATGTCGTTGATGTAAGTATGCGCGATATTGAGCGATTCCAAGTTAGCCAAACCTTGAATAGGTTGCAGGAAACCAATCTCGGTGTTAGCAATGTTGAGTGAACGGAGGTTGGTCAGACGGCTGACAGGCATCAGATTCTGCATGAAAGTGTTGCCTGAGAGATCGAGTTCCTGAAGGTTGATGATTTGGTGCAGTTGCTCAGTGGTCGGCTCTTTATCAACTTTGATTTGCTTGGAGAACACGGCTTTCCAATAGATGGGCAACTCACCCCACCAGGTCTTCAAGGCCTCGGTATCGTAGATGACCAAGGCAAGACGATTGTCTCTGGTGAAGGCGCTGGCCTCGGCATCATGGATGCCAGAATGGTCGCAATAGATTTTGCTCAACCGGCGGTTACCATTCAAGGGCGTCAAGTCGCTGATGGATGTGTTGCTGCAATAGAGCTCGCGAAGGTTTTCCATCTCGCTCAAAGCTTGCAAGTTGCTGACAGCGGAGCCAGAGATATTGAGGCTTTGCAGGTCTTTTAAGTTGCGGAGCGGTCCAAGGTCGCGGACGGAAGTGTTGCTGATGTCCACGTTTTTGAGCTGTTCCAAGTCTTGCAAAATGCCGATGTTGGCAATGCGTGTGCCGCCCAGATTCACCGTAGCGAGGTTTGGGCAACTCTTCAGGTTGGAAATGCGGCTGACTTGTGTGTTGTTGATGTTGAGTTTCTGTAAGTTTCTCAGTGTCGACAGCACACTAAGGTCGTTAACAGTCGTGTTGGCCACTTCGAGTTCCTCAAGGGTGATGTTGTATTTCAGCGCCGAGAGGTCTTCAATCAAGGTGGAATTAGCGCGTAATACTTTCAGTTTGTTGAGGTTACGCACGGGTGACAAATCTTCAATGGAAGTCTCCGAAACATCCAGCCAAGTGAGGTCCGACAGCTCGGTGAGCGGATCTAAGGAGATGATTTCACGGATGCCGGAAAGGTCGAGACTCTGTTTTTGGGTGACGAGTTTCAGCTTGGCATCGAGTTCGGATGTGATGGTATTGTGTTCGGCAAGCGTCGTACCGTCATCGAGGATGATATCGCTACCCAAACGGTTTTTCCAGCTTTGCGACAGGCCGTTCCACCAATTGCGAAGCGCCTCTTTCTCGTTGATTTTGGTCGTATAGATGCTGGCGATTTTGATGCTGTTGTTCTGTTTGTCGAGGTTAATCTCAACATAGCGGTTTTTGACGTTGTCGACCTTTTCGTCGTTGATGGTCATGGCGGTCAGGTGGCGTGACAACGTGGCCTTGAAATAGACGGTGCCGTCTTCCCTTGTGTTACTGGCAATGCTTTGCAGGTCGAGCTCGAATACAGCCCATTTGAAAAAGAAGTCAATATCTTTCAGATAAGCCTGTACGTCTTTATTGATGGGCGTATTGCGGTTGGCGTCAAGGTCGTCTTCAATCTGCACCTTGTCGTCGATGAAGACTTTGTTCCAGCTTTCCGTGAAGACGATTTCTTTTTCCGCAGGTATAGCGGCACTGTCGCCGAGGAAGTTCATCGTTTCCTCAAGATACGATACCAAGTTGAAAATCTCGTTTTCATATTTCGCGACCTCGTCTTTGGAATGTTTCTTCTGGGCTTGGACGCCAAAGGTAATGCCAAACAACAATAGGGATAGTATGGCTATCTTTTTCATGGTTGATAGAATTTGATAAGGTTGGTTTTTTCCTTCTCCGGCATGTAGATGACGTTCGACATGAGCCAGCCAGAGTTGAGCCCCGAGCGGTTAAACCACGATACTTCAAAGTACCAGTCCTTGATTTGGAAGACATGGAATTTGACCGAATCAACATGTTGGAACACCATTCTGCCCTGTTTGATTTCGTAGAAGAACAAGGTCAGATAATCGGGTTGGAATTCTTTTGAGGCATAATATTCAATGACCTCTGGATTTTGGAAGGCCTTGTAAATGTTCATGAAGTCGAGCTCGTGGCTCATGGGATGCAGGAAATGTTTCTCGCGTTCGGCCATCTCTCCGTTGGGGAAGAGCTTGTTGAAGTTTGAGAAATACACGTTGGTGAGCACCCATTTCGAGCCTAAGCCTTCTTTCTCGACGGCGAGGATAAGGCTGATATTGACAGGTTTGCCGTTGTAGCGGAAGGTGCACGACACTTCGGAGTACCACCTGCCGCCGAGGAAGGTCATGTAGGTGGAGTCGCCTTTGGTGACATCCTCGATGAAATAGCGTTGCAGGTCGGTCTGGGTGCCATACTTCTGTTGGTCGAAAAGGATGGGCAGCGACTTGCGGCGCATCTCGTTGTTGCGGTATTTGGGGTCCTTCGGGTTGAGCTTCTCGCCAAATTGGTCTTCTTCGTAGTTGAAGCGGCGCATGAACTGCCCCATCTGCTTGGTCATGGCGTAGAGCTCGGTCTCGTCCATCTTAAAATCGCCAATCGTCTGACCCGTAACGGGCCAGACGATGGCGATGGTAAGTGCCAATAAGACAATATTTCTTACGATTCTCATCTATTCGTCGTTTCCTTCACACGCATGTCGCCGAGCAATACATCCCAGAAGCCGATAATGCGGCCGCCGATTTGAGTCTCTTTGCGTTTCACGTAGACGGTGATGTCTTTCTTGGTGGTGTCTTTGTAGGTCAGGTTGCCTTCCTTGTCGTAGCCCCTAAAGGTCTGGAAAATGGTGATGACACCCACATAAGTGCCGTCGGGCTGACGTTGTAGGTCGCTGACATATTCAATGTTGTACCATTCAATCTCGACACGGTCGTAGTTAAGGCGCATCAAGTGCTCGAAGTACTTGCGGACGCGATAATAGGTGATCTTGTTTGAACCCAGGGAAGAGACACCGATTTCGGCATCGCTCATGAAGAGTTCCTCGGCGCGGTCGATGACGCGGTTGGCCTCGCTGAAAGGCGTTTCTTTAGATCCTACGATTTTGATGTATTTGCTCAGGTCTCTCACCTTCTCCAAAGCAAGGCTGTCGATGGCCTGCTTGCGGGCGTAATCGATTTCTTCCTCTTGAGCCATGGCGTTTCCCACCACGCACAAGGCAATCATTAATGTGGCGATGATCTTTTTCATTTCTTTATCAGTTCAAGTTCGTTAATCATTCCGTTGGCGTTGTATTTGATATCGTACACTTTCTCGGTCGCCTTCTTTTGGTCCTTCAGGTAGTTGAGATAGTTCTCGATGGTCGTCGGACGGTCGTAGTCGTTGAAGCCAGCGTTCTGCTTGATGATGATGAGCACGGGCACATTGGGCGACTCGAACAGCTTCAAGGTCTCGTTGATGTCGCGGTTGGCTTGTGAGACACTGCCAGAGCGGGCGATAGAGGTGAAGTTTTTCTCAAGGGTGGCGTTGACACTTTGTGCTTCCTGTTTGTTGCGTTCCTCTTCCTCTTTTTGGGCACGCTCGCGAGCCAGTTTTTTCTCCACTTGGAAGATTAGGTCGTCAACTTCGGCGTTCTGCAAGTTCCAGTCTTTGATGGTCTTCACGCGGGCTTCTTTCTCTTCGAGGCTCCAGAGGGTCTCGTCGTCAAGGATGGCGTTCAGGTCCTTCGTGGCTTGTTCAACTTTCGATTTGTACTCTGCCTCGGCTGCTTCGCGGGCAAGTCTCTTTTTGCTCTTGCAACTGGTGGTGCCTCCCAGCGTGATGAAAACGGCCAGAAGAACCATCAGGACGGTTGTGATTTTACTTTTCATTGTTTATCAAATTTTTTCCTATAACTCCGATTAATGCTAATAAATTGCAAAAGTAGTGCTTTTTTTCGTTGCACATGGTGTTTTATGGCAAATTTAGTGCCATTTTAACCCAATGGGATTTTCTTAAGGACTTTGTAAATGGGACCCGTAGGTTGCAGGAAGCTTTGGAAATAGATGAGTTCCTTCACGTCGGCATGGAGGTAGGTCTTTTGCTCAATGGAGTTGCAGATTTGCAGGAAAAACTGCTTGTCGACCAATTGTTTGATGCGGCAAACGGTGAGATGCGGCACAAAGTTTTGTCGGTCGCGAAGGTAGCCCAAATCGTCAAAAGCGTCCAAAAGGTCGGCTTCGAGGTCAAACAAGGCCTTAGGCTGGTTGTTCATGCCGAGCCAGAGGATACGCGGCACATTGTTGCTGCCAAAGAAGCCCGTACGGTCAAAGTCCATGGTGAAAGGATGGTGTTTTTTGGCCACTTTCTGGCAGGCCTCAATGATGTTGAGGATGTCCTCCGCCGGTGTGTCGCCGACAAACTTCAAAGTCAAATGTATCTGGTTGGTCTTCACATAGTTGATGTACTTCTCATGTTGGAGGTTTTTCTTTAGCCTTTCGACCATGGCCGGAAACTCCGTGCTGCAAGGGATGGAGATGGCGAGGAAGGTTCGTTTGGTATTCATTTTTCAAGAATTTGACTGCAAAAATAGGTTTTACCACTCAAATTTCGGTGAAAACCACTCTTTTTCTTCCCATTTCAACAAAAAACCGTATTTTCGCCTTTTCAAAACAGATTTATCATGAACACTTATTCCATTGGAATCGACATTGGCGGCACCAACACCGACATTGGTTTGGTGCGCGACGACGGCCGCGTCATGGCCAAGAAAAACCTCCCGACCAATAAATACTTTGACGCAGACCTTTATGTGTCAGATATTTATACTCAGATTAAGTCGTTGATGCAGGAAAATGGCATCGCAGAGATTGAAGGCATTGGCATTGCGGCACCGGTGGGTAATTACTATACGGGTTGCATCGAGAACGCTTCCAACCTCAATTTCAAGGGCATCGTTGACCTTAAGGCGCTATTTAAGGCATATATTGATGTGCCTGTAGTAGTCTCCAACGACGCCAACGCAGCCGCTTATGGCGAACTCGTTTATGGCGGCGCTAAAGGCATGAAACATTTTATCATGTTCACCCTTGGTACGGGTGTGGGCAGCGGTGTGGTGGTCGATGGCAAGTTGGTTCTCGGTAAGACCGGTGGTGCGGGCGAGTTAGGTCATGCCATCCTGATTCCCGAAGGGCGTCTTTGCGGTTGTGGCAACAAGGGCTGCCTTGAGACGTATGCATCGGCGCGAGGTATCGTTCAAACAGCAAAGGAACTCATCGAAAATACGCCTGATTACGACGGAGCACTTCGCAAAGTCGCTCCCGAGGAACTCACCAGCAAGATGGTGGGCGACGCGGCCAAATACGGCGACCCCTTGGCTATCAAGGTGTTTGAGAAGACTGGTTATCTCTTGGGCATCGCCATGGCCAATGCTGTGACTTTCAGTGGCCCCGAGGCGGTCTTCCTGTTTGGCGGTCCTGTGAAGGCTGGCGATGTATTGCTCAACCCCGCACGCAAGTCGTTCGAGGAGCATTTATGCTTCATCTTTAAAGGCAGTGTGGAGATCCGTGTCTCCGAGTTGCCCGACAATGACGCAGCCATCCTCGGTGCGGCAGCTTTGGTGAAGGCATAAGATAATAGGCTACAAACAGAAAATGCCACCCCTAAAGGTGGCATTTTCGTTTATTTCGGGAAGTTCTTGTTTAAGAACTCCTGTGCTTCTTTCATTCCGCCGTTGCTGGCCTTACTCATGAGCAGCTTGGCGTAAGTCTGGTCTTGTTCTACACCGTTTCCGGTGTAATACAAAACACCAAGACGGTATTGTGCGTTGCTGATGTTTTTGTCGGCAGCGGGTTGATAGTATCCTATGGCCTTAGATAAATCTTTTTCCACACCTATACCATAAAAATAACAGTCACCCAACTGCGCCATGGCATACGCATTGTTGGCCTCTGCCGCTTTTTCCCACCATTTCACAGCTGTTTTTTCGTCTTTTTCCACGCCCATGCCGTAAAAATAGCAATTGCCAAGGTTAAGCATAGCTTGATCATCTTCAACTTGGGCACCTTTTTGGTACCAGCCAAAGGCCTGTTTGGGGTCAACTTTTACGCCAGTGCCAGTGCGGTAAAAATTACCAATGGAATTGTAAGCAGGTCCGTTTTTCTGGGCAGCAGCCTTTTGGTACCATGCCATAGCCTCTTTCGTATCCTGTTCCACGCCCCAGCCTTTCTCGTAACACATGCCGTAGGCATATTGGAACTTGGCATCGCCTTGTTCGGCCTTGTAACGAATAGAATCAATTTTGGAAGCAACACGCTCCTCTATTGATTGATTATTGCCTTGCAATTGGCTGAAATCAAGAGGCTTGCCTTCTTCCATTTGCAATACGGGACTGTTTTGGTCACCTTGGTTGGTGAGCGGGATTTGTTGGACTGGAGGAGGTAAATATTGTGGGACAATAGTCTCTTTTTTTTGTTGCTGCTCTTGTTCTTGCTTCTCTTTTTGTTCGCAGGCGACCAACATCAACGTTATGGCGATTAGAAAAAGGGTTTTCTTCATTTCGATGAGATTTGGACTGCAAAAGTAGGTATTTTTTGATGTAGAGACGCAAAATTTTGCGTCTCTACATTCATTTGATTTGAAAACGTACACCCAAATAAGCACGAATTCCCGACAACGGTCCCCAGACCATTGAGGCATCGAAATCCTCGCTGGCGGGATTGTCGGCCGAGATGATGGGATCGTCCTGCTTGTAATTGGTCAGGTTCTCGCCACCGATATAGAGTTCCCAGCACTTACCTAACTTCTTAGTAATCTGTGCGTTCATGATGACATAGAAAGGCGAGCGACCGATGTCCTGGCCATTGGCCACAGCGGAAGCGTTGCCACTCAGGTTGGGCACGCGGCTGTCACCGTTGAACTGGGTCGTGAAATCGAACTGCCAAGTGCCCGGGGCATACGACATCGAGACCAGACCCTTATAACGGTTGACGAAAGGTTTCTCGCGCAAGGTGTCGTTGATGGTCATCTTCACATCGTTGTAGCGGAAGGCTAAGGTCAGGTCTAAGTTTTTGATAATCTCGCAGTTAGCCTCGATTTGGGCACTGTTGGAATAGGATTTTCCGTCGAGGTTGTAAATGCGAATTTGATGTGCGTCAGCATCGCGGTCGAGGACGATTTGGTTGACGAAGTCGGTGCGATAGAAGTCGGCTTGGATGGTCAATTCGCGCCAGCCGATGTCGATGCCTTTGGTCAGGTTGATGCCGTAGTTCCAGGCCTCTTCCATCTTAGGCGTGTCTATGAAACGAATGGCTCTCGACGAGGCAAACATCGTGGAGTTTTCGGCTAGTACATTGGGCGAGCGGTATCCCTTTCCAGCAGAGGCTCTTAGGGTTAGCTCGTCGTGGGTCATGAAACGCACATGCAGACGGGGCGTGTAGAGCATCTTCTTGTAGTAGCTGTTATAGTCGGCGCGGAAGCCTGCGATGACGCTCCAATGGTGGTCGTCGTTGAAGACATACTCGGCGAAGGCCCCAGGGACATGCTCGACGCGTTGGAAAGTACTGTCAATATGGGTTGATAAATTCATATCATTGAGATGCTCGTCGTATTTGTCGTAGGAGTAACTTGCGCCCACCGAGTATTTGTGTTGTTCGTTGACGAGATAGGAATCGAACAGCAGGTTGGCGTAGTAGGAAGTTTGGGTAGCGTCATAGTAAGTTCTCCCGAAATAAGATGAGCCTGAATCGTGATAGACGAACTGTTGCTGAAAACCGAGGCTGGTGTCGTTGCGGTCGAAAAGGAAGCCTGTCTTGGAAAAGGCCTCATAACGTTGGGTCGCGATGATAAAACCGACTCCCGTCATCCCTGTGTTAGGCCACGGGAGGTAATCCATCTGGCCGCCCCAGCGGTTTTCGTAAAGCGCCTTCACGCCCCACATGCCTTCAAACCAGTCCTTGGCATAGTTGTAGCGGAAGAAAATATTGCCTTGGGTCACCATCGGGTCGTCGATGAAATTGTCGCCGTTGCCGTCCATTTTCATGTAGTTTTGGTTGGCGTGACCGAGGAGCATCATGCTCCCGTTTTTACCCACGTTCCAACGAGTGTTGAAATTGAGCTCCGTCATGGTCATCGTGTTGCCGTAAAAGTTGAGGTATAGTTTTTCGCTTTCCCCTGGCTCAGGCCGTTTGTAATCGACATTAATCTGTCCACTGATGGACTCGTAACCATTTCTCACTGAAGAAGTTCCTTTGGAAATTTGGATGGCGTTCATCCATGTGCCTGGTACGTATGTCAAGCCGAAGGTTGAGGCCAGACCTCGAAAGTTGGGCATATTTTCGGCCATCATCTGGGTGTAAAGGCCACTTAAACCCAGCAATTCAATTTGTTTGGCACCTGTGACGGCATCGCTGTAGGACACGTCGACCGAGGCGTTGGTCTCGAAACTCTCAGCCAGACTGCAACAGGCCGCACGACGCAAGCCTTCTGAGGTAATGTTTTGCACAGCAATGGCCTTGATGGGGTTGATGGTGGTGGCTTTTTGTCGGGCGGCAATTTCCACCTCGTTCAGCATGTGGGTGGAATGGAAGACATGGTCGTAATGCGCAGGCTCCGACATGTGGTGGATGGTGTCGTTCTCATAGCTGATGAAACTGAACACGAGGCAGCAAACGGTCTCATGCAGCGGTATTTTATAGTGTCCATGGGCATCAGTCACCACACCCTCGTTGACGATTTTCCAATACACATTCACACCTGGCAGCGGAGTGCGTTGGCCGTTTTCGGCCTCTTCGTAAACTGTGCCTTCAATGAAGCCCTGCGTTTGTGCGAACGCGACAGAGCCGAAGGCTAATAATAATAAGGTTATTAAAGTTATATGTTTGGTTTTCATTGGATTTGAATTATTGTTTTACGTATATGGTTGTTGTGAAGGTTCCCCTTCGGGGAATGGAGTGGAGCGATCAATGTATAATGCGGCGGCAGTAAAAGTCTGCTCAATGTAAGCACCACAAGCCGCCGCGATATGGAATATGGATAGCACTCCATTCCCCAAAGGGGAATCCAGGTTGCGGTCTATTCAGAAAACCAAAGGATTAAGCCTAAGCGAAGAGAAATACACAATCCTCTCCCGCCCAGAAAGAAATTTGAGTGTCTTTCTCTGCGAATGGTTGTTGAAAACTGTGCTCACTTGGGCGCAGATCTCCGTCAAGTCGAGATGAGGCAGGATAAAGGATTGTAAGTTGACAATCAAGTGTTTGTCGGGCGAAAAAACGTAGTTGTCGGTGAATTGGATCTTGCTGTCGAAGTCCTCACAGCAGCATTTGGCGTTGAATTGCACGACATCCTGTGGCGATGCGGCTTCCATCTCATGATCATGATGGTGCCCTATGCAATGCACGCACTCGGCGGCGGCATCGCTGAAGCTACCCATGATGTGGTGGTCTTCGGTGCAGTAATGGAACTTCACGTCCCAACCCACTGAGACGAACAATACCGCAAAGGCCATCAATAGGGAACCAATTTGCAGGATTCGTTTTTTCATGCTGCAAAATTACAAAAAGAAGTTGAATGTCAATCCAATTTTGTACTTTTGTCCCTTCAATACCCACAACGATGGAAAATCCAAAATTTGTTATCGCCATCAACCGAGAGTTCGGTTCGGGTGGCAAGGAAATCGCCTGCAAGCTCGGCGAGTTGCTTGGTATCAATGTTTACGACAAGGCTATTCTCGATGCCTTAACTTCTCAATTCAACCTAACCGTTGAGGAGTTGCAGCACATCAAAGCCACCAAAACTAACTGGTGGAGCGACTTCTGCCGGTTCTATCAACAATTTGGTGCTGCTGGTCGAGGTGGTTACACCGCTCAGGAAGACCGAGAGGTGACCTCGCAACAGATTTATCTTGCCGAAACACAAATTCTTCGCGACTTGGCCACGCAGGAGTCATGTATCATCATAGGACGTTCAGGATTCCATATATTCAGGGACCACCCATGTGCCATGAAGATTTTTATCATCGCCGACAAGAAGACCCGCGTGAAACGTGTGATGGAAAAGTATGCTTTGGACGAAGACGCCGCCAGCCAGCGCATCGATAAAATCGACGATATCCGCGAAAACTATACAAAGACCGTCACTCATGTGTCACGCTATGATGCCCGTAATTACGACTTTGTGTTCAACGTCTCACAGTTCTCCACCGACCTCGTGGCGCAGTTCCTGGCTGACAACATCAAGAAAAAGTTTCCATACCTTGTGAAATAAATTCTATGGCAGACGGGTATTTAGAAAAACGCTATGAAGAGGTCTTTGGCAAAGGGGCCAAAAAGACCGTGGTGAAACATACTTCCATCGAGACGCTGATGGAGAAAAACCGCAGCTATCGCGGTTACAATCAGGACTTTGAGGTGAAACGCGACATGCTGGAACGCATCGTGGCGGTGAACACCAAGATTGCCTCGGCGAAAAACCAGCAGGTGCTTCGTTTTAAACTCGTCACTAAGGAAACGGGCGCCGACATTATCGTGCAGAACATGAAACTAGGCGGTTTGTTGCCCGAACTGCACCTCCCCTTCCCCGGCACTGAGCCCGAAGCTTTCATCATCATTTGCAGCACCGTGTCCGAAAACAAGTTTGTGGACATTGATTTGGGTATTGCGGCGCAAAGCATGTTACTGAAAGCCACCGAGATGGGCCTCAACGGCATCATGATAGGCGCCTTCAACAAGGCGAAGATTACCGAGGCCTTCCAGCTGCCTTACGAGCCGTTGCTGATATTAGCCATCGGCAAAGGCAAGGAGACCATCAAACTGCAAGCCGTCGATGCGGGCGACAAACTGGCGTATTATCGCGACACCGACGGCGTGCAGTATGTTCCCAAAATCAAGTGGGAACAGTTGGTCATTGAATGACGGCCTTACATGCTTTTGTCTGTTTTTCTGTCAGCTTGAAGAAGAACGGCATTTGGTAATGCACTCTGACGGGTTTGCCCTTTTGCATTCCGGGTTTCCATTTCGGCATGGACTTCACCACGCGGACAGCCTCCTCGTCGCAGCCGTGACCGATGCCTTTCAGCACTTTGACTTCGTTGATGCTGCCGTCTTTCTCAACGACAAAACCGACAAACACGCGGCCTTCGACGCCGTTTTCCTTCGCCTCCTCGGGATAGTGGATATTGTTAGTCACAAACTCCATCATCGCTTTCTCTTTTCCTGGAAACTCGGGCATTTGCTCAACGATGTTGTAGACGGTGTCGGCATTAGCGGCGTCGCCAAGTTCCGAAAGTCCTTCTGCAAGAATTAGTAAAGACTCTCCCGATGAAATAGAGAAAGGTTCTGCAATGTAACGTGTCACATCGCCATCAATCTCCCAGTGAAGGTTCATGTTATCGGCCGTTGTACCATCGGCATTGTGTGTAGTGATTGTCATCTTTTTGCGCGGCTCGCCTGAAATCGGATCGACAGCGTCAGAGGTCTCACATTTGACATAAGAGCCGTCTTCATTGTAAATAACGGTGTCTTTTAGTTGGATTGGGAAACCGTCATCGCTGTAGAGTTCAAACGCGCCCATTTCAACTGTAATGGGTTGATCAGCAGCTTTCTTTTCTTGTGCTGCCACTTTCGTATTGGCAATCAGTAGAATCGCCAGCACCGGCAATGTCGCCAAGAGCCTCCACCAGAGGCCCTTGGCCTTTTCATTTCTTGTAATCATCTTGATGCGTTTTTTGGTAAGGATTAAACTGAAGTTATTGCTCATTCCGCTGAAGTCGACAGCCGTGCACTGCTGCAGGATCAGCATCATGTAGTTCTTTTTGTCAACACCAGTGGCCACCACGTCGCGGTCGGCTTGGTATTCGTGAAGGCTCTGCAACTCCTTCTTGTAGAGATAGACGAAGGGGTTGAACCATTGCACAATCATCATTAATTCGGCAAAGAGGATGTCCCAGGAATGATGGTGCTCGATGTGGCTCAACTCGTGCCGCATGATGTCGGGCTCCATATTTTCGTTGGGGAAAATGGCGTAACGGAAGAAGGAGAAGGAACCCGGTTGTGTTGGGGTCGGCCCTTCGACAGGCTCAGGGACCTTAGTCAGATATACTGCCGTGAAACCATTCATCTTGCGCTTGGGCGAACGGATGATGAGCAACATGAGACGGGCCAGCTTGAAGAGGAAGAGCAGCGTCATCACGCCCATACCTAACAGATAGACTCCTCCAACCACTTGCCACACACTGAAACGGGACGGCGCTTCGGTGACGACCGTCACCTCGGGCAACACAGGCTGACCGTCAGGAGTGACGATAATCTCCTTCAGCATGAAGCCGCTGAACAGGCTTTGTTTCAAGGTGGCCATCTGAGGCACTTCGAGTCCCGAGAGCAGACCCAGCAAGGGCATCGCCAGCGCCAGCAGCAGGCTGGTCAGCAGGAAGAAGCGGTTGAAACGCAAGCGGTTGCTGTTGCGGAATAGCAGACGATAGACCAGCCAAAGGACGGCAACGGTGGCTGCGATGGGCAGCAGGTGACCAAGTATGAGTTCTTTTGCATTCATGGCTTAGCTCCTTTCTGAGGCGAGGGCCTCGTCGATGGTTCTTCTCATCTCTTCTAGCTCCTCGACACAGAAGTTCTCCTTCTTGGCGAAGGCCGAGACCAGATCGAGATAGGAATTGTTGAAATAACGCTCCACCACGCTGCCGAGATAGCGATGGGAGTACTCCTCCTTGCTGATGGCGGCACTGTAGCGATGGGCGCGACAGAAGGTCTCGTGCTTTACGAAGCCCTTGTTCTCCAAAATCTTAATGATGGAGAGCACTGTATTATAGGCCGGCTTGGGTTCCGGATAGGCCGCCATAATCTCGTTGGCGAAGCCCTGCCCTATGGTCCAGATGACCTGCATCACTTGCTCTTCGGCTTTTGTTAATTCTTTCATAGTCGACGCTTTCATATCGTTGTCTTTTGATTAATTGTCATAGTTGATATTGATGGTTCTGCTTGCTTTGATAAGCCGCAGTCTTTCCTCGTCAGTGAGCATAAACGCATTGTTTCGCGCATTAATCATCTCCATATCGGGCTTTTCAAGGAGTTCCCAAGGGAAACGTTCCAGCAGGTTCTGCTCGCAGTCGAAGTCCTTCAGCGCTTTCATTTTCGACACATCCGGCAAGTTCAGAAGGTGGTTGAAGCCCACACCAAAACGTTCTATGGAATCCATTTCCGTAATCCATTCGGGTAGGAAGTGGAGTTCGTTGTGATGGATATAGAAATATTTCAGACGTTTCAGGTTGCGCAAGGTATTAGGAATCTCCTCGATCTTGTTGAACGAAAGGAAAAGTTGTTGCAAGTTGTTCATGTCGCCAATGAAATCAGGGATTTCCTTGATGTTGTTCTTGTAGAAATCCAAGTGCTTCAAATCCTTGAATCCGGCTAATTCTTCTGGAATGGATTCAAACATGTTCTCATAGAAAATCAAGTATCTGACTTGTTTCATCTCGGCAAACGACTTGGGCAAAGTGCTGAGTTGGTTCTTTGATAGGTTCAGGCTTTCACAACGCAGGCAGCCGACATTGTCGGGGAGTTTTTTGATGCCATTGCCCGCCAACAGGACGTCTTCTATCTTCGACAAGCGGCGGATATCCCGTCTTTTCAAGTTCAGTTTGTTGAAATTCAAGTTGATTTCTTCAAGACTATCGAGCGAACTGAGCCATCTAGGAATGTGCTTGATTTGGTTGCCTTCCAAGTTCAGTCTTTGCAGATGCTTGCAATGTTTGATGCTCGAAGGAATCCGGCCGAGACCGCAGTTGGTCAGCGAGAGCACTTCGATTTTATTGTCTTTGGGGATGTCAAGATATTGTATTTCGGCATTGACTATATTAAACACTGTCACCGAATCAGGAACATGCGTCACATACTTGGCGCGTTGGGTTACGCATGATGTGAATAATCCTATCACCATTAATAATACTATGTGTCGTTTGATAGCCATTTTGGTTTGTCTTGACGCTGCAAATATAGAGAACTTTTTGAATATACAACTAAAAAATTAGTTTAATTATTGTGTTTTTCGGTAAAATAATTTACAAAATACAGATATTCAACTGATTATAAATTAGGTTTTTTTAGACTTTTTGCAAAGCAATCCGATAAACCCATATTTTTTCAAAAAATGCGTTCCATTTCGCGAATTATTCCTATTTTTGCAGCCGCTATTGAGACGCCACTTTAGCTCAGTTGGTAGAGCAACGCATTCGTAATGCGTAGGTCGTTGGTTCGAGTCCGACATGTGGCTCCAGACAAAAAATGAGAACCCGCAGGTTCTCATTTTTTTGTATTTTTGCACCTTGCTATGTCTGCACCAAACAAATTGATAGAGAAAATCGAGGGCTTCACGCGGAAATACTACCTCAACCGCCTGATACAAGGCGTGTTGGTAGGTGCCGTGCTGTGGATCGTCTTCTATCTCCTCATCAATGGACTGGAGTATTTCTCCTGGTTTCCGCCCAAGGGTCGCTTTGTGTTGTTCCTTTTTTTGCTGGCGGGAAGTGCCTTTGTTTTGGTGTATTATTTCCTCATTCCGCTTATCAACTTGATCCGTTTCCGAAAAAAGATATCGGTGGAACAGGCCTCGGTGATGATCGGCAAGTTTTTCCCGGAAATCAAGGACAAGCTGCTGAATACCATACAGCTGAGCAACCAAGCAGCATCCGATTCCGATAACGCGCTGTTGGCGGCCACTATTGAGCAGCGTAGTGCCCGCCTCTCCCCTATCCGGTTTTCAGATGCTGTCGACTTGCGTGGCAATTTGAAGTATTTGGGCATCTTCTTCGGTTCGCTCCTTATATTAATAGCCTTGATGGTTTTCCTGCCCTCTTTCGCCGTGCAGCCCACCCAGCGCATCGTCAACTATGAGCAACATTTTGAGAAGCCCCTACCCTATCAGGTGGAAATCGAACAGGACGAGATTGAGACCACCCAAGGCAAGGAAGTGAAGTTCAATATCCGTGTCACCGGCGACCGTATCCCCGATGCCTTCTATGTGAAAAGCGAACTAGGTCAACAACTGATGACCAAAGGCTCGGCCAACGATTTCAGTTACATTTTCAAGAACCTGTTCAATGATTTGACCTTTAATGTCATCGGAGGCGAATACACCAGCCGACTGTTGCATATCACGGTGCACCCCAACCCTACCCTACTCTCCTATCGCTGCGAGTTACACTATCCCTCTTATATTCATCGCACCAACGAGACCTTGGATGCTAAAACGCGGCTTATTGTCCCCCAAGGTACCAAGCTCATTTTCAGCTTCAACACACGCGACGCTGAACAGATGACCGTCAGCCGTGATTCATTGGCCACTGAGCTTACGGCAAATGATGGCGTCTTTGAGTACCAACTTGTCGCTGCCCAATCCACCAAGTTTGAAGTACAGGTGCAGAACACATGGAACCAAACCATGGAGCCCCTCCCCTTCTCTGTCGATGTGCTGCCCGATGCCTATCCCGACATCCGCGTGGAGTCGTTCGACGAGCAACTCTCCACGGATGTGTATTTTTCGGGTCTCGTCACCGATGACTATGGTTTCAGTAAGCTGACCTTCAACTGCATCGTGAAGGAGCCTGTAGAAAAGAACATCGTCAAAACCGTCCCTCTAGACCTCAAGCAGACGCGCTCCTCCTTCTTCTACCAATTCAACATGGACAGCCTTGGCATCATGCCTGGACAAAACATGGAGGTCTATTTTGTGGTCTGGGATAACGATGGTTTCCACGGGCCCAAGTCGAAGCGCTCGGAAACGTTTACCTATTACAAGCCTTCAGAATCCGCTTTGGACAGCATAGCTGACCAACAATCGGAAGACATCATGGAGCGGCTCCAGGAGAAATCGCAAGAAGCCGACAAGTTGCAAGACGAAATCGAGAAAATGCTGCAAGACCTCATTCAGAAAAAGGACTTGGACTGGTCGGACAAGGAGAAGATGAAAGAGTTGTTGGAAAAGCAGCAGCAGATTCAGGACGAATGGAACAAATTGCAAGAAGAACAAGAGAAGCTGTCCGACTTCATGAAAGAGCATGATTTGGGCAACGAAGACCTCATCAAGAAACAGGAACAGATCAACAAACTCTTTGACGAGGTGATACCCGAGGAACTTCGTAAAATGATGGAGCAAATCGACAAGTTGCTTGAGGAGATGCCGCGCGAACAGATGCAGCAGATGATGCAGGACATCAAGAAAAACAACCAATCAATGCAGGAATTGCTGGACCGTAATCTGTCGCTTCTGGAGCAGTTGAAGATGGAAAAAGACCTCAACGACTTGGCCAATAAATTAGATCAACTCGGTGAGGAGTTGCAGAAGCAAGAAGCTGAAAACCAAAACAAAACAGGAGAGAACACCGACCAAAAGTCGGCCGAGGAAGCCAAGGAGGAGTTTGACAAGATGATGGACGAACTCGACCAGCTTTTGGAGAAAAACCAAGACCTGCAACAGCCCTTCGACATGCAGAAGGACGAGGAAATGCAGGAAAGCATTGACCAAGACCTGCAAGACGCCATGCAAAATGAACAAAACAGCCAGCAGCAACAGTCACAGCAGAAGAAACAGGATGCGGGTCAGAAGATGCAACAGATGGCTCAGAATATGATGTCAATGCTCCAGATGCAAGGCATGCAACAAATGGCCGAAGACGCCCATCTGATGCGTATTTTGCTTGAAAATGTCGTCCACGCTTCGCATGAGCAGGAAGCCTTGATGACTGAGATTGGCAAGATGCGCACGGATGATCCGTCGTTGGTAGAAAAAATCATCCGTCAAAAGGAAGTGGCTGATAATTTCAATATGGTCCGCGACTCGCTGCGTAGCATGGCCATGCGTCAACCTATGATTCAGAATTTCGTTTTCGATGAGTTGCATACCATTGAAAATCAGACGGAAAACGCAATGAAATACCTCAACAATCTGAAGGTTTCACAAGCTGCTCGGCACCAACAGACGGCCATGATGTCGATGAACAACCTTGCGTTGATGATTGCTGAGTCGTTGGAAAATATGGAAAACAGCATGGAGGCCATGGGCATGCCGATGTCGTGTTCAAACCCAAAACCCGGAACGGGACAGCAGAGTATGCAAAAGATGCAGCAATTACAGCAACAGTTGAGTGAACAACTCAAACAGATGCAACAAAAAATGCAGCAGATGCAAGAGTCGGGACAGCAAACGCCGAACCCAATGAGTGAGGAATTTGCCCGCATGGCCGCCGAACAGGAGATGCTGCGCCAAGGCATGCAGCAGATGCTCAACGAGATGAAGGAAAACGGACAAATCGGCGATGACGGCTTGAATGAGATTATCAAGGAAATGGAGAAGCTGGAAGAGGAGTTGGTGAATAAGAAGATCAACCGTCAAATGATTGAGCGCAGCCAAAAGATAGAATCAAGGATGCTGGAGTCGCAGAAAGCCCAAGAAAAACGCGAACAGGAAGAAAAGCGCAAATCCAATGAATACAAGGGCTCGCATTTCGACCGTAAGATTGATGAATTTCTTTATCAGCAGTCGCTCAAGAAAAACCAGGAGTTCCTGCGCAACAACCCGATTGAATACGCTCCTTATTACAAAGATAAGATTAACGATTATTACCTGAAGAAAAATACGCATTAATATGATCAGATTCAGTACATTGGATGTGGATATGCCGCCTATCGATCTGCAGCGCATTAAAGCTTGGATTGGTGAGGTAGTTGAGCAGTACGGCAAGACGATAGGGGAGTTGTACTACTATTTTTGCAGTGATGAGAAGTTGTTGGAGATCAACAGAGAGCGTTTGGGTCATGACTTCTATACTGATATCGTCACCTTCCCGCTGACTGAGTGTGATACCGTACTGTCAAGTGAATTCTGCATCAGTATAGATCGTATCAAAGAGAACGCTGTTACCTTTGGCCGGAGTTACGAGAGTGAGTTGCATCGTGTCATTATCCATGGTGTCTTGCATTTAGTAGGCTTTGACGACCACACAGATGAAGACGGGCAGGTGATGCGTGAAAAAGAGGAAGAAGCGTTGAAATATTTATTTAATTAGTTGAATATCAAATTATTATATCTATTGTTTCCCGTGAAACACTGAAAAGAAGATGTATTTTGAACCCTATGATATCATCGTTGTAGGCGCTGGTCACGCGGGCTGTGAAGCAGCGGCAGCAGCGGCCAATATGGGCAGCAAGGTCTTGTTGGTCACTATGGACTTGCGCCTGTTTGCCTCCATGTCGTGCAATCCTGCTATGGGGGGCATCGCCAAGGGACAGATTGTGCGCGAAATTGATGCCATGGGGGGCTATTCTGGTATCGTCAGTGACCGTACGATGATCCAATTCCGGATGTTGAATAAGTCCAAAGGTCCCGCCATGTGGAGTCCGCGCTGTCAAAGCGACAAGATGATGTTCTCTGCCGAATGGCGTAGCCTCTTGGAGAAGACACCCAATGTCGACTTCTGGCAAGACACCGTGATAGGGTTGATTGTTGAGGGTGATCAAGTAAAGGGCGTGAAGACGCTTATGGGCGGTGAAATCAATAGTAAAGCCGTGATTCTTACTAATGGCACCTTCCTGAATGGTTTGATTCATATCGGGGAACAGCATT
The DNA here is from genome assembly GCA_017632935.1 of Bacteroidales bacterium. GTDB lineage: Bacteria > Bacteroidota > Bacteroidia > Bacteroidales > F082 > Limimorpha. The sequence continues at coordinate 102,861 of JAGBQJ010000023.1, read as the reverse complement.
TCCCTGGCGGAAGAATGGGTGAGGTGGCCAGTCATGGCATCACTGAACAGCTGAAAGAGTATGGTTTTGAAGCTAAACGACTGAAAACTGGTACGCCTGTCAGGGTCGATGGCCGAACGATAGATTTCAACAAACTCATTGAGCAAAAGGGCGATGACGAGGTGGTCGGATTCTCTTATATCGAGCCCTTCAAAATAACCAAACAAAAGAGTTGTTGGATTGCTCATACCTCACTAAAAGTACACGAGACGTTGCGCAAAGGTTTCAAGTATTCGCCTATGTTCAACGGTCGTATTCAAGGTGTTGGACCTAGATATTGTCCCAGCATTGAGGATAAGATTGAGCGTTTTGCAGGTAAGGACAGCCACCAACTCTTTGTGGAGCCCGAGGGCTGGACAACAGAGGAATACTACCTCAATGGCTTCAGCTCCAGTTTGCCGGATTATATACAATATGAAGCTTTGAGGCAGATTGAGGGCTTTGAAAATGCCAAGATTTATCGTCCGGGTTATGCCATCGAATATGATTACTTCCCCCCGGAGCAACTGCACCATTCTTTGGAAACCAGGCTCATGCATGGCCTCTATTTTGCCGGACAAATCAACGGCACCACGGGTTACGAGGAAGCTGCTTGCCAAGGAATGATGGCAGGTATCAACGCGGCGTTGGCTTTACGCGATGAGCAGCCTTTAGTGTTGTCAAGGACAGAGGCATATATTGGTGTGTTGATTGACGATCTCATTACAAAAGGCGTGGATGAACCCTACCGAATGTTCACCAGTAGGGCAGAATACCGCATTTTGTTACGCCAGGATAACGCCGATTCACGTCTAACCGAAAAGTCTTACAAATTAGGCTTGGCCAAAGAAGATCGATATCAAAAACTGTTACAAAAGCAAAAAAGGGTAGGGGAGATCATGGATTTCCTCAAGGAAAACTACGTCTATCCAGAGCAAATCAATAGTCTCTTGGAACATAATGAAAGTTCGCCCATTGACCAAAAGGTGAGAATGTCTTATTTGTTACTGCGGCCTCAAATTAACTTATCGGAAATGGTAGCGCAGTTGGAGCCTCTAAAAGCCTATTGTAATATCGAAGACAGATTTGAGAAAGAGTGTATGGAAGAGGCTGAAATATTGATCAAATACGATAGTTATATACAAAAGGAAAACGAACTGGCTGAAAAACTCAACCGTTTGGAGTATGTGAAACTACCTAAAGACTTCGATTTCCACAGTTTACAGTCATTATCGTATGAATCAAGGGAAAAACTGAACCGATACCATCCTGAAACCTTGGGACAAGCCTCAAGAATCAGTGGGATTTCTCCGGCTGATATCAACGTATTAGCCATATTCTTAGGAAGATAGCATATTTGTTTCACATGAAACACGACGAAAGATGAACAACAAATGTCCATGGTGCGGCTCCGACAACGCACAAATCAATCTTTGGCTGAAGGATGAGTTTCTGACCAAAGAAGACTTTCATATATGTGAATGTTTGAATTGTGGTTTGCTCTATACCATGCCACGTCCCAGCAAGGACAAAATCGGCGATTATTATAAATCTGAGGAGTATTATAGTCACCAGGAGAATACAAAAGGGTTTATTCCAAAAGTGTATGAGCGTGTCAAAAAGACGAATCTAAAGCATAAATATAAGTTGGCATCCAAGGGATTAGGTATTGGAAAAATGTTGGATATTGGTTGTGGCGTGGGCGATTTTCTGCATACCGCTGAATTGCATGGTTGGGAATGTACTGGCGTGGAGCCTTCAGAGGACGCCAAAGTCATCGCTCAGAAACGCACGAAAGCCAAGATCTTTTCAAGTGAGGATTTAGAAAGCCTTCCTGATGGATGTTTTGATTTGATTACCATGTGGCATGTGTTGGAACATGTCGATGATTTGAAGTGGCAAATCACACAGTTACAGCGACTAATAAAAGAAAATGGACGAATTGTTATCGCCTTGCCTAATTACAAGTCCTACGATGGACAATATTACAAGGAGCATTGGGCAGCCTACGATGTGCCTCGTCATTTGAATCATTTCAATAAGACAACTTTAACTAAAATATTCAGAACCAATGGCTTAGAACTTGTCAAGATGGACAAGTTGAAGTGGGATGCTTATTATATTTCGTATCTGAGCGAGCAATACAAGATCCATTCCCTGCCTTTAATTCGTGGAGCATTCCGTGGATGGATTTCAAATTGCAAAGCGAGACGGTCAGGAGAGTGGTCGAGTTTGGTTTATGTTTTTGAGAAGAAAAAGTAGAATTGAAAAATTGCCTATTTTTGGCGTGTTTAAGACGTTTTGTGTTGTTTTTATATGCCATTATGGTTGAGTGTTCAAAAGGCCAATGCGGAAGACTTTTTATAACTCACACAATATCAAACAAATTCATATGTTATCATAAAAATCTGAGATGAAAAGTAAGAGAATTAAGAAAACCGGTTTGCTGCTGTGTTTGGTCGGCCTCGTTTTGATGTTGGCGACATGGTTGTTCTTTTATTTTTCATTGAAACCGAGTTTTCTCAATCGCACCCTTCAAGATTCGGTGTTGAGTATGGATGAGGAAATGCGTTCGCAAATAGAGAAAGGACTCAACCATGATGATTTGGAGCGCAACCAGACGGGGTTGACAATTTTCATGAACGATACTTTGGTGTATTGGAATCGCAATGAAGTCAACCCGAAGCTAATGAAGCGCAAAGTAGTTGTTGGGCATGATACCATTTGTCCTTTGTTGTCAGGCAATTACTATGTGAAGTCGTACGAGGCTGGCAACATGACTTACTATGTCTACAAATTGGTCAACACCACCTATCAGATTGATAATCCGTATTTTGAATATGTTACACCGAGTTTGCCCAGGTTTATTGATGCTGACATTCGTTTGTCGGAAAACGCCGAGGGCATCCCTTTGGTCAACGGTGCTGGAAAGGTCTTGGCCAAATACCAAATTGCCGACAAACCGAAACTGAAAACGCCTTTCCGATATCTTTGGCCTTTGCCTATTCTTGTGGTGGTGCTTGTGGGACTATTGTTGGCCTTTGGCAAGCGCAGGGAGCCACAGGAGAGGGTGGGGAAGAAGTCACATGTCGTTGAGCTCGGCATGGTCGTCATTCTGTTGGTTTCTTTGATTGGAACATACGTGTTCTATAAGATTGGCGTCAAGAAAGAAAACGAGCAAATGCGGCAACAAGCGCAAAACTTGATGGAGAAACGCGATTCGGCATTTGAAGAAAGTTACGCCCATTTTGCTCAACAAATGAAGGCTGACACAACATTAAGGGACATGTTGTTTGCAGAAAGCAACGTGTTGGCCGACGTCATTCTCGGCTATTCCAAGGATCTGCTTTTTGACGAGACCATGAAAGCCTATTCGACTACGCTGACCCTATGTGCGCCTGGCGAGGAGATCACCATACAGCCCGAAGGCTTCGTCACAGAATGCGACAGCTTCTTCAATGAAAAACTGGCCAACAACAAAAACGAAAGGGTAGGGGACAACCTTTATTTCATGGATTACTACACCTTGGACCCCAACTACTTGGCTCGTATCGACATTGCAAAAGACACCCTGAGGAAAGCACTGTATTTCGAGTTTTATAAGCCCATTGCCCCCGAGGGTTTCGGTTTCCCGCAACTCCTGAAAGAGTCCAACAGCCTAAAGCCTTATGACTATTCAGTGGCCAATTTCAGAGGGAATCTGCTTGTTTACAAATACGGTCGCTACGTCTACCCCAACTTCCTCAACAGCCTGAAAGTCAAAGACCACGAATTCACTTCCAGCAGCAAATACAAACATTACGCCATCATCGACGGTGAAAACAATGCGGTGGTCATCAGCACGCCGACTAAAGGCTTCTCGCAAAAGACGGCGCCCTTTGCCTTGATTTTCCTTGGCCTTTCCTTGCCTTTCCTGCTCATCGTTTGGTTGACGCGACCCAAAGAGCATCAACGCTGGCGCGACATGAGTTTCCGTCGGCGCTTGCAGACTGTAGTCTTGCTGACTTTGGGCATTGCCTTCGTTGCCATAGGTCCGGTTTCAGTGCTTTACATGCGTTCTTTGTACAACCAAAACACCACCGATGCACAATTTGAGACAACCCGGACACTCTCTCTTGAGATGCGCAATGACCTTGACTTTGCCAACCTGATGCGGACAGCATCGAAAGACAGTTGGACTGACATTTTACAGCACTATGCGAACACATTTTTCACGGATCTAAACCTGTATCAACTCAATGGTCAACTGTTGGCTACCACCCGTCCTGAAATCAACGAGCTTAATCTACAGGCGCCTATAATGAATGCTGAGGCATACCAGAGTTTGAGCCGCAACAAAGACCTTTATTTTACCCACAAGGAACACCTCGGCAAAGGGAAATACGAATCGGCTTACATCCCGCTGACCGATGCCAACGGCAACACCTTGGCCTATCTCAACACGCCGTATTTCTCAAGTTCCACCGAATTGCACAACGAGATCCGCAACTTTATCCTCACTTACCTCAACATCATTATTGTGTTGTTAGGTAGCGCTTTGGTTTTCATCCTATTCATCACACGCCGTTTGACCCAGCCTCTGTCTATCATCCAGGATAAACTTAGCAATTACAAGTTAGGCCAGAAAAACGAGCCGATCGAATGGAAAAACAATGATGAAATCGGGGCTTTGGTCAAGCAGTACAACCAACTCATCGTGGCTTTGGACAAGAGTGCCGCCGAACTGAAACGTACCGCAACGGAGACGGCATGGCGTGGCGTGGCGCGACAAGTGGCTCACGAAATCAAGAACTCGCTTACCCCGATGCGATTGAGCGTGCAGCTATTGCAGCGCAACATCGACAATGGGAAGGCCACGCCTGAACAAATCCAGCGGACGACCAACACACTCATCGAGCAGATTGATGCCCTGTCGGACATCGCCTCCTCGTTCTCTCGCTATGCCAAGTTGCCCGAAAACCAACCGGCACCCTTGGATTTGGCCGAACTGATCCAAAACGTGGTGAATCTTTACGACAATGCGGAAAACATCGAATTCACTTACAATTTCGACAAGACGAAAGACCACACTTACAATAGCGACAAGACCAACTTGAACAGCGTCGTCGGCAACCTCATCAAGAATGCGACGCAAGCCATCGGCTCGAAACCTGACGGTCGTATCGAAGTCGGCTTGAAGGACACAGGAAACGCTTTCGTTATCAGCGTGAAAGACAATGGAAAGGGTATAAAGGAAGAGGACAAAGATCGTATCTTCTTGCCCAATTTCACCACCAAGTCGGGAGGCTCTGGGGTGGGGCTTTCGCTGAGTTATAACATCGTTCAGGCTGCCGGAGGCACCATTTCCTTCGAGAGTCAAGAAGGGGAGGGGGCGGAGTTTGTCATCACACTTCCAAAAAGTTGATTCAAACTACAACATTTATTCATACCTTTGCGTTTCTGAATTCAAACAGCGACCCATGGCAGAAAACAAATTAGGTTCCCTGGCGAAGCAAACCGCCATTTACGGCTTGAGCAGCATTATCGGCAGGTTCTTGAACTACCTGCTGGTGCCCCTTTATACCTACAAAATCTGCGCTGAGGCCGGTGGTCCTGCCGCCTACGGTCTCGTCACCAACTTTTACGCCTACACCGCCCTGCTTTTGGTCATCCTGACCTTCGGCATGGAGACCACCTTCTTCCGTTTTGCCAATAAGGAAGGGGCTGATCCCAACAAGACCTTTTCGACGGCGGGTATAGCGGTAGGTTTTGTGTCCTTGGTGTTCATCATATTGGTCAGCATTTTTCTGAAACCCATTTCCAACGCGCTGCATTATGCCGAACATCCCGAGTTTGTGGAGATTATGGCGATTATCGTGGGTTTCGATGCCTTCCAGGCCATACTTTTTGCCAGACTTAGATACGAGAATCGTCCGCTCAAGTTCGCTGCTCTAAAGCTGTTGTTCATCTTCATGAGCATCGGGATGAACTTGTTCATCTTCCTGTTAGCACCAAAGCTGAAAGTTAGTTGTCCCGGCTTGATGGGTTGGTATGAAAACTATTATCAAGTTGGTTATATTTTCTTTGTCAACCTGATCTGCACCTGTTTGATCACGCTCGGTTTTATCCCTGAACTGAAAAAGCTGCGTTATGGTCTCGACAAGGACTTGCTGAAACGGATGTTGCGTTATACTTGGCCGCTGTTGCTCTTGGGTTTGGCGGGCATTCTCAACCAGGTGGCCGACAAGATTTGTTACCGCTACATCGTTCCCACTAAAGAAGGCGATGCCCAACTGGGTATCTATGGCGCTTGCGTGAAGATTGCCATGATTATGGCGATGATTACCCAGGCTTTTCGCTACGCCTATGAGCCTTTTGTCTTTGGCGGCAAGCGTGATACTGCCGATAAGGAGACTCAAGCCAAGGTGATGAAATACTTCATCATCTTCACGCTGTTGGCTTTTCTCGCCGTGGTGATGTACATGCCGCTCTTGCAGCATTTTGTGGGTGAAGATTACCGCGAGGGATTAGGTGTCATTCCCATCGTGATGATGGCCGAAATCTTCATGGGCATCTATTTCAACCTTTCTTTCTGGTATAAACTTATTGACCAGACTTGGTGGGGAGCTATCTTCTCGGCCATAGGCTGTGCGGTGTTGCTGGCCATCAACTTTATCTTTGTGCCCAAATACGGCTATATGGCTTGCGCTTGGGGCGGTTTTGCAGGCTATGGCACCTGTATGATACTGTCTTATTTTGTCGGGCAAAAGAAGGCGCCTATACCATACGATTTGAAGTCGGCCTTCCTGTATTTTGCCATTGCCTTAGGCTTGTTCTTTGCCCAGAAATACATCACCATCGACAGCAAAGCCTGGACCTTAGTGGTGAACACAGGTCTGCTGTTGGTCTTCTGCGCCTTCATCTGCTGGATGGAGAAGGACTTGGTGAAGGGAGTATTGGGCTGGATAAAGAAGAGAAAATAATTATTTCTCGTATTACTTCACAATGAATTTCGCTGCTTTACAGTAGTTTTCACCCTTAATCTGCAAGCAATAGAGTCCCTTTTCCAATGCTGCAACGGAAATCGTTCCACAAGAAGCGCCCGAAGTCACTTCTTGTCCCAAGACATTGAAAATGGCATACTCCACTCGCTCACAAGGAAGGTTTTTCAGATAGAGAACATCGGAAACAGGATTGGGATAAACTTCCAGTGGCTGTTGTTGGGCTGATTCGTGAATTGACAAAGGCCCGTCTTTGGGAATGATATTCAAAATGATGCCTTCCACCTTGGTCATTCCGTAATAAAAATTTGGGTCGGGGATGTCGTACCAGTTGTCCAAAGAACCACCGTAGCCGAAGTTGATATGGAACTTGCCGTCCTCTTCGCGATAGCCATCGACCACGACATTGTGGCCGTACTGTCCCGAGGGGTCTTCAACAGCCAGATGGGCGGGGTAACCTGCTTGCAAATTAGAGATCAAAGTGGCATACATAACGGAATCTGGGGTACGAAACAGCTGGCAGTCCGTAAAGCCAAAGCGTTGGTAGGCTTCAAACGCCTGATCTACATAAAAAGTGCCAGACCCTTCCGAGGTATAGACCTGCGTGAGGGCTGTGCCGCAAGCAAAAACCACGGCAGCTGCCAACTCGTCAGGAAGTCGTTCACCACGCTCGAAAGTGGCATCAACGGAATCCAACATCTCGTTCAACTCTGGAAATGACGGAAAAAGCAATGTTTCCCAATCATCGTCAATCGTGTAATTCCGTCCGGCATAGTTATGGGCATAGTCATCGTCATCGGAAAAGCGGGTGTCTTGTGTCGTGCGCAAATAATTGATAATCTGCCCCATTGCAATAGCAGGACATCCAGCATAGCTATAGGAATTGTTATTCACCGGGTCTCTTGGACAAAGCTGATTGTAGGGATAATCCTGCGTCCAGTGCGAACCCAGAAAGCCATCCGCACGAAGCGACGGAGTGGCAGCATCTGGAATTTCCACGGTTTTAAGGTGAGGCGTTTGCGCCCAACCCGTCAAGGCGCAAAACAAGAACAAGAGGGAAAGAACTTTCTGCATTTGACCTAAATTTGGTTAGTGCCGCAAAGATACTGAAAATAGCCAGAAAAAGTGTACTTTTGCAGCCATAATGATTTGAACACATGGCAAGAGATACTGAATATCAAAGTATTATCGAGAAACTCCTGTTGGCACCGCATCCAGAAGGCGGCTACTATCGTCAACTTTACGGCAACGACGGTTCCGGCAAAAAGGAAATATCCACTATCTATTACATGCTCACTGGCAGCGACAAGTCGGCTTTCCACCGGTTGCATTGCGTGACGGAGATTTGGTACTATCATGCTGGCGAGCCGCTCAATCTTTACGTTATCGATACCGATGGGAATTTTACGGTTCACCATCTGTCGCCCGACGGCGAGATGCAGGTGGTCATCCATCCTGAGCAGTGGTTTGCCGCCGAAATCCCCTCGAAAAAGGGCTTCTGTTTGGTAGGTTGTGCCGTGGCTCCAGCCTTCAGTTTCGAAAACTTCGAGCTTGGACAAAAAGACACTCTGATGCACGAGTTCCCACAGTATGGTGAGCTTATTGAGAGATTGACATAATCTGCAATAAGGCTGTTGTTTATATGTTATTCTAACGAGGCATACTCGTAGCGGCGAAACTTTAGGATAGCGTGGTTTTTAAATAGGGTTTATTTCTCGATCCCTTTCACCAATGCTTTATACCTCACCAAATTAATCCGATACTCTACCCTGCTATCGGTGAGCTCATCGCGGCTTTGCTTGAGCAAGGTCTGAGCTTCAAGAAGGTCGGAGAGGGCTACCAAACCAGCCTCGTAATAGTCTTGCGTGACTTTCAGGTTGGCTTCGGCATCGTTGAGGGCTGTCTGCGCCATGGTGATGCGCAACCAACTCTGTTCTAGGTTAAACCATGCCTGGTTGGTCTGCAGCTCCATTTTCTCGGTGAGGTCGCGACGGGTGTTTTCAGCCATTTCGGTGTCGAGGTTGTGCTTCTTCAGCTTGATGGAGGTCTTGTGCCAGTCAGTGATAGGCACCTGCAGCACGGCGAAAACCATCGCATTGGGCTTGGTGTTTTCAAAGATGGTGTGATAGTTTGCGCTGCCACCCACTACCAAGGAAGGCAAGGCCTCGCCCAGGGTCATCTTCTTTTTCAGTTTTTCGGCTTCTATCGAGAGGTCAAGGAGATGGCTTTCGTTGCGCAACGACACCGCTTCATTGGGTTGTCGGTAATAGGCCGTAGGCTCGGTCTCCATGTCCAAGGTGTCGGAAAGGGTCATCGTCTGCCAGTCGGCACCGATGTATTGCGCCAAAGCCATCTTGAGCAAAGTGATGCCGTCGGTAACCTTCTTGCGGTTGAGTTGGCTCTCGTTTTGTTTCACCTTCAGCTTGTATTGGTCAGTGGGCATAGCCAAGCCTGCTTCGATGGCACCCGATAAGTCTTTGTCGAGCGTATCCAAAAGCCGGTCGAGCTGATCTAAGGTGGCCAGTTTTTCTTGCAAGGCCACGATTTGCCAATAGAACGTCTCGGTTTGCAGGCACACTGCATCTTCCTTCTCTTTCGCTTGCGTCTCAGCGGCATCAATGCCCAACTTGGCCAATTTGTTGCCATTGCGAATACGACCACCTGCATAGATGGGTTCGGTCGCCATCGCGTTAAGCATCACACCGTTTTGCACAAAGGAATACTCTTTGTCTATGCCCATGTTGGCACCATATTCAGCATAAAGGGTATAAAGAAGTTGCCGCAGTTGGGCATTGTCGATGTCCTCGATACCGAATGAAATCATTGGATTCAAGGCATCAAAAGCCAAGGCTTGGGCCGACACTGTGGGGAAGTATTCTGCTCTGGCTTCATCCTTCGTTGCTCTTGCCTTGTCAATTTCCAACTGGCTGTTCTTCAGCTCAATGTTGTTTTCCAAGGCCATGTCAATGCAGTCCTGCACCGAAAGCCGTGTTTTGTCAGGTTCTTGGGCAAAAGCCGACAAAGACAACAACAGACCTAATATGATGATACACTTCTTCATGACTTGCTCCTTCTAAAGATTTGCCAATACATCACCGGCATCACGGCCAGAATAATGACCATCGAGAGCACCACACCAAAGCAAATGACCACACCCATAGGCATCCATAGTGGGTTGCGGGAGATGATCATCGGCAGCACACCCAAGGCAGTGGTGGCTGAGGTGAGGAAGATGGGCCGCATACGGCGACTGCCAGCCTTCATAGCAGCTTCCTTAGTGGGCAAGCCATCATCGGTGCGGAGCGTCTCGGCATATTCGTACATGACGATGCCGTTTCGCATGATGATACCGATCAAGCTGACGATACCCAACAAAGAGGTCATGCCGAAGTCAAGGCCGAAGAGCCACTCGCCGAAGAACGCACCAAACATACACAAGGCACTGGAACCCAAGGTGAGGATGGCCAAATTCAGCTTCTTGAAATAGGCCACCAGGAACACCAACAGCACCAAGATGGCGGCAATCAGACTCTTCAGCAGCTGCGGGATGACACTCGTATTGAGCGATGACAGGCCACCGTATTCGATACTCACTCCTTCGGGTAGGTTGGGTGTGATTTCCGTATTGATGTACTGCTGTATCTTCTTCATGCTCACCGTCTGCGATCGCCAGAACTTCATATCGGCAGCCACGGTGATGGCGTTCTTGCCGTTGCGGTGTACCAACTCGGCAGGATGCCATTCAGGGCTGATGTCGGCCACCTGACGGAGCGGCACATTGGTGCCAGGCACCATGGTGGGGATCAGCTGGTTTTGGACAGATTCGTAGTCGTTAGGATCATAGTTTTGCTGGGAGTACAACCTCACGGGAATGCCTCGGCTGTCTTCCCAGACGGTGGTCAAGGGTTGACCGTTAAGGCTACTGGCCAGGTCCAAGGAAAGGAAGCCTTTGGTGAGTCCCAAGCGGGCGCATTCTTCTGGTTTCATGGTCACCTTCACCGCCGGCAGCTGTTCGTCATAATCGGTGTGCACCCAACGCAACTCATGATCCAAGGTAAGCATATAATCTTTGATTTGTTGCGCCACTGGGGCGGTCTTGGTGTAGTCATCGCCATAGACGTAGACCTCAACGGGTGTTGCCACGGCTTGGTAGTCAAGCTGTCGGAAACGCACGTATGCTTCCGGGAAGTGATAGGAATAATTGTCATCCCACTCTTTCAACAGGGCCTCGGTGGTCTGTTTCGAGGTGGTGTTGACGATGAGTTGCGACAGGTTGGAGGCGGGGATGCTGGGCGAGTAGGTCACATGGAAACGCGGGGCGCTCTCCCCGATGAAAGCCGTCACAGAGGTGACGCGCTTGTCGGCAAGCATCATGTGCTGCAATGAATCGCTGACACGCGTAGTGGCTTCGAGGCTGCTGCCTTCGGGCAGGCGAATCTCGACGGCGAAGCAGTCGCGCTCCGCCATAGGCATCATCTGCACATGCAAAGCCAAGAACATCAGCACACCGAGCACGATGGAAACGATACCCATGCCGATGGTGAACAAGGGATGCTTGAAGCAGTGGCTCTGCATCTTGTCGTAAATGCGCTGCAGGAAGCTGAAAAACCGCATCTGCACCCTTACGAAGCCGTTGTGCCGCGGTTTGTCTTCCGGCTTGATGAACATAATCTCCAATCCCGGGATGACCAGCATGGCGTAGGCCAACGATGCCATCAGCGAGAAGGCGACGGTCCAGGGGAAAAGCTGCACAAACTCACCCAGAGGCCCCGTGATGATACGTGTCATCGGGAAGAACATACAGGCGATGGCAGCCGTAGCAATGAACATGGGCATGAAGAGCTCCTTGGCGCTGCTTACGGCAGCATCGAAAGGCTTGTAGCCTTGACTCAACTTATCGATATAACCATCAATATTGATGATAGAGTCGTCGACAATCATACCAAGCACGACGATGAGGGCGGCCAAAGTGACGGTATTCAACTCGATGCCAAACAAATACATCATCCCGATGCTGAATGCCGTACAGATGGGCAGACCCGAACTGGCGATAAGGGCGGTGCGGAAGGGGAAGAGCAACAGCATGACCACGATGACTACAATCATGGAGATAAGCAGGTCGCGGAGGAACGAGCTGACGGATTTCTGCACCACCTTGGGTTGGTCGGTGATGCGGTAGAGCTTCACGCTGTCAGGCAAGGTAGCCTTAAACTCGGAGAGTACCTTCTCCACTTCCCTACCGAAGGCCACGATGTTGTAGCCCTTACGCATCTCCACGCTAATGATCAAAGCGTCGTTACCATTGAAGTTGACCACCTTTGATGGCTCGGCCATACGGCGTTCGACGGTGGCCACATCGCGCAGGCGGATGGTGTTACCCGCTGCATCGGAGTAAATGATTTGCTCTTCAAGCTCCTGCTCGCTGACCATAGGATTCTCGATGTGCAGCGGCTGGTCGAAGTCATCCGTCTGCATGGTGCCCGTGGTGGTCAGCAGGCCTTGCGAGGCGTATTGCAGCATGAGCGTGTTGGGGCTGATGCCATAGAACGAGAGCTTCTCCTTGTCGACCGTGACAGCGATCTCTTCGTGTTGTTCGCCCATCACGCGGACGTTGCCCATCTCGGGGATGGCGCGTAGGCGGTGGGTGAGGTCATCGGTGTAGTCATGCATCTCGCGGTAAGTCTTGTCGGCCGACTCCATGGCGATGAGCAGCGAAGAGGTATTGCCGAAGTCATCGATGACGGCAATGGCCAACACGCCCGCTGGGAAGTTCAACGCCTTGGACTCGTTGATTTTATGCCGGATTTTCGACCAGGCGATGTCCTTGTCTTTCACCGACTCGTCGAGGCTGGTGTAGATGTAGCACATCCCTTCCTTGGTGACGGAATAGGTGTTCTTTCGGTCGACTTCGGGCATTTCAAACAGCATCTGTTCGAGGGGCTTGGTAAGCTGGGCCTCCACCTCTTCGGAGTTGGCGCCGGGATACACGCCTGCCACGATGCCCAGACGGATGGTATAGGCAGGAAACTCGTCTTTCTTCATGTCGACGAGGGCATAGATGCCAAAGGCCACGATGACGGCTACGACGACCCAGACGATTCTCTGCCGCCGTATGCTGCCTCCGATGATTCCCTTATCGACTTTTAGCCTATTCATCACTCCTCACGCTAATTCCACATTCTTAATTCTGCATTCCGCATTCCACTTTCATTCCTTCACTAATCTTCTGATATCCTTCCACGATGACCAAGTCGCCGCCATGCAGACCTTCGCTCACCACCACGCCCGTGCCCGAATAGCCCGAGATGGTGATACTTTGTCGTGTCGCGCGACCATCTTTGGCAACCCAAACAAATTTGCCAGCGTTGTTGATCAAGACCGCGTTGGCGGGAACAACGATGCCGTTGTCGACATCCGCGCTCAAAACCACCTTGGCAATCATACCGGGAGCAAAAGCGGTATCTTTTTCGTCGATGAGAACTTTGACAGGATAGCTATGTGTGAGCAGCGAGGCGGTCATGTTCTTTTCGAGGATATGGCCTTTGCAGCGGCGGTCATTGAGAGCGGGGATGAGGATTTGTGCCGTGTCGCCGATTTGCACCTTGGAGATTTCGTTCTCCGGCACGCTGATCTTCACCACCAAGCCTTCGGTGCTGATGATGCGCATGATGGGTTTCAGCGGGGTGATGCTCTCACCCACCACGGCACTCAGGTTGGTAACGGTGCCGTTGAACGGTGCCGTGACGGTGTTGTCTTGCAGCATGGCATTGGCCAAGTCGAGGGCGGCCTGGGCCTTCTCGAGGTTAGCGACCATCTCGCGCCATTTAATCTCGGGGAGACTGCCGTTGTCGTGCACTTTTTTCAGTCGGTCGTAAGCGTCTTGGGCTTGTTCGAGGGTGGCTTGCGCCGAGCGCTGGGTGCTCTCCATCTGTGGCGACGACACACGTGCCAACACTTGACCTTTACGCACAGTACTACCTTCTTTCACATTGAGCGTCTGCAAGGTGCCGCCATATTTGAAGCTGATGTCAACGGTGTTGCCTTCCTCAAGATAGCCTGGATAGCTGTTGCGTACCAAGCCGCCCACAGTGTCGATACGTTGCACCCCTACGGCGATGACACGCTCCTTAGCGGGACCGCCGATAAGTTTCTCCTTGAGCTGGCTTGGGTCGGTGTCGGCGCAGCCTACCAACAACAGGGGCAAAAACCAAAAGATATGTCTTGTTTTCATAGCGTTAGTTCCTTATCGCTGCCATGCGGATATCGTCGCCATACACCTTGAAGCTGCGTTCGTTGCTTTCTGCTTCACCTTCGTAAGTCATATTGAGGATCAGTGTGTTGTCCTCATACATCTGTCCCTTGGCACTGACGCGCAGGTCGTTCTTCAAGGTGAGCGAGTCACCCGTGAAAATCAGCGTGTTCTTGGTGAAGTCACGCAGGAAGATTTCGTTGTCTTGGCAGTAGGCGTGGGTGACCACGACCTCGCCGCCCATGGTGTTCATCACCACTAGGACGCTGTCTTTACCGTTTCCTAGTTCACTGATTTCCAATTGTCCTATCTCATTGGGCAGGCTGATGGTATAAGATGCTGGCTCGTCATTAGCATCGATTTCGTCCAAGGTGACGCTGCCCGAGATCTTGAAGCTATAGTCGCCGCGAAACAGCGAGGCGTTTTTCTTCTGGCAGGCAGCCAAGGCCAAGAGACAACAAAAGAGGATGGGGATGATTCTTTTCATTGGTATTAATCTTTGATTTATGCGCAAAAATAAAAAGAATCCCCGACACATATTCGGGGATTCATAGTTTTTTCAATAAGACGCGATGAATCGCGTCTCTACAAGGATTATTTCACCACCAATTTCTTGGCTACCACGGCACCATTTTGTTCAATGATATTGACTAGATAGATACCCTTGTGCCAGTTGGCGGCGTCGATATTCACCACTTGGCCTTCGGCCTCGTGTACCTTCTGTCCGACAAGGTTATAGACCTCAACATGTTCCACATTAGTGCCTTCCACGGTGAATTGGCCTGTGGTGGGATTGGGGTAGAGCTTGGCTTCGGCGGAGAGTTCGGTGATGCTGAATAGGCTGTCTTCAATGGTAACAAAGAACTCGCAGCGCCTGTCGCTCGACTCCACATACACCATGGTGTTGACCGTTCCTTTGGCGTGTGAGTTAGCGTAGAACGTCACAGTAAAGAAGTCGGAAGACTGCAAGGTGTAAGGCAGCGTGTGCTGCGGCACGATGTTCAGATAATTCGTGCCGTCTTCGGCGATAGAATAGATATCAATAGGTGTCTGTGTTCCGTAATTGCGATTGGTCAACACGCCTTCGGCACCATTTTCGTTGACTATTTCTATCGTGGGTGAGCCAACGACCGCCAAGCCGTAATCGAAAGCGGTCTTTCTGAGCATAGCGGTAACATGACGTTCGCCCAACGAAGTTTGCACGTTGATGTCACGGATGAAATAGTTGTCTTTCGCGGGTGGCGTTAGTAGCCTTACGGCAACAGTAACGGTTTGTCCGGCCAGCAGCGTGTACGGCAAGGTGATTTCCTCGAAAACCAAAGCGCTTTCTTCGGGAATGATGTCTTGAATGGTCACGACGTCGTTGGTGCCATTGTTGACAATGAACGATCTGACATCACCCATATTATCAAACCACAAAGTGTCGGGCGTAATCACGAGCTCGCCTTGCGGCGGGGGCGGGAAAGCGCCGATGGTGAAGTAAGTCGTGCTTTGGGCGTAGTCGGAGCAGTTCACGAAGACATTGGCCGTGGTTTCCTGTTCGGGGAAATCGACCAAGGTAACGGTCACCGCAAACCTCTCTCCAGCTTGGATGCTGTAAGGAAGGGAGTGACTTGGCTCCATATTAAAATAGTTACTGCCGTCTTCGTATATGTCATTCAACGTGATGCTCCGCAAGGCGTTGGTGTTTTTCAGGTAGAAGGTCTGGGTCGTCGACGCATTTGGGCCGAAGGTGAGTCCCTGCATGGGCATCAACACCAAGCCTTCATCCCAGGCTTCCTCGTTGACCCTGACGGTAACTTGTCTATCACCCACAGAAGTCACCACGGTAATGGTGTAAGTGTTATAGCCTTTTGACCCCATGCCGTTCAATTCCACTACCACGTTCATGGATTGGTTGGGTTGAAGCGTCTGAGGCAGATTGGCATGGGAAAGCAGCAGTATATTGTCATTGGGATTCACATTGATGGCAGAAATCGTGACGGAGTTTTCAGTTTCATTGATAATTTGGAATGTGTGCGTCTCAAAAGGCTCCTCAAAGGTCAGTGTTTCAGGAGAAACCACTAATTCACCAGGAGGTGTTGGCTCGTGTGCCTCCATAGTGAAGTGGTGCGGGTCGAGACCAGCAAAGACAGGCTGTGTATAGCGGTGGCCTGACATGTCGGCACCAAACACATAATAGTCAATCTCCGACTCGCCTTGGTAACCCTTGATGTAACCGACATATTCATCGGGGTTGCCCGTGGCGGTCATATGAGCCGTCTGATAGGCACCACCGTCAATGCTATAGTAAACAAGGAGCGAGTCTTGCTTCAGGTTTTGTCCGCTGTAAGCAATGAACTTGGAAGTGACTGCGATGGAGTCTTGCCAAGCTTGCTCGCCAAAAAGCACATCGCGGTGGTCGACGAAGAGCATGTTGAAGTCCATCACGCCACGGGTGCGGCAGTGTAGGGCATCCGTATTTAACCAGCCAGCCGAACCTCCTGGCACTCCTACGATGTTATAACCAGGCATGGCCTCCTGATAGACTGCCAATGCTTGGTTATTGTAGGTGCTGTTGGAGCCCAGCGGCACATACACGGTCTTATTAAGGATGAGGCTGTTGGTGTAAGGTGCCAAGGTATTGCCACCTGGTTCGTCCACACGATACACATGGTAAGGATAGCCCCAGCAGCAGTTGGTGGTCTCAAAATACTGAGCCACTTGCTCATAGTATTGGTAACGAGGGTTGCTTTGCGGCAGACGGGCAATCAAGATCTTGTCAGGCGCAAGGTATTTGCCCCAGCAGTCCACATGGGCGATATAGTCACCTTGCGGGTCGATGGTCACATGATAAGGGTCAATGCCGAGATAATCGCGCATTCTTTGACGAACAGTGGCTTCATTGATATTATAGTCATCCATGTTTTCCTGAAAAACCAGGTCATCACTCACGCCGTGGCCGCGACCATCTTCCATCATGTTGCCGCCCGTGTGCTCAACCTTCATGCCGTACATGGGGATGTTCCAGAAGTTGGCGAACACGCTTGACATGTTGTCGTCGTTGTAGCGCGGACGGTTGTAGATGTTGTCAACGATGGCGGGATTACGGTCTTCGAAGATGTACCACGGGCCGTAGTCGCGAATCCAATAAGAGTCGACAGGGGCATTGACAAAGGTAACATTGCTCATGTTGACACCACCATTTTGCATTGTGTTTTGGGCGTTGCCTTGGTATGAAGAAGGGACGATGCAGTACAAATGGCAGTTTTCAGCCAGTTGCGCTATCAAGTTCACAGGGATTCCAAAGCCACCATAAGATGAAGCATAAGAAACCATGACACCCTGCATGGGCTCAAACTCGGCCACGAAACGCGGCTCCCCCGTCGGCGGGTCGGTCTCGACGAAGTTCATGCCACGCGACTTGTCGTACATCTCCTCCTCGGAGAGATAGTGCCATCGCATCCAGTCGGGTTTCTTATCGTCTTGTGCTTTCACCGTAAAGGACAATAAGAATAATAAAGTTAAGATTGATAATGCTTTTTTCATTGCTTAAATATTTTCTGCAAAAGTAAAAATAATCTAGTTTACATCAGTTTCTGATAGAACTGCCACCACTTGTCCGGTAGCTCATTGCACATAGCTTGTTCGTAGTCTTCCTTCGAGCAAGGGATGAAATGGTGCCTTTCGTAACGCTGGTCGGCGTTTTGAAGGAACGACATGTCCATCCACCATTTGCCTGTAATCTTATGGCAGAGGAAGACCACGTCTTGACTATCGCTGATTTGCACATTGTAGCGTTTAAAATCGGTGCTTTCCAAAGTGGGGATATCGTCCTGGCGGCTGGAGAAGCCTTCCATGAAGTACCAAATCATCTCGGCGATGAGGTTGGCCGTGCGCGAATTGATGTCGTAGTGTGGGTTGTACTCGAAGAAACCGACGGACGAGAGCTTGTAACTCAAACCGGCATAGCGCGTCATGCGGCAGGCCTCTTCGCCGTTGAAGCCGTTAGGCGAGGCGTTTTTCACGCCTGGTGCATCGGCAGCGCGGACAGCCGAGATGTCGAAACTCAAGAGGTTGGCATTGCGGATGAGGGGCTCGGTCAATTCGATGTTTTGCTTGACGCTACCCAAACGATAGGCATCGAAGAGCAGCTGTTTCATCAGTTCAATATTCTCTGTGTCAACATAATACGATTGGTAGCCGATATTGGTGAAGTTGAACAGGAAATTGGGCTGGTGCAGGATGATATGGCTTAAATAGGAATGCGAATTGAGCGCCTCCTTGTCGTTGCCGATGTCGAACATGGGGTCGACGGCGGCGATGTTGATGAGCTTGCCTGTGGGCTCATACACTTGGTACATCGTGTAGGTGAGGTCCTGTCCCGCCCCAATGAGGATAGGCACAGTCTTGTTTTTCATCAGCTCGGTAAGCACCTGACTGACGGCATAATAGGTGTCGTTGAGTTCCTTCCCGATTCTGATGTTACCCAAGTCGACAATATGCAGCTGTGGCCAATGGTTGAAAAGCGGATAGAGGGCTTTCCGGATATAGTCCACGCCATCGGCGCAGCCTTTGTTGTCGACCGCACCGCGCTCTTCCTTGACGCCGATGATGGCCAAATCCACGCCTTCGAGGTCGGGGAACTCATCCTCGTTGCGGTAGATGTTAATCGTCTCGCCCAAGGTCTGCTTGCCCGGACGGTAGGCCTTGCTGAAACACTTCTCAGCTACAGGCTCAAGGAAAATGCTGATGTCCATATTTAATTAAGAATGTTGAATGCAGAATGTTGAATGCAGAATGAAGCAATGCACTGTTGGGCTTTGCTCCAATTCTGCATTCTTAATTCTTAATTCTGCATTTACTTATATAGTTTCTGCCAGTTCTTATACTCACGCTCACGCCACGGTGCGTTGTGGTAGGCATAGCTGACGATGGCGGGGATGACGGTGGTGCCTTCGGCATAGACCATCTGCTGGAGCTCTTCGCTCACCTTGCCCCATGAACCAGCTTCGAGCAGCGTTGAGGACGAGCAGGCGCCGTCGCGCACGTCGGCCACGGTGATCTGGATGGCATATTTGTGCATGGGCACTTCATGACCAAGGATCTCGGCGCAGACAACGGTGTCCTGGGCAAAGTTCTTGGGTGTACCGCCACCGACCATAAACAGACCTGATTGCGGGCTGTTCATCTTGATTTCGGTCAGCTCGAGGAAGTCGGCCACCGAGTCGATGCTCACATAAGGCTTGCCGGCTTTCTTGCGGAGCCATTGGTGCTTACCGATACCAAAACCGGCGCTACTGTCGCTGAAAGCGGGGCAGAAGATCGGCACGCCGCATTCGTAGCAGGTCTGGATGAGGCTCTCTTTCTTCACGCCGTGACCGTTGGCCAGCCATTTGCCGACCTCATAGAGGAACTCGCGGCTGCTGTAGGGACGGCACTCCAAGGTGTCGGCCACATCGCAGGTGGCTTGGTCGCAGGCCTGCAGCTCTTCCTCGTCGATGAAGGTATCGTAGATGCGGTCGATATAAAGCTCGCGCAGCTTGGTGTCGGGGATGACGTTCTCTTTCGTGCCGATGTAGTGTTTGTACCCCAGGGCTTCGAAGAGGTCCATGTCGATGATGCTGGCACCCGTGCTAACCACGGCGTCAACCATCTTGTTACGAACCATCTCCACATACACCTGCATACAGCCAGCGGCCGAGGTGGAACCGGCGATGGTGAGGATGTTGGTGCAATCCTTTTCCGCGATCATCTGGCAGAGGATGTCGGCGGCGCGGGCGGTGTCGCGCGAGGTGAACGACATCTTGCGCATGGCGTTGATGAGTTCAGTCGAGTCGTACTTCTTGATGTCGATATGTTCGACAACGTCTTTCAGTAAGTCTTTTTTCTCCATTTTTCGTTGTATTTAAAATTTAAAAATTCAAAGATTTAAAGATTGCAAAAATAGGAAATTATTCGGATTTCGACATAGAATCAATAAAAAAGCGGCAGAATTGATTCCGCCGCTTTCGTTTGCTTATTTCTTCTTCGCTGTTTTCTTCTTTGGTGCGTTCTTTGGGTCTTCCACGATGGCCGTGCACTGCTCGAAGGTGAGCGTGGCTGGGTCGACCGATTTCGCAATCTTGAAGTTGTTCTTCTTATAAGCGATGTAAGGTCCGAAACGACCATTCAACACGCGCAAGTCGGGATCTTGGTCGAAAGTGCGGATGATGTTATTCTGGTCCTTCTGCCGCTTCTCGTTGATGATTTCAATGGCGCGATCGTATTCCACTAAGGCAGGATTGTCCGTCTTAGCCAGGCTGTAGAACTTGTTGTCGTGCTTCACATACGGACCAAAACGTCCCACAGCCACGGTGATTTCCTTGCCTTCATACTCGCCAAGCGAACGCGGGAAGTCGAACAACTTAAGCACCTCTTCCAAAGTGACGTTTTCGATACTCATGTCCTTCTTCAGGCCCGCGAAACGAGGCTTCTCGTCCGAATCGGTGTCGCCAATCTGGGCCACTGGGCCAAAACGTCCCACCTTCACATAGACTTTCTTGCCCGTGGCAGGGTCAATGCCCAGCATCTTCTCGCCGCTGAACTTTCCAGAGTGCTCCGTTGTGGAGACGATCTGCTTATGGAAGCTCTTGTAAAAGTCCTTGATCATGGCGTTCCATTTGCGCTTGCCCTCGGCAATCTTATCAAACTCCTTCTCCACATTAGCGGTGAAGTTGTAGTCAACGATACTCTCGAAGTATTGGGTCAGGAACTTGTTCACCAAAACGCCGATGTCAGTAGGCAACAACTTGCCTTTCTCAGCACCGTAGTTTTCCTTGCCCGTCTTATCAGTTATCTTGTTGTTTTTCAGAGTGATGATTTTGTATGTCTGAGGCTCGCCCTTCACATCGCCTTTGACCACATATTCGCGCTTCTGAATGGTGGAGATGGTAGGCGCGTAGGTCGAAGGACGGCCGATGCCGAGCTCTTCCATTTTCTTCACGAGGCTAGCCTCGGTGTAGCGCAGCGGATGACGTGTATAGCGTTGCTGGGCCTCCATCTTCTCCATGTCGAGGGCCGTACCCACTTCAATGGGCGGCAGGATGACGGCGGCGTCTTCGGCACGGTCGTCATCGTAGCTTTCCATGTAGACCTTCAAGAAGCCATCGAAGAGGATGACCTCGCCCGTGGCGACAAACTGCTTCTTGTTGGTCGAGATGCCGATATTCACGTTGGTGCGTTCCATCTGGGCATCAGCCATCTGCGAGGCGATGGCGCGCTTCCAAATGAGCTCATAGAGCTTGCGCTCGTCAGCAGTGCCTTTGATGGTATGCTGATCAAGGTAGGTCGGGCGGATGGCTTCGTGAGCCTCTTGTGCACCCTTGGTCTTGGTCTGGTATTGGCGTGTCTTCACATATTCAGCACCATAGTTCTCCATGATCTCTTTCTTGGCCATGCCGAGGGCAAGCTTCGAGAGGTTGACGGAGTCGGTACGCATATAGGTAATTTTACCGGATTCGTAGAGCTGCTGAGCAATGCGCATGGTATTGGCGACCGAAAAGCCGAGTTTTCTAGCGGCTTCTTGCTGCAAGGTCGACGTGGTAAACGGGGGGGCGGGATAACGTGTGGCGGGTTTCTTCTCGATGGAATCGACCTTATAGCCAGCATTGACACACGACTCCAAGAACTTACGGGTCTCTTCTTCTGTGTCGAAACGGTGCGGCAGTTCAGCGGTAAGGTTATACTCTTGTCCATCTTTCATGAAGGTGAACTGAGCCATGATGCGGTAAGCACTGGTCTGCACAAAGTTTTTGATTTCCTCTTCGCGTTCTACGATGAGGCGCACGGCCACCGACTGCACACGGCCTGCTGACAACGAGGGCTTCACCTTCTTCCACAGCAGGGGCGACAGTTCGTAACCGACGAGGCGGTCAAGCACGCGGCGAGCCTGCTGGGCGGCCACAAGACCCATGTCGATATCGCGCGGGTTCTCGATGGCATCGAGGATGGCGGTCTTGGTGATTTCGTGGAAGACGATACGCTTGGTGTCTTTCTTCTTCAGGTCGAGGGCCTCGTAGAGATGCCACGAGATGGATTCTCCCTCGCGGTCCTCATCGGATGCCAGCCACACCGTGTCGGCGGCTTTCGAAAGTTTCTTCAACTCGGCCACCAGGGCTTTCTTGTCGTCCGAGATTTCGTATTCGGGTTCAAAATCCTTTTCAATATCGACACTTAAGGTATTCTTGTTCAAGTCACGCACATGTCCGTAACTCGACTTCACCGTATATTCCTTGCCTAAAAACCCTTCGATGGTCTTGGCCTTGGCCGGTGACTCCACGATAACTAAATTCTTTGCCATAGTCTCAATTATTCCATTTTGGAGGAGGCTTCAACCCCCGATTTTTCGCGTGCAAAATTAGTGGAATAAAATGTCACGGAAGAAATTTTTTTGAAAGATTTTTCTTATTTAACTGATTTACAGAGGAATATTTTGTACTTTTGCAGCATGGAACAACTACTAAGACTAGCCAAAAAAGCTGCTCTCGAAGCTGGCAAGGCCATCATGGAGGTATATTCACAACCCTTTGAGGTCTACACCAAGGATGATGACTCGCCCGTCACACAGGCCGATCTCCGCGCCAGCAATATCATCAAGGAGATCTTGAAACCCTCGGGGCTGCCTTTCGTGAGCGAGGAAGACCTGCCGCCCGACCGTTCGCAATACAAGCGCTATTGGCTCGTTGACCCTCTTGATGGTACGGTAGAATTTGTGAACCGCAACAGCGAATTCACGGTCAACATCGCCTTGATTGACGACAAGCAACCCATCCTAGGCGTGATTTATGCCCCCGTTCTAGACAAAATGTGGACTTCAGAAGATCCACAACAACTCTCAACTCTCAACTCTAAACTCTCAACTTTTACAGTTTTGGTCAGCCGATCGCACCGCACGCCCGAGGTGGATGAATATATTAATAAGGTGTTGCGTCCAGCCCATCCTGACCTGGTCATCGATACACAAGGTAGCAGCCTCAAATTCGCCCGTCTGGCCGAAGGCTCCGCCGATGTCTATGTCTGTTACAGCAAGACCAAGGAATGGGACACCGCTGCCGCCGATGCCATCCTTCGTGCAGCTGGTGGAAAAGTGCTCCGCATCAGCGACGGGGCACCGTTGGAATACAGCAAAGCGGATTATCCTAATCCGCCGTTTGTGGCGTATGCTCCTGCTTCCACTCAGAAGGCGTAACACCGCAAATAGCCTTGAAACTGCGCAAAAAAGTCTTCTCGTTAGTAAAGCCCGATGCCTTAGCCACTTGAGACATGAGCATCGTGGGGTCTTTGCGCATCAGCTCTTGGGCGTAACGGATTCGATAGCCTGTAACAAACGCAGGAAAAGTAGTGTTGAGCTCCCCGTTTAGGCAGGTTGAAAGATAGGTGGTGTTGGTGCACAATTCAGCAGCCACATCGGCAATTCGTAAATCCTTGTTCCTGAAGAGTTGTTTCTCTTCCATTACGGTCTTGAGTTTGTCGGCAAGGTCGGATTTTTCGACAGTAACGACGTTTTCCTCTGGGGTGATGGGGATATCATTGTTGCAATGCTTTCTTTTCCTTCTTACAAGAATCATCCCCAAGCCTATCATCAAGGCAAGGCCAATGAAGACGATGAGCAGTGCGGATGGCTTTTGGGGCGCAGGCGAGGGATAAAAAGCGAAAACGACGTTTGTAGGCTCGTAATTGGAGGCCATCATGCCGCCCACTGTGACAAAACTTCCGTCAGGAAGCAGCAACTCACATGGATTACCAGGAAGATCTTTCAGAGGCTGGGAGTAATACATGGATAGTTTCGCTTGGCCACCTTGTAAGGCAGGTCGATAGGCAATCTCAGCCAGATAAACACGGTTTTGCTCATCCACGCCCATCAACCAGGCCGTTTCCGTTTCAGGACGGGTCCAAATGGAGCCTATGAATCGGATGGCGCCCCAAGGACCTTCTTTGGGCAACGCCTGTTCCATTGGCAAAAGCGAGAAGTCGCTGCTGTCGACCAACAAGGGTGCGTATTGCTTTTGGTCGTTGACAGCAAGGATGAGGAAAGCGTTTTCCGCCACACGATAGGCATCGGCCTGCACATTGCGGTCCAAGGGAGACTGCGGATGCCATTTGTCCAACAAATCTACCCTGAAAGACTCACCCTTTATTTGGTCAACGATATTCTCAGTAGCCCTACCGTAACTATCACACGAGGCTCCAATTATCCAGGCATTGCCGTTCCCCATAGGCAGCAAAAAAGGATAGTTGCGGTTATCGGAGGCAGTGTCGGTCCATAAGGTGTTGCTATTGTAGATTTCTGTGAGGTCGGTGGCATACCAGTTGCCGCTGATGACGATCTCACCGTTCTCCAATTCCAAAGCGCTGGCATGTGCCCTTTTTTCTTCCATAATAGGCTCCGGAGTAAAACTGTGCGTTTTAGGACGATAGCGTTCCACGCCCCAAGTTTGACCCACTCCGAAACTGCTTTCATAGCCGCCGCCTACCAAAACATCGCCATTTTGCAACACAAGGGCGAAGGGCGTGTCGTGTGGATAAAGGGTGGAAATGCTGTGCCATTTTCCGCCTTCGTAGTATTCCGCCGTGGCAGTAGGGATGAAACCCGTGGTGTGACCGCCCACCGCCAAGATATGGCCATCAGCCCACACCAAAGCATGACCAGAACGGGCTTCGTTCATGTCGGGAAGGCGTTTTGTAGCCATCGGGACAAAGGTGATGTCGCCATGTTGCACATCCTCTGGCGGTTGCTGACACGACAGCAACAGCAGGAGCAGAAACACCGGAAAAAACGTTCGTTTCATGCCACAAAAATAGGTGTTTTCACCTTCCTACTGCACTTTTTTAGAATTTGTCACCTTTTTTTAGAATTTGTCACCAAGTTTTTTAGAATTTGTCACCTTACTGAAACCGCAGGTTAACAGGGTTCTCTGTAAATTTGCGTTTTTCAATAACCCTAAACATAAACCTATTAAAAGATGAACAAACTCAAAAAAACCATTCTTCCGATTATCGGTCTTGGCTTGCTCACGGCTTGTGGCCTTTGGCAACCCAAGCCGCCCGTCGATGACGACCCATGGCTCACGCCCGACGAGGCCTACGAGGATCAAACAGCCCACACTGGCATGGACGGCGGCGCCTTCGTGACGATGGGCCTCAAAATCCGTAACCCCGACAGCCTTGCCGCCACGGAGGGTTACACGCCTGCCACATACATCCTCCACAATGGTGTCTTCGACACGCTCCCCGACGGTCACATCGTCTATCGTCGCCTCGACGACGACTTGCTGCGCTGTCGTGTCTGGGCTTTGGGTCCCGAAGACAAGCTCTATTATTTCGATGCAGAAGGCTTCCTCGCCCCCGACACCCTCGCCTTCGACGGTTTCAGCACCGCTGCCGACGGCTCGTGGGACAAAACCAAGCCCCGCGTCCCGCGTCCCGAAGTCTCGGAGTCCCGCGTCCCGAAGTCCCGCGTCTCAAAGTCCCGAAGTCAAAAATGATTTAGTTTAATTCCGAACAGTTACTTACTTAAAATCAACAACACTATGTATTGCGAAAACTGCGGAGCCCCACTGAATGACGGAACCAAATTCTGTACCCACTGCGGGGCACCTCAAAAAGCGGGACAAACTCATGCTATGAGCCAACCCCAACCTGCGGCTCGTCCCACACCTTCCAACGCCAGTGAACCTACCGCCCGCATCCAGCTCTGCCCCGACGGCAAATACCGCTGGAGCTATGAGGTGAACCTATGGAGGAACCCGAGCATTTTATTTGACCTTTTGAAAGTCTTTGGAGTTATCATGTTGGGGATATGGCTGTTAGTTGCTATCATTGTACCATTGTTCGATGGCCATTTACGCTGGCATAGGGTAATGGATACCTCAGCAACATTCATCTGGGTCTTGATAGCTGTGTTGGTGCTCTGCCTCATCGGCTATGTCATATCGGGTATAGTCAGCGGCGGACGCTATGCGGCTTACTTTGTGATGGACGAGGAGACGATTACCCACCAACAGATGAATAAGGAGGTGAAGCGCACGCAAGTGATTGCGGCCATCAATATGATGGTGGACGACGACATGGGTTCTGCTGCCCTTTTGGCTGCTGCTCATTCGCCTTTCATTACTCCTTACAGGAGGGTGCGCAAGATAAAAACCCATCGCCGCCGCCATCTCATCAAGGTGGACGAGCTGCTGACCAAAAACCGCATCTATGTAGAAGACCCTGACGACTACGAGTTTGTGCTGAATTTCATCAAGGAACGCTGCACAAAACTGAAAAAGAAACAACCTAAATAAAGCAACACTGTGTTTTGCGAAGTCGGTAGCCACTAACCCTGCCGACGACACACCCGATTGCCCCGATGACTAATCAATAAAAACAAATTCAATATGGAAGAACAACAAGAATTCAAACTTGAAACCTTTGAGCTTCAAACGGGACACTATCTCAGCTTGCAGCACGCCTTATCTGCAGCCATGACCCGTTGCGTGATTTGGTGTTACGCCGGAACGGAAGACAAATACGATGTCCTTCAGCTATTCAATTTCGCCAAGGACTTCGACCAGGAGCACCCGATAAAGGACCGCTCTTTCTACATGGTAAGTGCCGAAGGCGCCATCGGAGTCAGTCCGGGAGTCGAATATCTCACCAAATGGATGTTCTTGCCCGACATGGACGAGGCCTCGATAGAAAAGCTCCAGTCCGACATCCGCCAGTTGGAGGCAGAAGAGCAAGCCCGCAAAGAGGCAGAAGAGAAGGCCCGTCGCGAAGCTGAGGAGAAAGCCAAACAAGCTGCCGCTGCTGCTCCTGCAACTGCAGTTTTCCATGCCAAATTCTGTCCGCTTTGCGGAACACCTTACAAAAGTGAAAACGCCAATTTCTGTGTCAACTGCGGTGCGCCGCGCAAATAAACGCCTATGTCACAAGATACCACTCGCATGACCTTCGGCGCTTACCTGAAGGCCTATTTCAAGCAGTGTCTGGAGGTGTTCAAGCATCCCATAATGCTGCTTCCCACTGCCATCTTGATCGTGGTCTGGATTGGTTTGGGCATTCTCCAAAACAAGGTTGGGCGCAACCTGCCATTGTCCATGCTCAACTTCATTACCTTCGCCCAAGGCGGCCTTTATGGCGGCATCTTCGGAGCCATTGGCGGCATCTTGGGAAAGATTGTTGTGGCGGCTTTCGTCAACATGATGATTGCGCCGCTGTTTTATAAAAAGAATCCCTTCGCCAACTTCAAACAAGGCTTCAAGGAGATGATCGCTAACATCAAGTTTGAAAGCAAGGATGCTGCCGCCTTATTGCTCAAGGGAATCGGTACGGCGATGTTGCTTTATAGCATCTTCAATGTGACCCAGTCGCGCGAGAACAGTGTGGTGGGCATCGTGAGCGTTGTGGCAATCATCCGCGCCGTGGCGCGCAAGGGTGGCTTCTTGTGGAGTCTGCTGCTGGGTTGGATGAACTCGGCCTCGAAAGGCAAGGTGCCTTCGTATCAGCGTGTTGTGCGCGTGCTGACGGGCATGACCTTGGGTTTCACCTTTGGCGTGACGCTTAGCACCGTTGGTTTCGTGTGGGTGGGTTTGTTAGGCATCATCGCACTTATTGTGGGATTGATTCTGGGAAAGAATAACAGCAAGAAAACAGTGGCAGCAGCGGTTTTGATGCTCTTGTTCCTACTCCCCAGGGTTGAACTATTTGCCGATTCTGCTGGCGTATGGAAACTTATCGATGTCAAGACCGAAACGAATCCGACAACAAAAGATCCAAATCTTACTGCCACAATTTCTGGCACAACAAATTCCTGGAGGATTGACTACAGTTGGGACAATGGTGTTGGAGACCATGCTGTAGGCAAGTTCTATGGCAGCATGCCACCTTTTCAAGGATCCTATGCTCCTGGCCATAACTTTATAGGTTATTATGAAGAAAACAATGAGCATAGACCATCAAATTTATTAACCTTCCCTCTTACTAACAACCTTAATATATGGTGGAAGATATATTATGGAAAAGATCGCGACAAAGTGAACCCTGTCGTAGGAAGAAGACGCCTCGGTCATGGTGAATTTTCCTGTACGTTCCCTACACTGGAGGAAGCAGGATCTGAATACATAATCGTAGAGGAGGAGGTGGAATTATTCAAAGCCTACATCCGCACGCTGTATTATTTCAAATGGGACGCCAAGGGCAAAGCTGGCAACAACTCAAGCTCAACGGATGGCAAATGGGGTGATTTAAATATAACGCTTCCCCATTGGATTAACAAGCTCTTCGGCACCGACGGTGCACATACTTCTGATGTAACTACCATCCTCATTGGTGTTTTGGGTGTACTCGGCGGACTGGGCGGTGGCTTAGGTGGCGCACTCGGAGGAGGAATTGGAGGAGGCGGTAATGTCCCCACGGGTGAAGGCCCAACAGGAGGCAACGACCCTGCTCCAAAGAAAGAACCCACACCCGAAGAACTGGAGTGGGAACGCTACCAGAAAGAAAAGAAAGCCAGGTTCAAGAAATACCTCACAGACAACCCTGACGGCACCAAGACCTACACCGACCCCGCCACGGGCGAGAAGCATACGCTCTACCCGAAATACAATACTGAGACAGGAAAACCTGAAGGTTGGGTGAACGAAAACGACTCGCATTACGACGAGGACAAGCTCAACGACTGGCTGGCCTGGCGCGAACGCAACTCAGAGCACTTCGCCCAGAATGAGGCGCAGGCCCAACAGAACCTCGAGGAGCAACGCGCGATGAACAAGGCTCAGAACGACTACGACCGCGCGCGTGGCAGCTCCGCCGCCGCCGATGCGCACAAGGCCTACAAGGAAGAGTGCGAAAAAGAGGTGTATCTCACCGACTTGGCCTTGAAGCACGGATTCATCAACGCCGACGACAAGGATGCGCTCAAGAAAGCCCTACTCAAGGACAAGCACGAAGCCTTGGAAGAAGGCGCCGAAGCCATGAAGGATGCCGCTTTCTGGAACGACGCGGTCAATTACGCGGAAACCACGGAGCGCATCGCCGACACCACGATCAGTGTCATGGGCGAGTTCCCAGGCAACCGTGGCGTCAAGAATATCTACACGGTCGTCAAATCCATCGTCAAGCATGGCACGGAGAGCAAGGTCAAAGGCGATAGCGTTTGGGCTGGCATTGGCCAAGGAATGGTGGAAGGCGGCTTGAGCATTGCACAGAACCAGGAAATGACAGGCCTGTTCGGAAAAACGCCCCTTGGAAAACTGACTAAAGCGGGTTTGAATATAGGTGCAGAAATGACCAAATCCATTGTTAACGATCTCATGGATCCAAACAAGAGTGCTTCGGAAATCCTTGACAACGCCACCAAAGCCGGCATCAACCGTCTCTACTATGAAGGAACGGGTGAAATAACCAAAACCTATGCGGGCTTTACATCTGATGCCAACATATCTGGCGTGGATGAACTTGGTTCTTTCGCACAAGAAATGGGCTTCCACACCGATAGTTCCAACGCATTAGCCGATGAAATTAACAAATATCGACATAAGTTTTTTGGAGTATAATCGAACACGCCGTGTTTTTCCCCATTCTTCCGAATTTTCAATGCGGAAGTTGAGAATAAATGTCTATTTCTCCAACTGCCGTCCAATCTCCTCCATCAGTTCCTCCCCTTCCAGGTTGCGGGCGACAATCATGCCGTCCTTGATGAGGGCATTCTGCGGAATGAAGGAAATGGCATACAAGGCACCGGCAGCGTTACTCCAGCCTTGCAGGTCAGAGACCTGGGTCCAAGTGAGGTTGTCCTTCTCTATGCCGGCAAGCCAAGCGGTCTTGTCGGTGTCGAACGACACGCCGAGCACGTCAAAACCTTGGTCGTGGTACTTCTGATAGGCAGCCACCACGTTGGGGTTCTCCTTGCGGCAGTCGGGGCACCACGATGCCCAGAAGTCGACGAGCAGGAGCTTGTCTTCGGCCAATTGTGAAAGTGTCACAGGGTTGCCGTCAGCGTCGTTTTGGGTGAAGTCGATCATCGGCTGACCGGCTTGCACGCGTTCTTGCTTCTCCACGTATTCCTCAGCCAGTTTCAGGTTGGCGGTGCTGAGCGTGCTGTCGGCATGATGGATGTTGTCGATCATCGTGCGCAACTCGCAGGGACCGAAGGCCCATTTGTAACGATAAAGCACATAATGCGCCACGGGGTCGGTGGGGTTCTTCCAGATAAAGTCGAAGCAATGCATCTTCAGAATCTCGTCCTTATCAGCTTGGACCATCGTACTATCGGCCTCCAATTTCTCTTCAAGCTCGTTGTAGCTTTTCGTGAAGGCATCAAGCCGCGCCTGCGACTCTGAGCCTTGCACCAAAATCAAGTTGGGGTTTTGTGCGTCGCCTTCAAGGGTCACATCCTTGTTGTCGGTAAAGAATGGGAAGGGGCGTCGCCAGCCTTGCAACATAATGCCGTACATCTCGTTGTCCGCGCACACTGGCGTCTCAAACACAGCGTCCCAGTTCTGGATGACCGCCGAGTCAAGCACTAGTCCGTCTTTTTGGAGATAGACCATTTTGCCGTCGGCATTAGCGAGGTTCACGTTGACCTTAAAGGTCTCGGTCTTAGGGGTGGAAGTGCAGGCGGCCAAGATGATAGCCGCAGCTGCAATAAGCATTGTTCTTGTTTTCATTCTTTCAATAGTTCAGCAAGTTTAGCCGCCAATTCTTCTCCTCTCAGCCCTTTCGCCACCATGGTGCCGTGTTGGTCATAAAGGAAGTTGGCCGGAATATAATAAATCATGTAGTCGTCACTGGCTTTGTGCTCGCTATCGCGCACCTGCGTCCAAGGCAGCTGGTCCTCCTCGACGGCATTCAGCCAAGCGGCTTCGTCTTGGTCGACGCTGACACTGATGACATCGAAACCAAGTTCATGGAATTGCTCGTAGGCTGCCTTTACAACGGGATTCTCGTGACGGCAGGGACCACACCACGAAGCCCAGAAATCGACCATCGTGATCTTGTTTTGTGCGATGACCTCAGCCAAACTGACATTCTCACCTTCTTTGGTCTTCAATGTAAAGTCAATAAACGGCTGACCCACTTCCAGGCGTTCTTGCGCTGTGATGTATTCGGTGAGATGATTGCGATAGATGGATTCGGTGGTAAAAGAGCCGACCATTTCCTTCAGCTGGTCGATGGGATAGTCTTGCTTCACGCCATCGAGGATGTAATGCGTGACGAAACTCTCTGGGTGGGCTTTGATGTATTCATCGCGGAAGCTGTCCTGCTGTTTCATCAACGCCGTGCCAACCACATTCAGAGAATCCACCTTAACGGAGTCGTTCTCGTTGAAGGCTTGCTGCAAATAGATATAGAGCTCTTGGATTTGCTCGTCGAATTGGCCTAATTGCTCGTTGAAAGCATCCAATTCGGCCTGCGTTTCGGAGGCCATGATTTCAATGGCTTGCGGATTGTTCATATCACCCACAAATACGACATCCTTGTTGTCGGCAAAGAACGGCATGGAGCCTTTTCTGCCCTTCACCCTCAAGGCATAAAGAATCTGCGGGTCATCAATGGGGGCTGTCAACACGGCTTGGTCATTGTTGACGACTGCGGAGTCGATGGTGACAGGTTCGTTGTTGACAAACTTCTGCAAATAAACGGTTTTGGCATTGGCATTGGCCAAACTGACATTGACCTTAAAGCTATCGGCACTCTCGTTGCAAGCGGTCAAGCCAAACGCGAGTGCAAGCAGGAATAACAAGTTTTTTTTCATTGTAAATCAGTTGTTTATATTTATTCTCTTTTCTTTTCCGATTTGAAGATGTACATGATCATCATGATGAGGAAGATGGAAACGGGAACGCTGAGCAGGATGCGCAGCAAGACCTGTCCGATGAGCCTGAAGCTGAATGACTCAAGGAAAAACAGCGCAAAATGATGGATGAGCACCAAAAACAGCGCGTAGCGGAAAAACCATAGTCCGCCCAACTGACTGATATTGGGCTCTGTGATGTTTTCGAATTTCTGGTTGCCCGAAATCAACTTGATAATGGACGGACGACTAAACGCCATCAAAGTGGTGGCGCCAGCATGAAGGCCAGGTGTACCCGTAAACAAGTCAACAGACAGACCCAAAGCGAAACCCAACACCAAAAACTGCCATTTGGGTGTGCTGAACGGCAACAGCATAATGAAAATCAGGTAAATATAAGGATGCACATACCCACCAAGTCGGATGTGGTTGATGACCAGCACCTGAAGGAGCACGAGCACGACGAAACGGATGATTTGTAGCACGGTCTTGTTCATATCATTGGAGTCTGGCTTTGAGCGAATCAAGCTCGGGTTTGTGCAAATCCTTAATCACATACACATGCCTCAACGTGGAAAAGTCGGTGGCATAACGAATCTTGGCTTTGTTCAACGCGTCGACGGCAGTGGGATAAAATTCCTCTACGGTACCCACCATCAAGTCTTCGGGGAAGATATTGGAATGGGAGCTGGTCACGATGGTGTCGCCTTTCTGCAAGACGATGTGGGTGGGAATATCCTCTACCATGCCGTAACGGTAGTTATTAGTCTGCCACTTCAGACCTGCGATTTCCTGGTTGTTTTTGAAGCGCACACCCACCACCGACTTGCTGTGAAGCAGGCTCATGATGGAAGCATAATGGCGACTGACATCAGTCACCACACCCACGATGCCATCGGTGGAGATGACACTCATGTCGCGCTCAATGCCGTCTTTTGCACCCTTGTTGATGATGATGTAGTTGTTGACTTGGTTGGTGCTGTTGTTGACCACCTGCGCGGGGATGTATTTATATAAGGTGTCGCCTTTGATGATGTCGTAAGTGCAAGTGGTGGTATCATAAACCACAGACAGCTGTTGACGGAGCATGGCGTTCTCTTCGGCCAGTTGCTTGTTGGCACTGTTGAGGCGGAAATAGTTACCCACCTCGCTACTCCACTCGTATACCTTACCCACGACATCGTTGGTGGTGTTCACCATACGGTTACGATGAAAGCGTTGGCTGTTGGCGAGCAGCAAAATGGAAATCACCTCAAGCAGAATGAACAAGATGATGAAGTGATATTTCAGGATAAAACGCCGAAGATTCTGCATTCCTAATTCCGCATTTATTTAATCAGGAATGTGAATCTGTCGAAGTTCTTCAGGGCGATGCCAGTACCACGGGCGACGGCGCGTAGCGGGTCTTCGGCCACGTGGATGGGCAACTTGGTCTTAGCATTGAGACGCTTGTCGAG
Organism: Bacteroidales bacterium; assembly: GCA_017632935.1. GTDB lineage: Bacteria > Bacteroidota > Bacteroidia > Bacteroidales > F082 > Limimorpha. The sequence continues at coordinate 69,360 of JAGBQJ010000023.1, read as the reverse complement.
GCCACGCAGCAAGGCACCACCACCAGTGAGGTAGATGCCCGTACGGTAGATGTCGGCCGACAGCTCAGGCGGGGTCTGCTCCAAAGCGTTCAGCACGGCTGTCTCGATCTTCATGATGCTCTTGTCGAGGCAGTGCGCAATCTCGGCATAGTTGACACGGATTTCCTTCGGGATACCGGTCAGCATGTCGCGGCCTTGCACGGCGTAGTCATCAGGCGGATTGTCGAGCTGCGGGATAGCGGCACCGACTTCGATCTTGATGCGTTCGGCGGTGCGCTCACCCACGATGATGTTGTGCTGCTTGCGCATGTATTCTTCGATGTCGGCGGTGAAGTCGTCGCCAGCGATGCGGATAGACTTGTTGTTAACGATGCCACCCAAGGCGATGACGGCGATTTCGGAGGTACCACCACCGATGTCGATAATCATGTTACCTGTCGGCTCAAGCACGTCGATGCCGATACCGATAGCGGCAGCCATAGGCTCATGGATCAGACGCACTTCCTTGGCGCCAGCCTGCTCGGCCGAGTCCTTCACGGCGCGCTCTTCCACCTCGGTGATACCCGAAGGGATGCAAATGACCATCTTCAGGCTGGGTGGGAACAGGGTGTTCTTGAAATTGATCATCTTGATCATCTCACGCATCATGTATTCTGCGGCCTGGAAGTCGGCGATAACGCCGTCGCGCAACGGGCGGATGGTCTTGATGTTCTCGTGGGTCTTGCCGTGCATCATCATAGCACGCTTGCCCACAGCGATAATCTTCTTCGTGTCGCGCTGCAGGGCTACGATAGAGGGCTCGTCAACGACCACTTTGTCGTTGTATATGATGATCGTGTTGGCCGTACCGAGGTCAATAGCGATTTCTTTGTTGAGGAATGAAAATGCTCCCATAATCTTCAGTTGTTAGTTGTCAGTTGTTCAGTTGTTTAATGTCTAAAATGTCTATATCCGGTAAATACCATGCTGATGCCGTTTTCGTTGCAGCAGTCAATGGATTCTTGGTCGCGCACCGAGCCGCCGGGTTGCACGATGGCGGTGATGCCTGCCTCATGGGCCAGCTCAACGCAGTCCTTGAAGGGGAAGAACGCATCAGAGGCCAATACAGCTCCTTTGAGGTCAAAATTGAATGAACGGGCTTTCTCGATGGCTTGGCGAAGTGCATCCACACGTGAAGTCTGCCCGATACCCGAGGCAAAGAGTTGCTTGCCCTTGGCAAGGACGATGGCGTTCGAGCGGCTGTGCTTCACAATTTTGTTGGCAAAAATCATGTCTTCCACCTCGTCGGCAGTCGGTGCTTTGGTGGTGATGACCTTGAAATCGTCAGCGGTCTCGGTGTGGAGGTCGCGGTCTTGCACGAGGTAGCCATTCAAGGCGGTCTTCACCGTCTGGGGTCTGTATTGGTCGGCCTTCAGGCGCAGTACCACGCGGTTCTTCTTCGAGAAGAGCAGGTCGAGCACGCCGTCTTCATACTTGGGTGCCACGATAACTTCGATGAAGAGCTTATTGATCTCTTCAGCAGTCTTAAGGTCAATGGGATGGTTGCAGACCAGCACGCCACCGAAGGCTGAGACAGGGTCGCCAGCCAGAGCGGCAAGGTAAGCCTCTTTCACGGTCTTGCGGCAAGCGATGCCACAAGGGTTGTTGTGCTTGAGGATGGCAAATGTCGGCTCATCAAACTCACGGATGAGATTGAGGCCTGCGTCTAAGTCGAGCAGGTTATTGTACGACAACTCCTTACCATGCAGCTTTTCGAACATTGCGTCGAGGTCACCGTAGAAAGTGCCACGCTGGTGAGGGTTCTCTCCATAGCGCAAGGGGGTACCTTCTTCTTCGGTGATGCGTAGCGGCTTTGTGTCGTCGTCTTTAGTGAACCAGTTCATGATGGCACTGTCGTAGTGCGAGCTCACACCAAAGGCGTAGGCGGCAAAACGACGGCGGTCGTCGATGGAGGTCTCACCCTGTTGGTCTTTGAGCAGTTGGATGAGTTCTCCGTAGTATTTCTGCGAAGGCACGATAAGCACATCGGTGAAGTTCTTCGCGCCAGCACGGATGAGGGAGATACCACCGATGTCAATCTTCTCAATGATGGCAGTCGCGTCTTCGGTCTTGGCTACGGTCTCCTCGAAAGGATAGAGGTCGACGATGACCAAGTCGAACGGCGGGATGTCATACTCCTGCATCTCCTTCTGATCCGACTCCAGCTGGGTGCGACCCAGGATGCCGCCAAACACTTTGGGATGCAAGGTCTTCACGCGACCGCCCAAGATGGACGGATAGCCCGTGAGCGACTCGACAGTCTTCACCGAAGGGTCGAGCGACTTGATGAAGTCATAGGTTCCCCCTGTGGAGTAGATTTGAACTCCATTTTGCTTCAACAAGTCGACAATGGTATCGATGCCTGTTTTATAAAATACTGATATTAAAGCAGTTCTAATCTTTTTCAAAGAAAGAAAATTTAGGTGATTTTAAACTGCAAGATTACCAAAAATATGCACACCGCGCAAGTCAAAAAAGCGTTTTTTTTGAACAAATTTTTCAACAATTTTTCTCCTCATAAAAAACAAATTGTTATGTAGAATCGCCAAAAAAATCGTCAAAATAATGTATTGAAAATGAATGTTATAAAAGAAAAGTTGATTATAAACTACAAATTCCCGTTTTCCGTATTGTTTTTCTTATTATTTTTACCGATTCAAAACTACGTGGATGGAAACGAAGTGGATTTTAAATCAATCGGTTGACAAACAGCAAGTTGCCGAGATTGTCAAGGTGCTCAATATCGATGAGAACCTTGCCACTTTGCTTGTCCAACGCGGAATCACCAACTATGAAGAGGCCAAAACCTTCTTCCGTCCTTCTCTCTCCCTGCTCCATGACCCCTTCCTCATGAAGGACATGGACAAAGCCGTCGACCGTGTGCTACGTGCTATCCAAGACGGCGAGAAGGTGCTGGTTTACGGCGACTATGACGTGGACGGTACAACGGCCGTGGCGGTGGTCTACACCTACCTGAAGCCTTTCTTCAAGAAGAAAAAAATCGAGTTCTACATCCCCGACCGCTATGAGGAGGGTTACGGCATCTCCTTCAAAGGCATTGACTATGCGGCCGAAAACGGCTTCAAGCTCGTCATCGCCCTCGACTGTGGCATCAAGGCCAATGAGCGCATCGACTATGCCAACGAACGCGGCGTCGACTTCATCATTTGCGACCACCACCGCGCCGGCGATGTCATCCCCAACGCCGTGGCGGTGCTCGATGCCAAACGTCCCGATTGTAACTATCCTTACGACGAACTCTCAGGCTGCGGTGTTGGTTTCAAGTTGGTTACTGCACTCTCCATGAGAGGTTTAGGCACCATTGAACAGGTGTATGAGCTCATTGATTTACTAGCCGTGAGCATCGCCGCCGACATCGTGCCCATCACGGGTGAAAACCGTGTGCTGGCCTATTTCGGACTGAAGCAACTCAACAAGAAGCCCCGTCCAGGCATCGAGGCCATCCTGCAACACGCCAACATCTACCGTCGCGATGAAGACCAGATTGACGAAGACGAAAGCGTGTTGACGAGAGAGCTTACTATTAGCGATTTGGTATTCCTTATCGGGCCACGCATCAACGCTGCCGGTCGTATCGCCAAAGCCTCCGACTCGGTACGCCTGCTCATTGCCGACAAAAAGGAACATGCTGAGAAACTGGCTGCTTCCATCAACGACCTCAATGACGAGCGTCGTGAGTTCGACAACCGCATCACCGAGGAAGCCTTGGATATGATTGCTGCCGACCAAGAGCTGAAAGACGCCAAAAGTACCGTGGTCTTTAACTCAAAATGGCACAGAGGTGTCATCGGTATCGTGGCTTCACGCCTCACCGATTACTATTACCGTCCCACCATCGTCCTGACTCGCGCCAACGGCCTGGTCACGGGCTCGGCACGTTCCATCAGGAGTTTCGACATCTATGACGCCATCGACCACTGCTCCGACCTGCTCGAACACTTCGGCGGCCACAAATATGCCGCTGGCCTGTCGATGAAGCCCGAAAACCTGCCCGAGTTCCGCCGCCGTTTCGAGGCATACGTCAGCGAACATCTTGTGGACGAGGACTTTGTTCCCGAGCTTGAGGTTGACCTGAAAATCAAGTTCAGTGACATCACGCCCAAGTTCATGCGCATCCTCAACCAGTTTGCGCCTTTCGGTCCCGGCAACATGGCTCCTGTGTTCTGGACCGATAATGTCATCGATGCAGGTGGTTCACGTCCCGTGGGAGGCCACCGTCATCTGAAACTCACCGTGTCGCAAGTGGGCGACGCCGAACTTGGTGTGGCTCCTTTCTCGGGAATTGCATTCCAAAAAGGCGACCTCTTCGACCGTATCCACGACGGCGAGCCTTTCAGCATCTGCTACCACTTGGAATACAACACCTGGCAAGGCAAGACCAACCTGCAGCTTAATGTGAAGGATATTAAATTTGCGGAGGAGTTGTAAAGCTTTCCTGATAATTTCACTTTTGGTTTTAGCTTTAGTTCCGGCGGATTTGCAATCCGCTGGTTGTGAATATAAGGATTTGTAATCCGATAAATTTATGTTTATCAAATGTTTATGTTGTTTTTTGTTGTTAAGCGGATTGCAAATCCGCAAGTTCAATGCGGTCGGATTGCAAATCCGACCGAACTAGGGGAAAAATGAAGCCACAAAAAAATAAACATTATCTCTTTTTCAAGTATGCAGAAAACCTGCAAGGATAGACAATTATTTTGCAGCAAAACTTTTACCACTATGAAGCTTTTGTTTATTATCGGATGCTTTTTGTATGTCCTTTCAGAGTGTGGCGAATCTCTTTTCGGCAAAGGAGGCAAAAAGTAATCCTTAATTTGTTTTTTTCTGTAATTTTGTCACCACAGAAAGAACATTATCATGCCAGTAGATAGACAAGTTTTGATTCGATATAGGGTGTTGAACCGCTGTTTCAGAAATGCACATCGCGAGTTTGACATCAATGCTCTACTTGATGCCGTAAACCGCGAACTGGAAAAGCATGATTGCCAGCCCATAAGCGAAAGAACACTTCGTGCCGACATTCAACGCTTGCAGGAACCACCTTATAATATTGAACTTGACGAGTCTTTCAAAAGCGGCAAAAGGCGGCTTTACAGGTATGCCGATGTCTCGTTTTCTTTGCCGATGGTGACGCTTGACGATGAGGAAAAAGAAATGTTGAAGAAAACAATCGCAATGTTGTCACAATACGATGACATTCCACAATATCAATGGATGCTCACCCTACTCTCACAAATCGAGAACGGTAATGGCTTGGAAGGTGACAAAAGGTTTGTCGAGTTCCAAAACAATGCTGACTTGGTGGGCATCGGGCATTTTCAAGCCTTGTTGGGTGCCATTATCAACAAGCAGCCGCTGAGCATTTTGTACAAGCCATTCGGCAAGACCGAACGGAGCATGAACATACATCCGTATTACCTAAAGCAATACAACGACAGGTGGTTTCTCGTGGCCCAAACAGAAGGTTTCGACGACCTTTCAGTTTTGGCCATTGACAGAATTGATTCCATAAAAACGTTGCGAATTCCATTCATTGAATCCGAGGTGGATTTGGAAGACTATTTCGAGAATTCGGTTGGCGTAACCGTGTTTCCCGACCATCCCATCGAGGAAGTCATGTTGCGTGTCGATGCGAAGCGGTATCCTTACATTGCCACAAAGCCTATTCACTGGTCGCAGACCGAACTGAAAGACAAGGCAACCGAGGAATACAGGGTGGTAAGGTTAAAAGTACGAATTAACAATGAATTGGAAAGTGCCATTCTCAGTTTCGGCGACGATGTAGAAGTGCTTGCGCCTGAAAGCCTTCGGCTAAAAATTGGAGAGAAAATTGAAAGATTAGCGAGAAAATACAAAGATAAAGAATGTAAAACAATATAAACCAAATAAATATGAGAATTGCAAAAATTGATATTGAGAGTTTTAGAGGGATTCCAAGACATTGCTCATTGGATTTTCGAGATAAAAAGGGAAATGTATGTTCTGCCATAATCTATGGTGGGAATGGAAGTGGTAAATCTTCAATTGTAGATGCTATTGAATATAATTTGCAAGGAAGAATTGAAAGGTCTGAAAAGATACTAATTTTCAGAAGACCTAGTGCACAATGTATGTCTTACGTTGATTACAAAGATGCTATTACAACAATCGAATTTGATAATGGGATTATAAACAACCGATCTATTGTTTTTGGGTATGATGAAAAGATGAACCTAATTACATATCAGCGCATTCCTGAAGACTTTCTTCCTGAATACAAATACTCACCTATTGTATTGCGCAGGAATGATATTATTTCATTCAATATGTGCGAAGTGGCACGAAAGCAATTGTTGCTTAGTCAATTCTTTTATGACTTCAATACAAAATTAAAAGTAGAAGACGATCCTGTAGTGTTAGAACTAAAGGAGAAATTATTAAGTTTAAAATCTCAAAGAAAAGAATGGTCTGCTGAAATAATTAACATCACAAAACTCCCCAAAGAAGAGGTTAATAAGAACTTTAATAACAATTTCTTGGCTTTTATTAAATCACAAGTCGCACCTATAGGAGAATTCGCTTTTTCTAAAGCAAAAATGATTAAAAAAACGATACATCCAAACGATTACAAAAGAGTCATAAAACTTGCACAAGATGTATCCAAAATCAGTGAAGAAATAAAAAGTCTCAATCATAGTATTAGTTCTACAAAAACAGTTAAAGATTGGGATGAAAGTCAAAAGTTTACCGTTCTAAACGATGCATATGAAAAGTCGGGTAAATATTTAAGCGATGCGTTCAAAGAAATCACAAATGCTGATTATGTTGATAACATAAAGCTATCTATTGCAAACAAATCAACTACTTCATTCGAGATAGAGGTCACACTAGTTAACGGAGTAAGCATTCTACCAGAGAAGATTTTTAGTGAAGCAAATTATGATTTGATGATATTGCTGTTATATATTTCAATGATTCGAGTAAGCGCAGAAAAAGGTCAGGAAAAAGTCTTGGTATTAGACGATGTATTGCAAAGTGTCGATGCGACCATTCGGACAAAATTCATGTCGTATATTCTTCGAGAGTTTTATGATTGGCAATTATTCATTACTTGTCATGATAGAGCATGGTTAAACCAACTTCGTCATCTATTTAACAATCCAACAAAGGGTGGCCGTCACCAATTCAAAGAATTTGATATTGTTAAATGGTCATTTGATGGTGGACCTATAATAGATAATGCAGGGAAAGATGAGTGCTTAAAAAAAGCATTGAATACCAATGATATTAACATTATTGCATCAACAGCGGGACCTTTTCTTGAAATGATATGTGAAAAGCTTAGCGGTTTTTTGAATTGTCAAATTAGTCGTAATCCAGACGATAAATACACTATCGGAGACCTTTGGAAAGGTGTAAAATCAGCACTACTCAATATAGGATTAGAAAAGGAAGTAAAGGACATTAACGATTTCATGTTCATTAGAAATATGGTTGGATGTCATTATTCATCTTGGGCGGAAGAAACAAGTGATTTTGAGATATTGAGTTTTGCAAATGCGGTACAATCTTTATACGATAAGACTTTTTGCGATGAATGTATGAGTTGGGTATCTGGGAAGTTTTATGAAAATAATAAATCCTGTCATTGCGGCAAATTGAATTATAGAAAAATCAGAAAAGAATAATGTTGGCTAAAGAATCATTACAAGTTTTGACCAATCTGGGTTTCTAGGAAGATTAGGTGAAAATATGGAAAGTGCTCAGTTCCAGCGGATTTGCAATCCGCCAGTTGTGAATATAAGGATTTGTAATTCGTAAACAAACTCATAACTAATACAAAAACCCCAGCATCCAAAGGGGCAGTTTGGCCCCGATAGGCGATTCGATGTCGTCGGCAAAGATGTAGGAATCAGGCAAATCCGCTATTTGAGCGAAGCCTTTGTCCTTGCCACCGATTTCAAAATGGTACTTGGAATCCACCCTAAAGTCGCCTTTGTCCTTGCCATATTCAACAATATGGTTTTCAGCAAGATGAGTGATGGCAAAGGTTTCGCGCGCCGTCCCGATTTCGACCGAAGTAGGACTTAAGGCATAAAGCAGATTGGTGTTTTCGAGATAGACCTTGTCGGGCTTGGTAAGTTTGCCGATGCTTTTCTTGTCGGAATAGAGCAGATTCAGCAGCTTGGCGTCGCCCATGTTCTTCAGATAGCCCACAACGGTATCTCTGCCAATCTCAATAGCGGCTGCCAATCGGTTGGCATTCACTTCGTAAGGCACACTTTCGGCAATGATGGAAATCAAAGCCTTGAGCTTTCGAGTGTAAGCCACATCAACCTTGCAAATCAAGGGGAGTTCGGTTTCCACGACATAGTTGACCACCTGCTCGATTCGCGTAAAATAATCCTGTTGACCTTCCAAAAAGAAGGGATAGTAGCCATATTGAAGGTATTTCTTGAACTGCTCGACAGGCTTACATTGGGCGGTGACGGTCTGCCACAATTCGTATGGACGCGCGAGAATGTCCTCCAAGGTCCAAATAGGAAGTTCAAGGTTTTCGTAGAATCTCAATGCCTCTCGGAATGACAACCCTGACATGGTGTATTTGATACATCGGCGCGACAAGTCTGCGTCACCAGCCAACAGGCTCAATAGCGACGATCCGCTGATAATCATTTTCAATTCGGGATAGAGGTCGTAAATCTCCTTGATTTCGCGACTCCATCCTTCGTATTTGTGGATTTCGTCGATAATAAGTCTTTCGCCGCCATTCATGACAAACTCTCCAGCAAGGTCAACTAAGGTTCGGCGAGAAAAATCAATGGTGTCGGCGGAACAGTACAGCACTTTCCTGTCGCCAGGTTGGTAGTTCTGTTTGACGAATTGCTTGAGCAGTGTCGATTTGCCCACACCTTTGGCTCCTTGGATGGATAGCAGTCGGGCATCCCAATGCACACGGCTCATCATTTCCCTGACGATGTCCAACGAGGTTTTGGCAATCAATCGGTCGTGTTTTACAAATAGCGTTTCCATAGCAAAGTCTTTATTTTGCCTGCAAAAATACAAAACTGTTGGTTATAGGCAACACTTTTTATCAAAAATTGTTGGTTATAGGCAACGTTATATCATTAAAAGTGTTGATTGCAGGCAACAGACTCATGTTTTTGAGGTTTATTCTTGAGGCGGATTGCAAATCCGCTGGTTCAATACGGTCGGATTGCAAATCTGACCGAACGGCTCAGAATAGCATTTTATTGTTTAACAACCTTCCTAAAAACCCTCCGTCCATCACCCAACTGCATTTTCACCATATACATCCCCGAAGGTAATCCGCTCAAATCCAAGTCAAAAACGGGACTTGAAGGCGATGTTTCAAGTAAAATGTTACCCAACAAGTCTATAATTTGGCAATGAGTGGCGTTCCCCTCCAATGCGATGTGAATCATTCCCGAAGTGGGATTGGGATAGAGATGCGCCAACACTAGAGGCTCTTCCTCAATGCCCGTTAGGTCATAGCTGATTGTCCAATTCTCAGCTAAACTGTTGTCGCTGTCCAAATCCTTGAGCTGGAGAAAAGGACCATTCCCGTCGGCTTCCGTAGGCCATGGTTCGCTGTCGGAGTATTGCACTTCGTCGATGATGTTGCCCCAAGCGTCGACTAGCACCAGGTTTTCCGACTTGTTGTCAAGCTTGCGGTTGTATTGCCCGAAGGGCGTCATGCCGTAGTATTCGCTAAACATCAGCGAATCAGAGCAAAGTACAAGGGCTTGTCGACCAGCCAGATGCATACCATCCGGGAATTGGTATGTGAGGCCCAACTCACGGAAATAAATGCCCGTCAGGTCCACCTCATCATCGCCGTTATTGGTGATTTCGATGAATTCGAGGTGGTCGCCGTCAATATTCCACCAGTCCATGGGATGATAGTGGATTTTGGAGATGACCAAGGGCGGCAGGTCGATATCGTTGCAGCCTTGATAGGAGCCAATGTTTTGATTCAGCCAGTTGATACGCAACTGGAGCCAGTTTTTCATGTCTTCGACATATTGGGCATGTTGCGACATCTGGTTCCAGCGTTGGTTGTCGCGGGCGATGGCTTCGGTGATCCAATCGTCGATTTCGTCCATGCGGCTGCAAACGAAATCGTAGTTCAAGGGCTGTCCTGGCTCGGTCAGCTCAAACCAGCGTTTGGCCAGATAGCAACGGAAAAGACTGGTGTCGAACAGGTCTTTCCAGAATTTCGGGCCATTGTTGTCTTGGTTGTTGAACTGCCACACGTCGTACTTGCTGCGGTTACCGAAAGCATCGTAACCGAAGGCGAGGTTGTAGTCCCAAACAGGTCCTGCCCTCAGCTTGCCCATCCTGTCCTTATGGAAAAAAGTGCTTAACGAGTACACGTCGACATTGGAACTGAATTCCGCAATCATCATGAAATCGACAAAAGACGGGATGTCGATGACTGAAGTAATGCCTGATGCCGAGGTGTTGTGTTGATTGGCAACGGAAGCGAGGTTAGTGAACACACCGTGGATGTAGTTATTCTGAGCGTTGGTGATGTCGTCGGGCTTGGGATAATGGTGGATGAAATCCGTGCTGTTGCCCCACCAACCGCCACCATAGCCTTGCATGGTCCACGCCACAGGGTCGCCGCCAGTGGTTTTGTCAGCCTTGGTAATGTAGCCGCCCGTCACCTCTGGATATTGGTTGCAGGTCTGGTCCATTTTTTCGATGTTGACGCGCCATTTGTCGGGCTTGATTTTCTCCATGAAAACGTAGAGGCCCTTGTAGTCGCCGTTGATGACCACCTCGCAATACACGCTACGCGAGGCGTATTGACCTAAGCGGTTCGAGAGTTCGTAGGCCAGCACGTCGCGCATCCCTGTCTGGTCGAAAGCCAAAGAGTTGAGCACCCAGTCGTTCTCTTCCGGCATACCCAAAATGCTGACGTTCCTGTTAGTAATGTCATCGTCCTCGCGGGTCTCGACGGCGTATGGCTTCTTGTTGAGCATAGTCTGTGAGCTGCTGCCACGCCGTTCGATGCCAATGCGCCCGTCATAGTTGAGAAATTCGGAGTTGTCGATGTCGCTCATGTAGTTGCGCGAGCCATCTTGATGCCAGATAATCTTCATCGTGCCTGGCACCTTCGGTTCGTCAGGGATGTTGGCACCACCGTCGGTCTCAATAACCACGATGGGCAAATTGCTATCGGTAAAAGTCTGCGCCGTGACCGAAAAAGTCACGAAAACCAGCAAAAACGCTATGATACACTTCTTCGTTCCCATGCTTATTTCCAAAACTGCCACCACCGCTTTTGTCGGCCTTCCACAACTCGTGCATAACGGTTGCGCGATTTCCGCATCTTCGAGAAATGGGTTATCGTGCCCGCCGAAGGACCTTTCAATGTGGTGATGTGCGAGGCCGAAGCGACGAAACCATTCTCATCGGTGTCATCGATACCGCCATATTTGTTTTTCTTCGAGGCAAAAATGAAAATGTTGTCGATATACCAGCTATTGACGTAGGCACCATGGCCTGTAAAATACAGGCAAAACTGCGGCTCTTTAGTAGCCCACTCCTCCATATCGAAAGTGAGCAGATACTGGCTTTGCGCGATGCTGCCCGTAATGGTATCCTCCCAAATGCTTTCCCAGTCCTCGCCGTTTTGCGAAATCCCGATGCCGATTCTGGCATCAATCTGACCTTGCGTGGCTTCAAGGGCGTGGTTGAACTGGAAGTTGATGAAGTCGTATTTGTTCAACTCCACAATAGGGGTCACAAGGCGGGTGGTACCCTCAAAGTTGAAGTCAGGATACATCTGCATCTCATGTGACTTCCCGCCGGCAAAGGTGGTATTGGAGACATACCACACCACCCAATCGTCGCCCTTCGCATCCCAGCCCTCTTCGAGCCAAGGGGTGTAGAAGCCCTCACACAGCATCACGTCGCCCTGCTGGGCGAATGCCGCCATGGAGAAGAGCCATACGATAAAGGTGAGTAGACGTCTTTTCATCCAACCTCCTGATTTAACTCCGAATTGGCGACAAAAATATAAAAAATGCAGAAGTTTTCATAATTCGGTGGCATTTATTATTTTTGCCGCATAAACGTACACGCTTTGCGTCACTGCGAGGAACGAAGCAGTCCAGACAATAAGATTTCTTCCCTAGATTGCTTCGTCGTTCCTCCTCGCAATGACGCGAAGCGACGAATAAGATATACATTATGCCAGCAAAAGAGAAAACCGCCTTTTTCTGCAAGGAATGCGGCAACGAGTCGCCGAAATGGTTCGGGAAATGCCCTGCCTGCGGCGCATGGAACACCTGTGTGGAAGAGACCGTCGTCACGGGAAAAGACAGCAAATCGGTGAAGAAAAACGTTGGAATGGAGATGGACAAAAGCCTTCCCACACCTATCAATGAGATCGGCAATGCCAAGGAACAACGTATCATCCTGCTATACGAGGAACTCAACCGAGTGCTCGGCGGTGGATTGGTGCTCGGCTCGCTCACCCTCGTGGGCGGCGAACCCGGCATTGGCAAGTCGACTTTGCTCTTGCAGACGGCTTTGCAACTGGCAGGCCGTAAGGTGCTTTACATCTCTGGTGAGGAGAGCCAGACCCAAATCAAGATGCGGGCCGAGCGCATCGGCATCCACAACACCGACTGCCTTATCCTCACCGAGACCAACACACAGGAGATTCTGAAACACTTCAAGGACGTGCAGCCCGACATCGTGGTCATCGACTCCATACAGACTTTGGAATCGCCCTACGTGGACGCTACGGCAGGCAGCCTCTCGCAGATTCGTGAGACGGCCGCCGAGATGAACAAGATAGCCAAAGCTTATCAGGTACCGGTGTTCCTCATCGGACACATCACCAAGGACGGCAGCATCGCCGGACCAAAGATTCTGGAACACATCGTCGACACCGTCTTGCAGTTTGAGGGCGACCGCCACTATGGCTTCCGCATCCTGCGCACCATCAAAAACCGCTTCGGGTCGGCCTCGGAATTAGGCATCTTTGAGATGAACGCCACAGGTCTCCGCGAGGTGACCAACCCCAGCGAAATCTTGCTCTCGCAACGCGACGAGGAAGTGAGCGGCATTGCCATCGCCGCCACGATGGAAGGCCAACGCCCCATGCTCATCGAGACGCAGGCCTTGGTGAGCAGCGCGGCCTACGGCACGCCACAACGCTCTGCCACAGGCTTTGACATCCGAAGGATGAATATGCTCTTGGCTGTGTTGGAGAAACGTGCTGGATTTCGACTTTCTATTAAAGACGTGTTCTTAAACATCGCCGGTGGTCTCCACGTGGACGACCCTGCCATTGACTTGGCTGTCATCGCAGCGGTGCTTTCTTCAAATGCCGACATCCCCATTCCTTCGCGCTATGCCTTTGCCGCCGAAGTGGGCCTTTCGGGAGAAATCCGTGCCGTGACCCGCATTGAGGCCCGTATCGCCGAGGCTGACAAACTGGGTTTTGAGAAGATATTTGTCTCGAAATACAATGCCAAAGGATTGGATACCAAGCGGTTTAAGATCCAGATTGTGCCTGTGGCGTCGGTTTATGAGTTGGGGGCGGAGTTGTTTGGGTAAGGGAAACAAACGCTTTGCATTCGACGGAGTCAAATCTTACATAAATCATCAGTTCCAGCGGATTGCAAATCCGCCGGAACAGAATGACATTCTCATAGTTATAGAATTAGCAAATTAAAATTATTATTGCAATATAAAAAGGCATGGAATGCCTTTTTGTGTTTGATTGTTTGAAAATATTACCTACCTACCACGTGGTGCAACCCATGGTTTTATTCCCCAACCGTTTTCTTCAAACCATAGTTTATCATACCAAGCAATACCTGGGTCTTGTCCCATTTCATGGTTGGGTCTGTTATCCGCACCAGGTTCAGGATTTATATAAATTGTGCCCATGCCACGCACTTTGCCTGGGGCAATATCTAAACGTGTTTGTAATGTATCGCGTGCAACGTGAAAAGCATATGGGGTATGTCCATTTGCTTTATCGGACACCAGGTTTATAAAAACAGTTTTAACATGTTTTTTATCTGTCTCATTTTTTATCATTTCTTTTGGAGGGGCGAAGCCAATGTTGTCACGCCAATCCCAATCAATCACAACATCATACGGTTCTTTGTGGCATGATGTGGCCATGATTGCGGTGGCCATAAATGGTAAAGTCATGAACAAAACTCTGAATAGATACTTTTGCAATCTGTGTGTTTTCCTATGATTACAAGAAGTTGCGGTTATGTTTTCAGTTGTTTGTTCGCAAGAAACAAACTCGTTTTCTTCAACTAAAACATCCTGTTTTGGTGGAGGCCTTGATGGGTCGGCTTGGGTTATACTGTAGTCACCCGCTGAACCACAACTTATTTCTCCTCCATACATCGGAGCCAGCAGCGTTGTACCTTCCAAGTCAAACGCCCCAGACTCTATAAGTTTGCCCAATTCGACACGGTCTTCTTCATTGGTTACGAAGCCCATCCCGAGTCGCATCATGGCTAGTTGCCACGCTTGGGGTGTGGCTTTTCTGAACACCTTTATTTTGTTGCGTTCCTTTTTTCTATGAGGGTGAAAAGGTCTTACAGTAGGGTGAAAACCTTGTCCATTAATTCTATCCATGGCAATTTGTTTTTCAATTTAACGGGTCAAAGATACGAAATAATCGGAAAAAGCAATGGCGTGATGATAAAAAATGATTACTTTTGCGGAAAAATATATATTTATGCCCGAAATAAGCAGTTTTTACGGAATCATCATCTATATGTACTATAAGGAGCATCAACCGCCCCATTTTCATGTGTGGTACAATGAGTATCAGTGCGAAATCACCATCAAAGATGGCATTATTACAGGACAATTACCGCGTCGTGCAGCCCGCTTGATTTTTGAATGGCTCGATTTGCACTATGATGAACTAATGGAAAACTGGAATCGTTCGGAACGGAAAGAAGCATTGCTGAAAATTGAACCTTTGAAATAATCACATCATGGAGGAAAAACCATTATTCATAAAAGTCACCAAAGCGGAATACATCAAGGATTATATTCTTCGTCTTACTTTTAATGACGGAACAGTGAAACTTTGTGATTTTCTTCCATTAGCTCAAGAAGGCATCTTCCAGAAACTGAAAAACTTGGATTACTTCAAAAACTTCACGCTCGACCCCTGGACGGTGGATTGGAACAATGAAATCGGTTTTGCTCCCGAGTTTTTGTATGAAGTTGGAACCGCAGCTTAGTATTTAATAAAACGGGAAGAAGAAGAAATAAGCCGCTACCCATTCGCGGGGGATGCCTGAGGCTTTGCCGATGCTGGAACCGGAGCCGTTGCGGACAGTGCCGTCGCTCTCCACCTTGCCGATGCTCGCTCCAGAGCCGTTGCGCACCGTGCCATCATCGCAGAACTTACCGATGCTCGCTCCGGAACTGTTGCGGATGGTGCCGTCCCTGTCGATCTTGCCGATGCTTGCTCCAGAACTGTTGCGGATGGTGCCGTCGCTATCGAATCGGCCGACACTAGCACCGCTGGAATTACGTATGGTACCATTACTTTCAATCGTACCACAACTGGCGCCACTGCTGTTGCGAACGGTCTGCGCCGTCGCGCCCGAAGCCATCATAATGGCTATGGCCATGATTATAACTTTTATTGCTTTCATCGTTGTATCTTTTAATGGTTTGACTTACAAGAAAAGAAACAAAAACCATTCCAAAAATCTCCACAAAGAGAAAGGAATACAACGATTTTAGAAAAATGTTTACCTTTGCAAAAAATCAAGAATGGACGCTGAAAAGATCATATTAGGCATCGACCCGGGCACCATGGTGATGGGCTATGGTGTCATCCGTGAGCAAGGCAAACAGTTGGAAATCATCACGATGGGAGTCATCAACCTGAAGAAACTCGAAAACCAGGCAATGAAGCTGAAGAAGATTTTCGAGCGTGTGTTGGAGATCGTGAACACCTACCACCCTGATGAGCTGGCTATCGAGGCGCCGTTCTTTGGAAAGAACGTGCAGTCGATGCTGAAGTTGGGACGAGCCCAAGGCGTAGCCATGGCCGCTGCGCTCTACCGCGACATCCCCATCTTCGAGTATTCACCCAAGACCATCAAGCAGACCATCACGGGCAACGGTAACGCCTCGAAAGAACAGGTGGCCAAGATGGTGCATTTCATCCTAAAGACCGAAGAGAATCCTCAGTTTTTTGACGCCACCGATGCCGTGGCTGCCGCCGTATGTCATTCTATTTCAAAAGGTAAGGATGTGAATTACACCAAACACACCACCGAGAAGGCCAAAGCGCATCGCAGGCCCGATTGGAGCAAGTTCATTGCGGAAAACCCAGATAGGGTGAAGAAGTCATAATATTAGAAATCTCCCGCCTATGTCATTCCTGCGTGGAATAGTGCGTTGGCATGGAATCTATAGGCGGGAGATTTCTATTTATAGGTCTGACAAGAGATGATAGCTCCCGCTGCCGTAGGTTTTCACCTCATAGCCGTTGGCTGTGGGCAGACAGACCTCTGCCGTGGTGTTGGCCGGGATGACAATGTCCCATTCAAAATGATTGCCTTCGCGTTTCCAGTTGCTTTCGATGCGGCCTGAAACAGAGTTGTAGGTGCAGTTCACAAAATCCAAACCCTCAACGGGATAGGGCTTGAGCTGAATCTTGCTATAACCCGGCTCCAAGGCACGGATGCCACCGAGGTATTCGTATTCCCAAAGGATGAGGTCACCTAAAAGCATTACATGGTTGCCCGAATTCATGGCAGGGTCGGCGGTGTTGCCGTTCCAGAGCTCCCAAATGGTGGTGGCTCCGTTGCGGTACATATAACCCCAACTCGGATAGGTGTCATTGGACGCAATCTTAAAGGCAAGGTCACCTCGACCGTATTCTGTCAGGCAACGCATCAGCTGCTGTATGCCGACCACACCCGTCGAGACATGGCCGCCACACTCGTTCTCGGTCTTGTCCACGATGCTATTCATTACCTTGTCTTCCAAGCCTTTGGGTACCATGCCAAACCACAAAGGCAAGATATTGGCAGTCACGGTATTGTTGGCATAAACACCCGTCACGCGGTTGAAGTATTTGTCATTAAAGGCCACCGTGCTAGTGGTGATTTCCTGTTCGAAGAAGGCCACATCTTCGTCGAACCCCAACACCTCGGCAAACTTAGCCATCTTGCCGCAGAGGTAGCAGTAGAACGGCGTGGAGAGCACCGTCGCATCGGTGATGCGTGTGGGGTCGCTGGAGTGGATGAGTTCGAGACTCTCGGGCGGCATACACCAGTCACCGTAGGTGTCACGAGGCATGAGGCCACCTCGCATGTAGTCGTTCTTCATGTGGAGCATCCACTTCTTCAAAGCATCATAATGCTGGCGGACAGGCTCAAGGTCGCCGAAACGAGTGTAGAGCATGTCGGTCACAGTGATCACGGCGCCAGGCCAAGTCATGTTGTCGGTGTAGCCACGCCAATAAGGCGGGATGACATTGGGCAGCGAGCCGTTGTCCCATTGACAGTCTTCGGCATCGGCGATCCACTTGGCGTAGAGCCTGTGATTGTTGAAGATGTATGACTCGCCGTAGTTGCCTGTGGTGCGGTCGCCCGTCCAGCCTAGACGTTCGTCGCGTTGCGGACAGTCGGTGGGCATGGAGCGGTAGTTGCCACGAATGCCCCAATAAGCATTGTGATACACTGCGTTGATGATTTCGTTGGAGGTCTCAAACGAGCCAGTGACAGGCATCTTGTCGTAGATGACCCAACCTTCGAAATCGTCCAAATTGGGTGTTTGGCGCAGGCCTGAGATTTCTACATAGCGGAAGCCATGGTAAACGAACATCGGATGCCATTCTAATTGAGAGTTGAGAGTTGAGAGTTGAGAGTCGCCCATGTCATTCCTACGTTGGCTTGTGGGGTGGCTGGAATCTATGGGCGATAGGAGTTGAGAGTTTTTAGAGTTGTTTGTAACGATGTATCGATCAGTACATTCCGCGCCACGGAGGTTGGCGGTGTAGAGGGTGCTGTCGGGAGTGAGAAGTTCGGCGAAACGCAAAGTGATGATGTCGCCAGGTTGCTGACCTCTCACCTTCATGTCAATGAAGCCAACCATGTTTTGGCCCATGTCGAGATACCACTTGTCGCCTTTTTGGAACATCGCGACAGGTTTCAGTTTCTCCATCACGGTGATGTTGGGGTTAGGCTGAGGGCTGAGTTGGCCTTCGTGAGCCTCAACGAGTTCGGCTTGGAGCCAATCGGAATCATCATAATCGGGATGATTCCAATCACCAAGGTCATAGTTCTCATCGTAAGTCTCGCCGTCGTATTCATTGGCAGTGCGGATAGGACCTTTATTGGTGATTTTCCATGTTTCATCACTGACAATCAATTCTTTAGACCCGTCTTTGTACACCACTTCCAATTGCAATAACAACCGAGGTGTGCCAAAGCCGAACACGTTTTCACTATCATCCCAGTTGGGGTTGGCGGCATTGTAACGCAGGGACGTGTAGCGACCGCCTTCGAGGATAATGCCTATGGCGTTGTTGCCTTGCTGGAGCATCTCGGTCACATCGTAGGTGTTGAAATACACACGTTTAGAGTACCAGGAAAGTGTAGGCTTCAGCAGTTCCTCTGGCGCGATTTCCTGCCCGTTGATGTAAGCACTATAGACACCCATGCCGCTGACATAGAGCCTTGCCTCGCTGAACTCGTCTCGAAGGGCAAAATCCTTACGAAGGTAACGAGCCGCCAAACGGGTATGACCCACCAAAACATCGTCCTCAAACTCATGTCCAATCCATTTTGCTTGCCAATCCTCTTGCTTCAACAGGCTGATTTCAAAGGAGTTGACATCACTTTCAACCTTGGTTTTCTTGCATCCCTTAGCAATAACGGTCGAGATGATTTTCCAAAAGGCTTTGTCACGGCTTTGGAGTCCTTTGCCTGCATACGGAATGTAAAGCATTTGTTGCGAGTTGGTCACACCCGAATCCCAGAGGTCACCTTGGTTGTTTTCGGCCTT
Organism: Bacteroidales bacterium; assembly: GCA_017632935.1. Taxonomy (GTDB): domain Bacteria; phylum Bacteroidota; class Bacteroidia; order Bacteroidales; family F082; genus Limimorpha. Next base: position 50,265 of record JAGBQJ010000023.1, on the reverse strand, counting down.
TTCTTTTGTGGTGGCCACGATGATGCGATAACTCGTTTGGAAAACTTCTTCGGCATCAGTCTCGTAGTTCCAACTGAAACGAGGTATTGAAGTCGCAACTGCTTGATTCCCATCTTGTTGTTCAACGGAAAGCTTAGTAAGTTTCAAGTTGATGGTATCGTTACAAGCAGTCAGAATGAGGGCTGTAAAGAGTAATAATCCAATACGTTTCATGGTTAAGTCGGTTATTTTTTCGGCAAATGTAAAAAATAATCCTGTTCCGCTTTTGTGAATTTCTCAATGGCATAGCGAAGCATGGTACGAGGCAAGATTGTGTAACGGTCTGTGAGCCAGTCCTTCAGGCGTTGTTCATCGCGTTTTCCAGCTTCACGGAGTAGCCATCCAGCGGCTTTTTGGAGCAAGTCGTGTAGTGGTGCCGGTTTTTCCAAAAAGGTTTCTGCAATGGCATAGGTATCGTCAAGTTGGCCGTGACGAATGAACTGCATCGTACTGACCATGCCGATGCGCTGTTCCCAAATCGTTTTGCCGTTGCGGGCAAGGTCGTAGAGCAAAGCTCTATCTTTGTCCAAGAGCCAGGTACCGAGCAACTCGTAACAAGTAAGATCCACCAAGTCCCAATTGTTAATATATTGGGTATGAAACAAATAAAAGTCGATGCAATGTTGTTGCAGGTCTTTATCTTTCTTGGCGTGTTGGAAAATTTGCACCAAGCATAGCAGGGCCGCCAAGCGCATCTCATGGTATTCTGAGCCGACGCAGGTCTCTAAATCCTCAAAAGTAGTTGATTTCCAACATTGTTTTACCACTTCGCGGGTTACTGGCACTTTGATACCAAGAAACTTGTCGCCTTCGCCGTATTGTCCTTTCCCTGTCTTGAAGAAACGGGACAAACCTGCGACTTGGTTTGGGTCTTGTCTGGAGAGGATTTCGTCGTAAAGAATTGGCATTATGATGGTTATAGTCTAATGCGTCAGAATCTCAAGTCCTGTCTCGGTCATCAAGAAAGTGTGCTCCCATTGGGCGGAGGGCAGTTCGTCCTCAGTGACGACGGTCCAACCGTCGGCGCTGTCGACGAAGACCTTCCAAGTGCCCATGTTAATCATCGGCTCGATGGTAAACACCATGCCAGGAACGAGCAGCATGCCCGTGCCTTTCTTGCCGTAGTGCAACACCTCGGGGTCATCGTGGAATTTCAGTCCTACACCATGTCCGCACAGGTCGCGGACCACACTGAAACCGTTCTTGTGGGCGTGCTGTTGGATGGCGTTGCCGATATCGCCGACGAAACCAAAAGGTTTGGCGGCCTCCATGCCGATATAAAGGCATTCTTTGGCCACATCCACCAGCTTTTGCTTGCGGGCCGAGGTCTTGCCGATGATATACATGCGCGAGGCATCGGCGTAAAAACCATCCAAAATGGTGGTGCAATCCACGTTGATGATATCGCCTTCCTTCAGGATTTCCTTGGCGGAGGGGATGCCGTGGCAGACCACCTCATTGATGGAAGTACATACGCTCTTCGGAAAGCCATCATAACCCAAGGTGGCGGGTATGGCACCGTGTTCAATGGTGTAGTTATGCACCAAGTCGTTGATTTCCAAAGTGCTCATTCCCGCGTGAATTTGCTCTCCCACGAGGTCGAGAATGGCCGTATTAATGACGCCGCTCCGCTTGATGCCTTCAATCTCTTCGGGGGTGCGGATGAGGCTGCGTTTGGGCACCATCGCGCCTTTGGCCTCCATCGCCATCACCTTTTTGTCCAATGCTGTCGGTTCCTGTCCGGCCGGCACACGCCATTTTCTACGCCTGGTAAACATGATACTTTGGTTTTAGGCTGCAAAATTACTGAATTTTTAGATACGGCCCTTCGACAAGCTCAGGGACCTTGACTTTTTATTTTGCTATCACGATGCCCAACTCCTTATTAATCTGCTTGCGGATGTCGTCGAGATCTTTTTTGCGCTTCAGTAAAATGAGCTGGTCTTCGGCTGTCTCTGCAGTCTTCAATTCTTCCTCAATCGCCTTGCGCCTTTCCTCGATAATAAGATCTTTGTATCGGTAAATCGTCGAAAGCACTGTAGCCCTCAATACATCCTCTTCCTGCTTGACGAAGATGCCGTATTTCTCCCATTGGTCAAGTTTGTAAGGTGTCGAAAGCAGGTCTGCGGCCAATTGGGAGATGGTCTCGTCTTCATGTGAGACAAAAAACTGATCGTCAGGGATATAACCTTCGTCGATGGCTTTGTCAAAAACATCGAAGATTTTGCGGTTGACATAGTTGGTAAAAACGAAGTCGTCTGCTTTCAAGTCATCGACAATCAGTTGGGCCACAGAGACTTGTTCCAATACCTTTTCGCCATTTTCATCCAAACGCTCGTCGGTGATCATGTTCTTGCCGTACATGAGCAACAGTTTCACCAATTCGCGTTCTTGGTAGTAGCCCGCGGGCAGCTGGTCTTCAACGCTTTCTTCCTGCTTAGGCGTGGTCGTGGTTTCCGTCTCAGGAACCACATTCTCCTCAATGCCCAAGGTTTTCTTCAGCTTTGCTCTTAGAATCTTATTCAGCTCGTTGGTAAGTGTCTGCTCGGGCATGTCCAAGAGGCGGCTGCATTCTTTCACGTAGGTGATGCGGAAGATGCTGTCGGGGATGACGGAGATGGTCTCCACAATGTCGCGGATGACTTGCCCACGTTTGATAGGATCGTTTTCAGCATCCTTCAGCAGCAGTTCGGTCTTGAAACGAATGAAGTCTTTAGCGTTCTCTTTCAAGTAGTTGCTGACATACTCTGTCGAGAACTCCTTGCCGAAAGTGTCGGGGTCGTGCTCAGGTGGTAGCACCACCACGCGGACGTTCATGCCCTCGGAGAGGATCATGTCGGTGCCGCGCAAGGCCGCATGGATGCCTGCCGCGTCGCCGTCATAAAGCATGGTGATGTTCTTCGTGTAGCGCTTTACGAGGCGGATCTGCTCCATCGTTAGCGAGGTGCCGCTGCTGGCCACCACGTTCTCGATGCCGATCTGGTGCATGCGCAACACATCAAAATAGCCTTCCACGAGGATGCACTCGTCTTGGCGGGCGATGGCGTTCTTGGCGAAATAGATGCCGTAGAGCGTCTGCTTCTTGTCATAAATCTCCGACTCGGGCGAGTTCTGGTACTTTGGGCTTTTCTTGTCGTTGACAAGGATACGCCCGCCGAAACCAATGACCCGTCCCGTCAGGCTGTGAATGGGGAACATCACGCGGCCATGATAGCGATCGTAGAGGCCCTTCGAGCCTTTGATGGACAAACCAATTTGTTCCAACAGCTCTTCCGAATAGCCGTTTTTCCGCGCATATTCGGTGAAGGCGTCCCAATGAGCAGAATCAGGGTTATAGCCAAGGTGAAACTTTTGTATAATCGGGTCGAAATAGCCGCGCTCACGGAAATACTCCAAGCCGATGGTTTTGCCTTCTTCGGTATTCCACAGTGTATCAACGAAATACTTGTCAGCGAACTCATTGATGTTAAACATCTTCTCGCGGAGGCTTTGCTGCATGATTTCCTCGGCAGTCTGTTGTTTCTCCTCGATTTTGATGTTGTATTTCTTGGCGAGATAACGCAAGGCCTCTGGATAGGTGAAATGCTCGTGTTCCATGAGAAACTTGGCCGAGTCGCCAGCCTTGCCACAGCCGAAACATTTGAAGATGTTTCGGGCAGGATTGACGCTGAACGACGGCGTCTTCTCATTGTGGAACGGACAATTGCCCCATAGGTTCGAACCACGCTTCTTCAGCGTGACGAACTCACCCACAACCTCCTCAATATGAGCGGCTTGTAGGATTTGCTCTACTGTCTCCCCGGGTATGGCCATCGTCGTGTTTTTGTTTTGCAAAACTACGAAATTAATTTGAATTGAAAAATATCCTACTTTTGCAGCAAATATCAAACCCATGAACATTGCCGCATTGGTTTCGGGAGGAGTGGATAGCTCCGTGGTGGTGCCACTGCTGAAAGAGCAGGGCTACGACCCGCATATCTTTTATATCAAAATCGGCATGGAGGGCAAGGAAGACCTGTCGAGCTGTCCATCGGAGGAGGACATTGAAATTACGACCTATATCGCCAAGAAATACGACTGCAAGTTCGACATCGTGGACCTGCAACACGAATATTTCGAAACCGTCGGGAAATACACCATGGAGATGGTGCGCAAGGGTCTCACGCCCAATCCCGACGTGATGTGCAACCGCTGGATAAAACTCGGTGCCTTTGAGGAGAAGGAAGGCCACAACTTTGACAAAATCGCCACGGGGCATTATGCCCGCTCATGGGAAGACGAAAACGGCATTTTCTGGCTCGGCACAGCGGCCGACACTTTCAAGGACCAGACTTATTTTTTGGGTCGCATCACTTACGCCCAGCTGAGCAAGGTCATCTTTCCCATCGGTGACCTTCCTAAACCCGAGGTGCGTCGTTTGGCTGCCCAATACAAGCTGCCGAGCGCGGAACGCCATGATAGTCAAGGTATTTGCTTTTTGGGTAAGATTAACTACAACGACTATATCCGCGAATACCTTGGTGAGATGCCGGGCGACATCGTAGAGTTGGAGACGGGCAAGAAACTTGGTCGTCACAAGGGCTTCTGGTTTCACACCATCGGGCAACGCAAAGGCTTGGGTCTCGGTGGTGGTCCGTGGTTTGTGGTCAAGAAAGACATCCCGAACAACATTGTCTATGTGTCGCAAGGCTACGACCCCGTGGCGCAATACACCAATATCGTTCCGTTAGGCAACCTGCAGCCCATGAATCCCGTTTTGCAGTTCGTTGACGGACAACGTGTCCGTTTCAAAATTAGGCATCAGCCGGAGTTTACCTATGGAACAATCCGTCTTACTGAGCGCGGTGCTGACGTCGTCTCAGAGGTGGCCATCTCGGGCGTGGCGCCTGGGCAGTTTGGGGTGGTGTATCATGAGACTGAGCCCTATGTCATCGGCAGTGGAGTTATTGTTGAGAGTTAGCAGTTGACAGTTACCAGTTTGCAGTTATGAGCAATATAGATAACAGGATACTATACGAAGACAACCACCTTATCGTGGTCAACAAGCTCCCTTCCGAGATTGTGCAGGGCGACAAGACGGGCGACAAATGCCTGCTCGACGATGTCAAGGAATACATCAAGGAAAAATACGACAAGCCAGGTAATGTGTTTGCGGGGCTTGTCCACCGTATCGACCGCCCCGTGAGCGGTGCTGTGGTGTTCGCCAAGACGAGCAAGGCATTGTCGCGCATGACTGTGAAGGTGAAAGACCGTGATTTCCGCAAGACCTATCTGGCTTTGGTGAAAAACCATCCGCCCAAGCAGGCTGACGAGCTGGAGGATTACCTCGTCAAAAACGAGAAGATGAACAAGTCATTCGTCGTGCCCGAAGGCACGAAAGAAGCTAAACTAGCGCGACTTAGTTATCGTGTGGTGGGAAAATCAGATACATTTTATCTGCTTGAAATCGAGTTGTTTACGGGTCGACATCATCAGATACGTTGTCAGCTGGCGCATATTGGCTGCCCTATCCGTGGCGACTTGAAATATGGCTATCCGCGCAGCAACCCTGATGCTTCCATCAGTTTACATGCCTACAAAATTGCCTTTGAGCATCCGGTTTTGAAGACACAGTTGGAAATCACAGCGCCATTGCCTGAAGTGGCACCGTGGACTGCGTTTCAGCAGCTTTCGGTTTAAGGTCTCTCTTCTTCGGCTGTGGCTTCAATCACCTCGACTTTGACATCTTTGTCGGCGCGGTGTACGGCAAAGCCGAACATCATCATAATGAGGCCAAACACGAGAGCGATGATGCCAGATAAAATGATAAACCATTTGACGAAGCCAAAGGGATGCGCTACGAGCAGCACACCGAACAAAATGCTAAGGATAGCACTAACGATATAGAAACCTTTGTTCCACAGGTTTTTGGTGCGCGACATCACAAGCAGCATGAACGCTCCGATGATGGCCGACCAGATACCTATCAGAATCACCAGTAAGGCAAGGGCTTTGGCGGAATAAATGCTTGAAAGCACACCGACAGCAATCAACGCTACGGCTTCGAGAAGGATCAAGCCCCAAGGCATTTTCTTCGTCATCCGAACGATGGCGGCAACCAAAAACAGTCCGCCTGTGGCGGCGATGCAGATGCCCGAAATGCGCATGACGGTTTCAAGAACGTCGATAAATTTTTCCGTCAACGTAATGGCTAAGACACCATAGCCAATAGCTACGATTCCACTCACCAAAAACGCCAACCAGCCTGTATTTGCTTTTTTGACTTCCATAGTAGTATATTTTAGACGAGGTCGATAATTCCCTTAAAAACAATAAAATAGAGACCAATAATCACCAACAGTACACCTGCAATGCGATTCATCAACGTGGTGCGGTCGGCATCGAAAAAGCGTTTCAGTTTTGCCGCGCCCCAGGCCTTCAAAATATCGAGTGAAAAACTGATGCCCAGTACGATAGAGAAAAAGATAATCGTAAAGATAGGATTCCCTGTTCCCTTCACAACAATGGCTACAAACACTGACCAAAAAAGCCAAACGCCAGGATTCAACACATTGAGTGCAAATCCTTTACCGATGAACGCAAACGGCGAAGGGCAGTCGTCCTTTATTTCCATCAACTCCTTGGCTCTTTGTTCTTGGCGTGTTTCCTTGTTTCGAGCCTTCTTAAAGAAGGTTACAACACCAAACAACACCACTATAGCACCTGCACCGAGGTAAAACCAAGGTACACCCGAATCAAACGAGATTCCTAAATCAACCGAAGAGAAAATGAAAATGAGGATAGCTATCACTAAGGCATCGTTCAAAACCACACCGAAAGCGAAAAACACCGCCGACTTAAAGTCTTGATGTAGACTGGTTTGTACCAAAGTGATGAAAACCGGCCCCATATTGATGATTAGTGCTACTATCAACCCTAACACAATGGCCCAAAAAATCCATTTGAAAGAGAATGGATTATCTACTTGTGACATGTGATTGGCTATGGAAGTGATATTATCCATGAAATGCGTTCCGCTGTGATTTCAGCCTGCAAAAATAAATAATTTTGTCGAATTATGGAAAAAATCAATTTTATGCCTTACTTTTGCGACTTCATACTTATGGAGTTATGAGAAAAAGTTTACTCTTTTTGGTATTATTGGCTTCCGTTTTTACCCAAGCCCAAACCATAGAAGTTTCTGGGCTGCAAACAGGCATTTGGGAAGCAGATACGGTGCTTGTGACAAGCGACATCAAAGTGCAGGATTCATTGCATATCATGGCAGGAACGACGGTTTTGTTTGACAGCTTTTATTGCATCAGGGTCGAGAATGGCGCCTCTTTGACTGCTTTGGGGACAGAGAACGATTCCATTCTTTTCACCGTGGCCGACACTACAGGCTTCCATGTTTTCAACGTAGGTCGCGGAGGATGGAACGGCATCCGCTTGAACAACGCAGGAGCATGCACCTTCGACTACTGCCGCTTCCAATACGGCAAGGCCGTCTTCGACGATGATCAGGACGGCGGCGCATTACGCATCTTCAACAGCGATGACGTGGAAATCAACCATTGTACCTTGTTCTGTAACCGTTCTCGCGAGCATGGCGGTGCCTTGAATGCAATAGGGTCAACAGTAAAATTGCGGGATTGTGATGTGAGCAACAACCTTACCTATACAGGTGTAGATACGGTTTATTACATGTATGGCGGCGGTTTGCGCTTTATCAACTGTGAGGTAGACATCTCCGCAACGGACTTCCGTTACAACAACGGCCAAAGCGCCATCGGCGGAGCGTTAAGTCTCGACAGCTGCTCTGTCAACATTGACCGCTGCCGCTTCGAGCACAACTACGGCATCAACGGTGCGGGACTTTACCTCATTCGTAGCAACGATCACCCATGTAGCATCACCAACTCGCTATTTGCCAACAACACTTCAGGTCACTTTGGCGGCGGTTTGGCCATCTGCGACGCATCGCCTTTGATCAGCAACCTTACTGTGGTGAACAACCATTCTATCGGCGTCAACTGCGGCGGCATCTTTTTCTATCAGCAGAGCTCGCCCGTTTTGTGGAACTGCATCGTTTACGGCAACACTAACGAAGCACCACTGGAAGAACCTGTACAGATGTGGACGTGGGTATTTGAAGGCTTTGCACCAGAATTTCATAATTGTTTGGTTCAATACGGTTTTGAGAATATCTCAAGCCACGAAATCATCAATGTCTATGAGAATTGTCTTGACGAAGACCCCCGTTTCGCCGACCTTGATAATGAAAATTATCGCCTAAGCCCTAACAGCCCTTGCATCAATGCGGGCTCGCCTGAGACCCCCGCAGAAATCCTTAATGGCAACGATTTAGATGGTCATCAGCGTGTCAGCGACGACTGCATAGACATAGGTGCCTACGAATTTGACCTCACCGGGATTCAGGAAACTGCTCAAAATAAACAGCTTATCCATATTGTCGGCAACCCGATTACAGCATCAAGTTTTGCCGAAATCGAATGTGAAAATGTCGGTCTTTTGTTCGTGAACGTTTATTCTGTCGATGGTAAACTTATGTTAACCAAGAATTTGGGAAACACTCAAATAGGCCTTAACCAGATTAAAATCGGGGAATTGTTCCAAAGCCTGTCAAGCGGGAACTATTTGCTTGTTATCCAAGCTGGAGGAAAAACCTTCGTTGCAAAGGTCGTCAAACGCTGATGGCTTCCTCGTAAAACGAGCGACGCTGCTCTTGGCTAATCTTTATTTTCCGGTAATGCCCTGTTTCAAGGTCGCAGTCGAACAGCGCTTGTATCTGCGACAGGAAAAGCCGTGAATAGAGTCGGTTTTGGTATGCTTGTCTCTCTATCATAAAGGCAATGGTCTGCTTGATTTGGTCGATATTCAAGTCTTCTTTGGTAAAAACGAATAGGTTGAACTCATGAAAATCGCCGTAGAAGCCGTTGTTCACCTTGTCCATCTTGATTTCGAGGATGCGTTTCAAGGGCAAGGCCAAGGACCAGAATTCGTACTCGTTTCGACCGACGAGGGTGCCATCACCCAAACCGTAGGCATAACCACTTTGGTTAATGTGGCGCAAATCCTCAGCGTTCACCTCCTTGATGTCCTCTCCAGCCATCTCGTTGACCAAGGCATTGGCCACGTTTTTGTTCTCGCGGATCGCTCGGGTTACTTCGATGCCAAGACTCTGAGCTTCGTCCTGCAAGTCGGGCCGGTCGCGGTTGACCAGATGGGCATAATGCTCACCCAACAACGTGGCCAACGAGACCATGGCATAACGCTCGAAGAAACAGGTATCGAATTTCGGGTCAAGCATCAATCATGGGTATTATTTTGTCAGTAATAATTTGGTTGCCAACCTGTTTTCTCCTTTGATGAAATACAATCCTTCCGTTAGTTCTCCCAAATCCATCTGATTGGCCCCGGGCTTCAAAGTATATTTGCATACGCAACGGCCTTGAACATCCATCACTTCGATGTCGGTGGCGGTTTCCACTTCGATGGTGAAATGCCCCGAAGTCGGGTTAGGCCAAAGACGAATAGCTTTTTGCTCAGGCTCTACCAGACCCACGTTGCCGCCGCCATCACCGACGAAAAACTTATGTATTTCAGTCAAATAGCCGATGTCGTACTGATCTTCGCTCATATACCAATTGTGGGTGCCGCCAATGACTTTAATATGTTGTAATTCTGTGTTGCCTTCGTATGTGTAGCGCACAAAACGCAAACCATCGTTTTTGAGGTCGGGGAAGGTGTCGATGACTGGCTCTTCAGTACACCCGTTGGCGTTTTTCCAATAATCGAGGATAGCGTCAACACCAAGACCTAAGTTCATTCCGAAGTATTGTGAACCGCCGTCATAACCCACCACTGGGTCAGTTGTGCCGTGGATATGAAGCATCTTGACGGGGGCCATGGGGGTGAGGTTAGCCATCGCATTGGTAATCAATCCGCTGACAGGTGCACAAGCCGTGATGCGGTCTCCATGCTCGATGGCCATGCGGTGTGTCATGAAGCCGCCCATCGAGAAGCCTGTGAAAAAGACACTATCGAGATTGATGGGATATTGTTCCGACAACGCATCAAGGAGGGCCATTAAGAAGCCAGAGTCGTCGGTGTTGCTGGCCATCAGTCCGGCGTTCCACATGGTGCCATAGCCTTCGTTCAGGGCTTGGGGCACCACCACGACCCATTGATATACATCCGCCACCTGCTGAAAGTGGAACTCATTGTCCAAACGGGTGATGTTGTCGCCCAAACCATGCAGGAAATATAAGACCGGCATCGTTTCGCGGTTAATTGATGGCGTTTTGACGAGATATTGACGTTGTGTGCCTTGCCATTCAAAAGTCTGAACCTGAGAGAAAAGCGGTGCTGCGAGTATCAGCGCTACAAATAACAAGCTGGTTTTAAGTGTGTTTTCAGATTTCATAGTTTATAAAGATTTAAATTGTTTAGAGTGCAAAGATAATATTTTTACTTTTGCCGTTCATTTAATCATAACAAACCGATGAAAAAACTGTTTTTCTTCCTACTGGCTTTTGTTGCCTTGCAGTTGAACGCGCAGGACATGGCGCATTACAAACAGATTGTCAAGGAGTTGAGCTCCTCGGAATACCAAGGCCGTGGCTACGCCAAGAACGGCGCCAACATGGCTGGCAAATACCTTGTGAAAGAATTTGAGAAAGCCGGTGCAAACGTCGTTGTCTGTCAGCCTTTCAGCATCGACATCAACACCTTCGCTGGCGAGATGAGGCTCTGGGCCGACGGCAAGGAACTGACCCCCGGCGTGGATTTCTCCATGCGTGAATACTCCCCTGGCGTGCATGGCGAATTCCCGGTGTATCATGTTGACACTGTGAATTTTGACCCCGAGAAGATGTATGCAGACCTGGCCAAACCCGAATATGCCAACTGTTTGGTGGTCTGTGAGTTCTGGTTTGCCTACCGTCACGGAAAGGATTTCTCCCGTTTGCAAAAGGCTGGCGAATGCACCAACGTCGGACTCATCCAAACTTGGACTTCGCCCATCAAGTTCTATAAGGCTTACGGCCATCGGGTGGTGGAAAAACCCATCATCTGGATGACGCCCGAAGCCGTGAAAGGCATCAAAACCGTCCGCACCGACATCGACAACGAATTTTTAAAGGACTACGAACTCTTCAACGTCATCGCCAAGGTGGAAGGCCGTCGCCATGACAGTTGCTATGTGTTCACTGCACACTACGACCACCTCGGCAACCTCGGTGAGAAAGTGTATTACCCCGGTGCCAACGACAATGCCTCGGGCACCGCTGCCATTGTGACCTTGGCCGAGTATTATGCCCAAAACCGTCCCGAATACGACATGTATTTCATCGCTTTCTCAGGCGAGGATTCGGGGCTCTGCGGATCGGAGTTCTATGCCCAGCATCCTTTGGTGCCGTTGGAGCAGATCAAGTATCTCTTTAACCTTGATATGATTGGCGACAACAACCCCGTGCAGTATTGCGAGGTCAGCGACGAAGGCATGCGTGGTTTCGCCTTGTTTGAGCAAATCAACGGCGAGCAGCACTATTTCAAGAGCTTGAACCGTGGCGAGTTGGCCGGCAACAGCGACCACTACCCCTTCGCCACGCGCCACGTACCTTGCATCTTCCTCGAAAACCAAGAGGGCGATGCGTTCCCGTATTACCATACCATCTACGACACCTATGAAACCGTCCGCTTCGACAGCTACGAGCCTGTTTTCAGATTGGTGAGGGACTTTGTGGAGCGGTATTGATCGATTACCTCTCCCAACGCATCACCCGTGTCGGTTTTGTCGTGCCAGTCAGTTTCTCGTCTATGCAGGTTTCTCCTGTAGGCACGAAGCCGCATTTCTCCATTACGCGACCCGAGGCGGGATTGTCGTAATAATGGCTGCTGATCAATGATTTGATATCTGTGGTCTTGCGGATATAGTCAAGCATGATTTCGAGTGCTTCTGTACAGATGCCTTGGTTCCAGTAGGGCTTGCCCACCCAATAGCCGACGAGTGGCTCACCCTCGCGTGCCGGGAGCTCGCTTTCGGGCGTAGGCAGATAGCCTATCGCGCCTATGGTTTCGCCTGTCTCTTTGAGCTCGATGGCCCAGTTGGTGTCTGTATGAAAAACGGTTCGGATCACCTCCAGGCTTTCTTCCACGCTCTTATGCGGTGGCCAGCCTGCACGAGTACCCACAGCAGGATCGGAAGCATATTTGAAAAGGGCCTCGGCATCACTGTCTCGCCAGGGGCGCAATAAGATTCTATCGGTTTCCATCATCTTGATGATTATTTGCTGCAAAAATACGGCAATCTCATGGTTTTTCCAACCCTGTTCTGATGAAATGACCTTCCTGAACGGCAGCAAAAGTCGCGACAACGGCAATGATGATCATCGGAATGATCGATACCAAAAACACAGTCAACGGAACTCCAACAAAAAGCAGTACTCCCGTCACTTTATTAGCTATAATATGAGGGAAAACACATTTCTTATACATCACCAAAGCACAGACTTGGTTGATAACCTTAATGACGACAATCGCTCCACCCCAGATCCACAGCCATTTTGGGAATACCAATACGGGTATTAGTTTATAGCAACAACAAGCCACAAACACCAAGTCCGCCAAACCATCCAACAAGGCTCCCATCTTGCTTTCGCATCTGAGCTTTCTGGCCAGATAGCCGTCCAACATATCACTGATGCCACAGACAGAATATATCACCCAAAAAGTAACACTCCTGACATCGAAAAACAAAAGGCAAACGGCTCCTATAAACCGAAGTGCCGTAATAGTGTTTGGCAGATGTTTCATCAAAACCTTACTCGATCACAAAGCTCCTCGGGTAGAAATCGCTGTAGAAGCGGCCATCGGTGGCAGTGAATTTCAAGACGCAGTAGTTCGGGTCGGTGATGCCGCCGGGATAGTACTGCTCGTCGCCCTCGCGCCAAATCATTTCCTTGCTCTTGGCGTCGGTCAGCACCTCCATCGTGCCACGTAACATCATACCTTTGAAGCCTTCCGCGTCACAGAAATAGATACTGGCCTTGGGGTTGGCCTTGTAGTGTGCCACTCGCAGCGAGAAGGTGTTTGTGGTGAAGTAAAACACCTTGATACCCTCGCGGACACGCGGTGAAAGCATGGCCTTGGTGCAGGGGAAGCCTTCTTCATCGACCGAAGAGATGTACGTAATTGGCAAGGTGTCAGCCATTTGGGCGATAAGGTCTTTGACACCTGCCAAAGCGGGACTTTCAACAGCTGCATCCGTGAGGGTCATCTCTTTGCGCCAACGTTTCAGATGCGGGAAGTACATTTTCATCTGGCCGATATATTCTTCCTTCGTTATCGGCTGCGGCAGGCCATTGTTCACTTCGCCGACGAACTGGGCGCAATGTTCTATCATCTCATCCATCGTGCAGTCCTGCAAGAACTTACCATCCTTATAGCAATAGATGCAGTAATCCTCGTTTTTGCTTCCGTCGGCATTGGTGCCGAGCACTTCATTGGTGAGCGGCATTCCGCAGCTCTGACAAAATTTCATTTTGTTTTCCATATTATTATTCTTTAAGTAACTATTCAGAATTCAACTGCAATTTCTTTTGACACGGGACTATTTGACATACTTATTCACTATACGGTTTGTCATTTAGCGGGCGAGTGCATCCCCAATCCTTGGCGAACTGCTCAAATTCCCCGTTGACTTTCTTCAAAAACATCAGGCTTACCATTTTGCGAACCAGCCAAGGGTATTGTTCCATACCGATGAACTTGGCGGCTTCGGGCGTGAGGAAATTGCCTGTTTGCGCAAACAGGCGACCCATTTCAACGTAGGGGGTCACCATCTTTTCCACTTGATCGGCTGGGGCGGTGCGGATACGGAAGCTGCCGCCGTGGATGAGTGTGCCGCCGTAACTGCAACCAAGTTGTTCGGGCAATCCTTGCAGGAAGCGTTCGCAAAGGCGGAACTCATTCCCTTCGTCCATGCCACCGTGGAGCATAAAGGCGATTTCTTTTGGTTGTTTGGGCTCAGAAAGAAGCGTTTCCAAAAACTCCAGCATCAGACTAGGCACACATTCCACATAAAGCGGGAAGGCAATTAAAGTACGTTCATTGTTGATGAAAGCCTCTCGCGCAGCATCCCATTCCTTGCGGTTGGAAAGGTTGTGAAGTTCCCAAGTGACGCCAGCTTCTTCCAAGCCTTTGGCAAAGGAATGGATAATCTGGTTCGTGTTGCTGAGTTTCTGTACTCGTGGACTGCCGTTGATGATGACGAGATGGGTGAGTTTTGAGTTTAGAGTTGAGTGTTTAGAGTTTAGAGTGGTTTGGATGGTTTCGGTAATATCAGTCAGGGGAAGGGCGCCCAACGAATGTCCACCAATGTTGGCGGCGGTACGTTTGCACCATTCTTCCATCATCGCTTGGTCAGCAGCACCTTTATACAGAAGCCCGATGTTGAACGCATGGTAGCGCAACTCATGGCGCATCCAGCCGTCGCGGAAGCCGATGGTCATGTTCAGCATGGGCATGATACGGTCCATCATCCGTTTGCCTTTGTAGTCCAAGAAGCCAAACCGTGTGTCGGAGACCAGCCAAAGGTTGTCGGTCTTCACCAATTTCTTAAGGATGCTCTCATAATCGTCCTTGATGGCGCACACACCTGGCGTTTTGAGCCAGCACTGGTTGCAGCCCAAACAGTGGGCAATTTTCATGTCCGAAGTGTTGACAATCTCTTTGTCATCGTCTTTAATAAGATTGCTAATTTGTTCTAAGACAGATTTTTCCTCAATTGTGTTCAATACTATTGTCATACTCACTGTCCTTTATGTTTTTCTTATTTCTTGTTATTCGGAATGTACAGCGGTCGCTTCCCCTGAGAATTGTATTCTCAATCCGAACATCGAATTGGCTGTCCGGTTCAAGCTGTGACAAAATATATAGAATGCTTTGTCGCGAGCACTCACATTGCTGCGGATGGTTTCTCAGCCCACATTTAACTTTAGGGCACGTACATTCCAAATAACTCAGTTCATATACCTTCCCTGGCTCAATCACCCTACCCGTATAGGACTTGCTGTTGTACCCTTCCGTATAGATCCTGTCAAAATCACCATTATACTTGGCATATATTTGCTTATGTATCTGGAGAACATGATCTTTTACACATTCGATGGCTTCTTCTCTATAGCGCATACTATTCATATAGTGTTTACTGTCTTTTGCAGTTCTTCTAAGAATCGGGCGGCGTGTCCACCATCCATCTGGACATGGTGGAACTGAAATGATATAGGCAAGGTCGTCCTCAGCCAGCCTTTGCGGTAGCGACCCCACATCACCATCGGGTTGCAGAACTGGTCGGTGTATTGGTTGACAATCGAGTCAAGTTCCGTCGTAACCATCGCCGATGTGCCAATCACCATTGCAACATCCACAAAGGAACTCTGGCAGGATGTGCGGGTCGCCTGTGTCAGGGTCATGTAGTCAGAACAAAACTGCTCCAAATCGTCTGTATACGAGATATCGCATGAGTTGATGCCGCCATCCTTATTGTTTACTATCACGTTGATGGCCAAGCGATCGTACTTGAACAATCTCCCATGCTCGGGAAGCAAATAGAATTCCTCCATCTGGCTTGCTGCCTTTCCGATGCACCAGCACAAAATCGCATTGAATTTCAACCCCTTTCGTCGGCTTGCACGATAAAGCCGCGTCACGTCGAAGGTCTTGGTGAGGGTCACCATCGGCATGGGCGACTTCATCCATAGTTCGAATGCCTGAGCCCGTTTCGTCTCCTTTGGGTTGATTTCTTGCTTCATTTTAGATATGCTGTTTTTCCAAATCAAATCGACTGCAAAAATAAGGTATTATCCGTTCCGAAAAGTATTGGGCATTTCGCCCGCTTCGGTCACCAAGGCTCGGCAGAGACTTAAGGGCAGGTTGGGGAGTGAAAACGTCCATCTGCAAATAAGGTTTTCATAGTGAATTATTTTTTGTTTTATCGAATTCGTCTGCAAATTTACACTTTTTCCCAAACCACCAGAGACCAAAGGCCAGCAGAAGGAGGCTGACGACAAGGATGATGATAAAGGTTGTGTTGTTCCATCCCGTTGTATCGATGGCAGTGAGCGAATTATTGACGATGTGAATGATGATTCCTGGAATGATGCTGCCCGTGCGCCAATAAAGCCAACCGACGATGATTCCGAATATTATGCTACCAAAAAACGCTAGCGGAAATTTGTGAAGTAACCCGAAAGCAATTGCGGAAATCAGAATGGCCAGCCAAGGTCGGCATCGGGTCTTAAGCAGTCCACCAAGAAGAACGCCTCGGAAACCGATCTCTTCGGCTGCCGGACCGAAAATGCAACCGTAGAGGATTCCGCTAATTCCGGAAATCGTAGAATTGTCTTCAGCCATCTCCTGTAGTATTTCAGGGAAAAAGAGTTGGCCAACCGACTCTTCAACAAACAAATAGGCCGTAGCAATCAAGACAGACATGCCAACCATTGGCCAAACCATACGCCTCTCAATACGGCCAAACGAGAGCTTAACATAGCGTTTGCTGAGAAACACAACGACAATGAGCAGGTTGCCCGTCAGCATCGACCAATCCAAAATGCCAAAATCTATCTGTTTTGAAACGATAAGGCATATGACAATACCAACAATTAATGGCACCAAAAACAAAAGCCACCAAAGCAGGAACAGCTTTATCGTCCTCCACAGTTCCTTTTTCATACTCCTAGTTTTGTTGTTTTTCTCATACTAACTACAGCAGCGATTGCCTCTACCAGTCCAAGCCCGAAATAGATATTGCAAATGGCATTGAAGCCCCAAACCCACCATTCCAGGATAATCCAAAGCATCAAAATGATGCCGCAGGCAAGAACGGCGTGCTGTGCCAAACGATGCTTTTTGAACAACAGGTAGGCAGCCACCAACTGAGTGATTCCATTCACGGCCAGCAGCACAAAGCCCGAAGGGATAAAATTTTTAAAGAAAACATCCGGCCAAGGCATTTTTGCCCGCAGTAACTCCAACATAGGCTCACCGCCCCACGAAGTGCCGGTAGGGTCAATCCACATCATCACAGCGCCAGCCACAGCGCCAATTCCGATGAATATAGTCAAGATTTTTTGAAATGTTTTCATGTTTTACAATTGTTCCATTGGTTATTTGTTATTGAAATCCTTATATACATGTTTAAATTTTCCGCTTGTTTTATTGGCTTGCGGTGATTCTTCAGAAAGCGTAATCTCAATGTTAGTCACCCCTTTCCCCTTGAAAAAAGCAATCAAGTCACGTTTCGCTTCCACAAATGCTACGCTGGGATTGTCTGCAACAAGTCGCAGTTCAAGCCGGTTCTCCGCTCTTTGTATTAATTGAAATCTGCGGATTGACTTAATCTCTTCCAAAATTTTGTAAAGCGACATTGGTGCCACCTGTACTCCACCTGCAAACTGTAGGATATCGTCGGTTCTCCCTTCGACCTCTATCCAGCGGGTACTTTTACCACAACTACACGGTTCGTCATGCACGATAACACGGTCGGTCAGCTCGTAACGAATAAATGGCTGGATGTAATTGGACAAATTCGTGACGAGCACTTTGTTGGAACGCACTCCATACCCCACAGGCTGGTTGTCGCCATCGACAGGCTCCACAATTACCCAATCCTCGTTGATGTGCAGATGGCCCTCGGAACATTCGCACGCAATCTCGCCCGCCTCCGTGCAGGAATAATGCGTTTGCACGTAACATCCGAATCGTCTAACAAGCTTTTCACGAATCTCATCGGTTAGCAGCTCACCGCCTGTAATGATAACATCAGGCTTGATGTTCAGTTCGTCGTAATCGGCAAGCAGTGCCAAGTTCGATGGATATCCGCTGAGCATTGCGGGTTGAAATGTGTTGAGTTGCTGTATAATCTCTTCTTCTGGTGCATTAACATCAACCGTAATCTTGGTCTGTTTTTGGGGCATTCTCAACTGCAAATAACGCGACATACCACAGGCTAAATAAAACCCGTAATTTGCAAAAACGCCTGCTGTCTTTTTTCCATGCTTCAAAAACACCTGATAATCCTGCTTTCTGGCAAAAGTGCGCAATGCTGCCACAGCCGAAGAAACATCAATATTGTGTTTGTCGTATAAAACAACAGCGGGATTACCCGTAGAGCCCGAAGTCATGAATATGAGATATTTCCCATCAATCATACGCCCAACATTATCCAAATTCTCCGTAAAACGGTTGACCTTGTCCATGGTAATTTGCCTATCGGTTAGTACCCTGTCAAAATTGGTCATGATTTCAGGTTTGCTTGTTGGGGGCAAGTCATTCAGACAAAATTCATCACCAACATTCGTATAGAGTTCTTGATAATATGGGCTGTTGGCTTTGGCATATTGCACCAGTTTTTTCAGTCGCCGATGCTGCAGTTTTCTCGTTTTCTCCCTATTTGCCTTGTCGCCGATGCTAGTTTTTAATATGGAACCTAAGAGACTCATGGGGTTAATTGATAATAAAATTCACAACCGCAAAAATCAAATGACACACAGCAAACCCAGTGGCAAACAAGACCGCTGGAAGGTTTTTCCTGTCTACGGCAAACAGGATGAATGCCAGACAGGGAGGGATAGTCAACAGGAGGATGACCCATGAAGTGGCGAAACCGCTATAGTACAGCACCCAACCGAGATAATATATCGCGACAGAGACAATCGTGGCTATCACCAATGGCGAAAAGCGCAGTTTGCCTCTTTCCCCGTTGATAATATAGCACAGGCAAGCGACCGTCATAACCTGAAAAACAGAGGCGATGGTGTCAATTATTGGTGTTACGGATTCCGACCTCAAAACATCGTTCGGTGCTGGAACAGCAAACCAAATGAAGTTCGGGAGCATCACCAACAGGAAGAGAATCAAGCCCCAAACGTCAAATCCGAATCGGTATTTGTTGAATAATTTCATGGTTATTCTTCGTGTCTTAACTGTCCGGGTAGACGGAGTTTTTCCTTTTTGGGGAAAGTCGCCTCATAGGTCTCAAACGCTTCTGGATTCTCATCCGCGACAAAATAGCCCTTTGGTGGGCAGTAAGTAGCCTCGGCAATGCCTGCTTTCTGAAGCCAACCAGGAATGAGTTCCTGGGCAAGGAAATAAGGCACTTCGGCATCGCGCGGCTCATCGTGATAATGGATCTTGAATTTGCTGGCGAGGTCGAAGCCTGCGTGCTTATAAAAGTCGATATTGCCCTCCATGCAGAGAAAACTGACACCCATTTCACGCGCTTTATCCAATGCATAATCCAAGAGCTTCAACCCGTAGCCCTTGCGTTTGTAGTCGGGATGGATGCTGATGGGGCCGAAGGTCCACGAAGGCTTCTTAGTGCCATCATCTAAGACAAGCTCGGCTTTTGAAAACATGATGTGACCTATAATCTTGCCGTCTTCCTCCATCACGAAATCGAGTTCCGGGATGAAATCGGGGTTGGTTCTGTATTGGTTGAGCACATAATGTTCGGTGCATCCAGGGCGATAGACGTTCCAAAACGCCTCGCGCGTGAGGTTCTCTACCTCGCGATAATCCTTAGGTTGTTCTAACCTGATGTTCATGGATTATTGAAACTTGGACATAAACTTATCGCTCTCCACGACGAAACGCTCATGGATGCCTTCGCCGACAAGCGTTTCGCCTTCATAGCATTTCACTTCGAACACCAAACGGCGGCGGTCTACTTCAACAAGTTCGGCCTCACAGCGAATCGTGGAACCTACTGGACTGGCTTTCAAATGTTTGATATTCACAGCAATGCCCACAGAGGTATTGCCTTCACCGATCTTGTCGCATACGCTCATCAGGCAGGTCTTTTCCATTAAGGCAATCATGGCGGGGGTGGCAAATACCTCCAAGGCACCGGAGCCATACACGGCCGCAGTGTCTTTATGCTCCACCACAAGCTGTTCGCTATGGCGAAGTCCTTTCAAGCTATTAGAATCTGTCATAATCTGATTGTTGAAGTTTATATTTCTTAATTACTGGTTTTTAAATCTTTTATAAACACTCCATTCCTTACAAAGTCCTTCATCGTGCTCTCCCATAAAAAACTCTACCTTAAGATTTTCTCTGAAAGGCATCCAGTTACCACAAATAACGCCATCGTGGGCTATAACAGGCTGGAAGATGCCGCTGTTGTTATGGGCTTTGTGCTTGTAGTCAGGCGACAGAACGATGTCACGGCTCTTGTAACTGATGAGGTATTCGTCGTAGGGCGGAATCAAAAGGTACTTGCCTTTGCGGAAACCACGGGTGCGACAATCGTCGGTTATATAGAATTCCCTGGGTGATTGTAGAGACGTTTCATGAAACGTCTCTACATGGAGGTAGTTCCCTAATAATTCGATTCCTCTTCGGCAATCGCTCACGTTCAGCCCCGACCACCAAACGAAATCCTCCAAGGTGGCTGGCTGGCGGCTTTGGAAATATTTGCGAGTGAACAGCATCAGGGCTTCATCCCGATCCATTTTTGGATGCGCTTTCACCTTGTCGGCTGTAAGCGCGTATGTTGCTTTCATTGGCAACAGTTCACCGCTACAAAGATGACCGAAGATTTCAGCCATGCGGATGTGGTATGACAGACGATGGTCGTCCATGTGGATGTCCTTCTCCGCCAAGGCTTCAACAAAATCCTCCTTGGTGACGCTTCCCTTGTCGGCAGCGGTCTGGAGCAGGATGTCCCTGATATGCCCTACTTCCTCGTCGGGGATGCTGATCTTGTTGCTATGCATCCAGCCTCGAGTCACAGCCATGGCCTTGGGTGCGCAAAGCTCGACAAAAGGCCAATAATTCTCGGAAGAAACGAGTTGCCACGTGCCACGCATCAGATGAAGACGAATAATCTGTCCGCTATCGAAAGCCTTTTTGAATGCTTTGGCCGAGGGCTTTTTTGTCCGCATCGCCACCGCCCAGCGCATCAAGCGGTATTCCTGCGCCTGCATGGCACCCATATAATCCACCAATTCGACAGGGGTGTCGAACTGTGGACAAATGAGTTGCTGGTTGAGGAGTCTGATGGCAATAGGGTTCATAATTCAGTGCAAATATCACAGCACATCGTGGCTGACCTCCGAACCACCCGTGCAGACGCAACCTGTGGTGGCGGCATTGCCCGTATAATGCAGTTCGCTGCCTCCCGAAAGGCTGACTTTGATGGTGCCGTCACAGTGGATGTAGGCGTCGCTGCCGCCCGACATATCACCTTCGCATCGGTCGCAAACGAGCGCATATCTGCTTCCAACCACCTTTTTCATGATGTTGCTGGCACCCGACAAATTGATTTCAAGCTTGTTGACTTCGCCTTCAAGAGTGGCATCGGAGCCACCGCTCAACTCCACGTCAAGGTCGGTAGCCGACACCTCACCTTTAATTATGGAGCCACCCGACAAATCCATGTCGATTTCGTCAGCATAAATGCCACCGATGAAATCCGAGCCCCCCGACAGGTCAATCTCCAACTCGTCGGCAGAAATGTTGCAATCGAAACTGGAACCACCAGACAATTCTACTTCAACCTTTCCGCCATCAAGACCGTGTTCCGAATGGTACTCTGAGCCCCCCGATAGGTCGACGTCAGTCAAATCGGCGTTGTAAGGCAGGATTACTTTCATCTCCGAGCCGTAGCTGCTGGCCATGGGCTTGAGGTGGATTCTCAACTTGTTACCAACTTTTTCCACAACGACCTTCGGCATGACATTTTCGCCGGCAGTGATAGTGATGGCGGTCGCCTCATCGCTCACTGTGACATCAAACCCGTTCTCCACTTGAAGTTCTGTGTAAGAACCATCGATGTTAAAGTCTTGTGTGACAGGGTCACCCGCATACTTTTGGCAACTGCTCAATGCAAACAAAACTAGGGTTGAAAGGGTGAAAAGGTGTTTTCTCATTTTTGATTCATGCCAGTTATATCCCATCGGCTCGTCGGGTTTGATTGGTTAGTTTTGTTGATAAAACTACTATTTCATACAATTATTGCGTTCTCGATTTTTTCTTTATTCCCAGCACGCACCAACGGATAAACGGTATTCTTTTGATGATTTCGTACAGCGCAAAAGGAATGGTCATCACTGCCGCAAAAAGGATAACGTACTGCATCCAAGGAGCTAGCGAGGTATACATCTTCATCATGTAGCCTAATGAGCCTATTACCAAATAATGCAACACATAAACCCCAAAGCTCGATTTGGTCATATAGGTAGCAAAACGGTTTGTCTTGTTGAACCATGCCTTGAAGCAGCCCAGCATGGCAAGAATCATCAACCAGGCGTAGAGACAGTTGAGCCAGCCTGAAAGGAATTGCGGAGTGGTGTTGTTCTGCCCCCAACCTGTCCAACATAAAGCCACGCAAGCGACTACTGCACATATAAGCATGGGCAAATGCATCTTTTCAACACGATCCTGAACCTCGTCGTGCGAAAACACAAAATAGCCCATCAAGAAGGGGACAAAATAAGTCAAAGGTTTATAAAGGTTATACAGCCCATCGGGGCTATCATCACGTGGGTTCATGATGAGTGCTTGCGAACCCAGCCAAACCAACACACCAAGCAGGATAATGACCGGAATATTGGCTTTCCCGCACCAACGCCAAAAGCGGTCGTTTTTGTCCAGTTTCTTGATGAGAACGATGAGTAACGAGAAAACCCACAAATCTTGGATGAACCACAACGGTCCGATGCCCGAGAGACTATATGCAAAGTATTTGATGATGTTTTTGATACCGTTAGGCACCTCGTCGGGGATGTCGGCAAAGAGGTCAGTGCCTTGGGCAAGAGCCGCGACTTGTGTGTTGAAATAGCCGGTCATCCACTGAAAAACGAACAGGCCAATGGTGGCAGGGACCAACAGCTTCAGTGTGCGGCTCTTGACAAATTGCTTGGGTGTTTGTTTATCTAAAGCATAGCGCGATGAGATGCCCGCCACCAAAAAAAGCAGCATCATAAACCAAGGATAAAGGATATACATCACAATATCCTGATACTGCTTACATTCCGGATATTCGCCGAAACCACCGATGCCACCGAAGACACCCTTGTTGTTGTAGAAATAAATGACATGATAAAACAGCACCAGGAGCACTGTCACCCAGCGCAGATTGTCCATCCAATGCTTGCGTTCCATCATTTGCCCTCCCCTAAAACTTCATCGATTTTGTCCTGGAATATTTCGGTCTTGATGACGGCCATGCCTTTCATATCGCCAAGTACCAGAAGGCTGTCGCCTGCCTTGATTCCATAAACCTCTCGGGCTTCTTTTGGGATGACGATTTGTCCGCGGTCGCCCACTTTCACTACACCAAAGATGTATTTTCCGTTTTCTGCTTCCATAATGATTGATTTTTGTGATTTGTATGAAATTTCATATTTTGCTGCAAAAGTATGATTAATTTGAATACAAAAACACAAATCCGTGAAAAAAAACACAAATTCCAATCAAATCTTTTACCTTTGCGGTTCAAATCTATCATTGTGAATGACTAACAAACGATTGTTTTTTCTGTTTGCTTTTCTGATAGTGACGCTATCACCTCTCTTTGCCCAACGTCTCGGTGGCGGCTTGATGCTTGGTCCTGCCTTCAGCACCATGAGCATCAGCGGCAACGACAGCACCACCTTCCGCCCCGACTTCACCGGAGGCGTGCGCATAGCCCTTATCCCCGAACGTTCCATCATCGGAGCCGAAATCGATGTGCTTTATTCGCGTCAGGGCATGAGTTCAAAAAAAGGTCTGGATGAAAACAATAATACCATCCGTATCATGGAGAAGTCGCATTATATTAATGTACCGCTCCTACTCAACATTTATCTCCGAAAATGGAAGGAAGACGACGAGGACGAATCCATGATTCCTCGACTGCGCATCGGACCTCAAATAGGGTTCTGTATAGGCGGCAATGATGTGTTGAATGTGAAAACCAAAAAGAAGCAACAGCAATATATTACGCCATGGGAGCCAGACAGTTTCAACCGCATCGACTATGGTCTCACGGCAGCGTTGAGCTATTGGTTCATCGAGGTGCGTTACACCTACGGCATGGCCAATGTCTTCAAGGAAGGCGGGAAATCCACCAACCACGTGATTTCCGTTACTTGGTCGGATATTTGGTAAAAAAGACAAATAAATCGGCGGAGCAAAAACTCCACCGATTACTAGTTTTCATGGCTTTATTGTCTAGAAATCCATACTGAAAGTCAGACCCAACCCCGTACTGGACTGTGATTGAAAGTGGCTACATTGTAGTATTGATGGTGAAACAAAAAAAGACACTGTTTTGGTGTTGTTCCTATTATATTCGTCTATTGTCTCAATTATGCGGTTTCTTCCATTGTTTGAAAAAACAGTAAACAAAACAAAACACGGTACAGCAACACCCACACCGACCCAACCAATTGTTCTGGCTGTATAATTATAGCCACCATCTTTATCTTTAGTGTACCCAGCAATAAGTCCTAGAAGACCAGCAGCACCCGTTAAATAATACGGCCACTCAAATGCAGACCCCGTTTTTATCATTTGATTGCCACTCAGAAAACTCTCATAACCTTCTTTCCCTAATAGCGCCCTCAATTCTTCTTGTGTTACTTCGTTCTCCCCTAAATAAAGAGTGTAATCAGAAAAACCGGAAAAAGCACATCTTAATTGCTCTCCTGTATAAACGGGCAATTCCAAAGAACGAATGACACCCTCATTCGAAAAATCATCTTTTTCTCCATTTTGATAATTGATGCTTGTAAGTTCCGAACATCCAATTGTATAGGTCGGTCCTTCAAGATTTGACCATTTTTTGTACTTGATTTCTGTACTCAATATTTCCTCCACCTTACACAAGATTGTGGAGCCGTCCTTTTTGACAATCACGTCTTGCGCCATTGCAGACATAGTTATTGTCATAATAAAAAGGATTATGATATATTTCTTCATATTAATCAAGTATAGCATGTAACATCACCTTGAAACCACCATATGATTCCCACGAGTTTTTAAATGTTCCAGCGTTACTAGGGACCAAGTCTGCGGGCAAGTCTTCAGGAAGGGGGGTGTCTTTATGAAAGTTCAAACCCATGAAAGGAGCGATGGTTATGCCGATGAATCGGTAATACACCCCAAATTCAGGTTCAACGCACAGGCCCCAACGATAATAATCTTTTTCTATTTTTTCGTCTTGACCGTTGACATAAAAGATTCCGTTACCCATCAAGTAAGGGCCGACTTTAAGGCCAGCAGAGAATTTTACATTGTTATTCACAGGTGCGTAATGACGAATCATAGCAGCGAGTTTAAGCATTTCCATGGTTTCGTTGACGGCTTGGGCTGAAGTAACAACGGCATCGCCACTAAACTCAAGTCCTAAAAAGTCATCGTCGATGCATGCACCAACAGCGAGTCCATAATTAAACTGGGCAAGATAAGCAATGGTAGGGTCCTGGAAAAGAGAAATGCTTGAATGGTTGCAGAAAACAGTCATGCCACTTCCAAAATCAACCCCTAATCTCAATCTGTTGTTTTGTTTTTCTTGTGCCGATGCCATCCCGAACAACATCATGGCTGCGATTGTGAAAAGTATACCTTTTTTCATTTTGTAAGTTTACTTAAGGCACCGACACCCAAGACGCCAAATCCATTTCAAATTTGATAGTTATACTCAAAACACACCGAAAAAAAGAAGTGCGGGTATCTGAAAAAAACGCTTTCTTTCAATATGTTTGCCGCTTGTCCTCTTGGCTTTGCGGCAGGGCAAAAATACGCAAATTTTGGGATACGAATAGGAAAATGAGAAAAATAACGGTATTTTCAAAATTATTTGTCTAATTTTGCGCTTGAAACAAAACGAGAAAGGAATAAGATTATGGCATTAGCAATTAGACCCATTCCAGTACTAACAGGTGCCGATGCAGAGCGCTTCATTGAAGCAGCCGAAGCTGCGGAAGAGAATCCGCATACCGTTGATTTAGAGATTTCCCAAGAAGACTTTGAAAAGATGATGGCAAAAGCCATCCTGGCATGATTTTGCAATATGGGTTTTCTTATCGAACATTGTTCTTTTCATCTACTTACACGAGATATTATTTCATCGTGTAACACCTTTTCTTGTGGTAATCCTGATCTTGATGACTTCTTTTTGAATGACTCGCCTCTCTATTCAGAAAAACTATTAGGTAAATCTTACTGCTATCTTCTCGACGATGACCCTTTAGAAATTGTTTGTGCGTTTACGGTGTCAAATGATAGTGTCCGCGTTGACCATTTACCCAATAGCAGAAAGAAAAGAATCAATGAAGCCATCCCACACGAAAAACAAATGCGACGTTATCCGGCTGTTTTGATTGGTCGATTGGGAGTAAACGTGAAATATGCCAATAAAGGTATCGGCTCCGAACTATTGAGTATCATCAAACGGTGGTTTATTCAGCCCGATAACAAAACTGGATGCCGTTATCTTGCAGTGGATTCCTATAATTTGGAACAAACGTTAAATTATTATTCAAAAAACGGTTTTCATTATTTGTTTTCCACAGAGGAGCAGGAAGCTGAAAACTCGCACTTGTCTGTTCCTTTGAAAACCAGATACATGTATTTTGACTTGATTGATTTGACTGGAACGACAACCAAAAAGAACTGAAATGAACATCGTAATAGCCGGAGACGGAGAAGTAGGCATGCACTTGGCGGAGGCCTTGGTACGCAGCAACCATAACATCACCATCGTAGATCCGCACGAGGAGCTACTGAAGATGATGGAATCACACAGTGACCTGATGACCATCACGGGCGACTCCACCTCAACCGCCGTGCTGCAACGCGCCAACGTAAAAAAGGCCGACCTCATGATTGCCGTGCTCCACGACGAGCACATCAACCTGCTGACAGGCATCATCGCCAAGAAACTGGGGGCCAAAAAAGTCATCGCGCGCGTCAACACGATGGAGAATTTGAGTCCCGAGGTGTGGCGCATGTACCAGGACCTCGGCATCGATGGATTGCTCTCGCCTGAAGACATTGCCGCGCAAGAGATTATCTCTCTGCTGAAAAAGAACGCCTCTTCGGAAACTTACGACTTTGCAGGCGGTAATCTGCAACTCTTCATGGTGAAACTGGAACCTGAGGCCGAAATCCTTGGCAAGACCGTGGATGAGGTTACTGACCAATATGAGCACATTGAGTTCCGCGTGGCCGCCATTCATCGTCGCCAGACTACTTTTATCCCGCAAGGCGATGAGGTCTTCCAAGTGGCCGATATGGTGTATGTGGTCACCAAACCGCACGCCATCAAGGACATCATCAAACTGAGTGGCAAGAAGCAAATCAACGTTCACAATGTGATGATCATAGGTGGTGGACGTGTGGGTCGCATCACAGCCAAACGGCTCGAGAAGGAACTGAATATCAAGATCTTGGAAATCGACAAGGAGCGTTGCTTGGACCTGACCAACTACCTCTCTGAGGCTTTGGTCGTCAATGCCGATGCCCGAAACCTCGACCTACTCGAGGATGAGGGTATCAAAGACATGGACGCCTTCATCGCCGTCACCGAGAACACCGAGACCAATATCCTGACCTGTCTCCAAGCCAAGTCGTTCGGCGTGAAGAAGACCATTGCATTGGTTGAAAACATCGACTACATAGACATCTCGCAGAACATTGGCATCGACTCCATCATCAACAAGAAACTCATTGCGGCCAGCTACATGGTGAAATACACCCTTGGTGCCAAGGTCTCCACGCTGAAGAGTCTCAGCGGCATCGACGCCGACATCGTGGAGTTTGAGGTGAGGGCAGGCTCGGCGGTCACACGCAAGCCCATCGGTCAGCTAGCCATGCCTATTGATGCCATTATTTGCGGCATCACTCGCGACGGCGAGAGCTTTATTGCTACCGATGACTTCCAAATCGAGACCGACGACCATGTGGTGGTCTTGGCCTTGCCTGCTGGCATCCCTGCTGTTGAAAGACTGTTCCATTAACCGATGAAGTGGAAAACTAAAATAAACCACCCTTTAGTCCTCCGCATCGAAGGCCGGCTCCTGCTCATCGAAGGCCTCTTCATGCTGATGGTGCTTCCCGTGACCTACTTGCACCACGGGCTCTACGCCTTCAGTATGCCTTTTTCGGCCCTCATCACCCTGCTGACCGGCTGTATCTTGCTTATCGCCACCCGCAACCACAAAGATGACAAGACCACCTCTCGCGATGGCGTCTTTGTCGTCTGTATCTCATGGCTTGTCGTTTCGCTGTTTGGTGCCATGCCCTTTCTGCTCAGCAAGAGTGTGCCCAATTTCACCGACGGTTTCTTTGAGGCCCTATCGGGTTTCACCACCACTGGTGCCACCATCCTGACTCGTATCGAGGCTGTCCCGAAAGACATCCTTCTCTGGCGCAGCATGACGCAATGGCTCGGTGGCTTGGCTATCATCGTGTTCTCGCTGGCTATCCTGCCTTATCTCGGCATGAGCGGTATGCAGCTCTTCGTCTCCGAAATCAACGGCATCACTTACGACAAACTACACCCACGCGTCATGCATACCGTGAGGCGGATTTGGTTTATCTACTTGTTTTTCACGCTGTTGGAAACCATTTTGCTCTATCTTGGCGACATGGACATCTATGATGCCCTCTGCCATTCGATGAGTACCATTAGCTCGGGCGGTTTCTCCACGCGTACAGCCAACATCGGGGCGTTTTCCAATTATTCTCAGGTCGTGATTACCGTTTTCATGGTGCTGTCGGGCTGCAACTTCTCCCTGCTCTTGCTTTCCTTGAGTTGGCGTTCGTTCACCATATTGAAAAACCAGGAATTCAGGACCTTCCTGCTTTACACTGTTTTCTTAGGCATCGGCATTGGTTTGGTGCTGTTTTTCGGTTGCCACAAGAGCTTTGGCACTTCCTTCCGCGAGTCGTTCTTCAGCGTCGTCTCGACTTTCACCACCACAGGCTTCTTCGTCAGTGATTACACGGCTTGGCCCATTTTTCTATGGATTATCCTCTTCCTGCTGATGTTCATCGGTGGTTGTTCGGGCTCCACCACAGGCGGTGTCAAAATCTTCCGCCATCTCATTTTCGTCAAGAACTCTATCTTGGAACTTAAGCGCATCATCCACCCCAACGCCGTCTTGCCTGTAAAGGTCAATGGCAAAGCCATTTCCACCAGTGGTGTCTACAAGCACATCACTTTCATCTTTGTTTATTTCCTCGTTTTCCTCATCGGTGCCATTATTTTGTTGGCATTGGGCATCGATATCGAGACCTCTTTGGGTGCTTCTGTGGCCACGCTAAGCAATGTCGGCACGGGCATAGGTCAAGTGGGGCCAGGTGGCTCCTACGTCTTCTTCCCAAAAGTCGCCAAATGGCTGCTGATGCTCTTCATGCTACTCGGAAGGGTGGAGCTTTTCTCGCTGATTACACTGCTTTCGCGGAGTTTTTGGAGAAACTGAGTCTATAAGGATTATTAAACTCAAGTGCGGAAAGAGGGAATCTTTGGACTTCCCCCGGGAAAAGTTTGGAATGACTAAATTTCCAACTAATTCATTCACATATTATTACATTTCAAAAACTATAAAAAAGTTTGGACTGTCATTTTGACTACTAGATAAATGAAATATCTTTGCCATGCAATTTCAAAACACGACACCATGCGCACAAAATCTATTTCGCTTTGCTTTTGCAAAACGCAATACATCATAAAAAAGGCATGGATTCTCGCATTGTTGGTGAGCTTTTTGGTGACCGCTTGCCATCCTAACCCCCGTGATGTACGTCAGACAGGCCGCGATGCCTTGGAAAACGCCCGCATTCAGTTAGATTCTGGCAATAAGGCGGAAGCGTTGCAATTGTTCAAAGACGCGGAGTATTATGGTCTGCTGGCGAATGATAACTTGACGGTGGCCCATGCGCGATACAATATTGCAAGGTGTTTGGGCTATTATGCCGACAAAGACGAAACTATTTCGTTATTGAAGTCCGCTGCAGAAGGTTTTGGTAACGATTACGCCAACCGGTCAGAAGCACTTAGGGAACTGGGTGATATCTATCAATTCCATAGTCAATTCGATAGTGCAGAGTATTGTTTGGAACAGGCTATGGTATACGCAGAGCAAAGCGGATCAACAGAAGCAAAGCGCAACTGCTTATCCGCTTTGCATGCCTTGTATTTTAATGTGGGGGATTTCGAAAAATCAGCCGACTATCTCAGTCAGTATTGGAAAGCCTCGATTTCGGATGCGGATGACAATGTGCTGATGTATTACTATCACGACATGGGGAACATCTATTCTGAGTCTGGCGACTTGGATTCTGCGGATTATTATTACAGTCGTTTAGAGGAACTTGTGTCCCAAGCCGAGCCTAACGAGGATACTTGGTTCTATTACGGTGTCCTGTCCGATTTTGCCGAAGAGCGCGGGGATTATGAAACTGCCTGTAAATATGGATGTCTGTATGAGGAAGGCAACAATCTGAGAGAAATAGAGCAACAAGAGAACAATCTTGCGCTCATTAGCCATAAATATGACAGTGAAGTGATGCGTAACGAGTTGAACCGGAAAATCATCATCAAGCAGCGCATCATCGTCATCGTCAGTTTGGTAGCGACTTTGGTTTTGGCAGCGTTGTTGGTTTCGCAAATCCGCTTGGCACGGAGGCGCAAGCGTGAGGCCGAAATCAGTGCCGAGCTATTCCATTTCAAGCAGCAGAACAAGGCCTTGGCGCAAAAACATGCCGAGCATGAGCAAATCCAACAGGACTATGCCGACCGCCTCTCAGATGCTTTGATGAAAGAACAGCGCATCATGCTTTTGCTCGACAACTATCTGAACAGCAATAAGAAAGCCAACCTTCTCAACGAGTTGGAAACTTCCGTTTATGGCGATAAAGACCATTGGGAGGCCATGCTTGAAGTGGTTGACCAACTCTATCCTGACCTTATGGAAACCCTCCGTCAGAAATACCCCGACTTGGACGAGGACGAAAGGAAATCCTATATCCTCTCCTATTTCAAACTCTCGCGCCAAGAGGAAGCCGACTATCTCGGCACTACTGTCAATATGATTGACAAACTGCGCGGAAGACGGAGAAAAAAGATGGAAGAAGGTTAACAAACCTTTGACTGTTTTCAATAATTGATTGGAATAGCTCCTGATTTATCTCTTTTGTTTTCAGAACTATACATTATTTAGATTTCGGAATTGTTTGGAATGACTGTTCGACCACTTGACAAAGGCGGTAGTTTCGCAGCATCATTTCAATTCACTAATTATTCACAATTTTATAATCTTAAGCAATGAAGAAAGTCATTTATCTGCTTGGCATCATGCTCCTTATAGCAGGAGCAGCCAAGGCGCAAGAAGCAAAGACCCAGAGTGGTCCAGAAATCGAATTTGAAAGAGTCGTTCACGACTACGGCGACGTGCCCTACAACGGGGATGGCCAATGTGAGTTCCGCTTCACCAACACGGGTACCGAACCGCTGTTGGTTCTAAAGCCCAAGTCGAGCTGCGGATGCACCGTTTCCACCTGGCCTCAGGATCCCATCCTTCCCGGCAAGTCGGAAGTCATCAAGGTAACTTACAGGACCAACAGGGTGGGCAACTTCGATAAAAAAGTCACCGTAACATCCAATGCGGTGCAGAACCCTACGGTGGTGCTTCGCATCAAAGGTCGCGTGCTTGACCAATCTACCGAAACCTTCCCCGAGAAGACGAACGATTCCACCAACGAATCTCCCGTCAACAACAACTGATCAGAAAACAATTCTTTAGTTGTTATTAAGCCGTCTAATGTTATCGTTAGACGGCTTTTTTTTCAAAAAATGTAAGATTTCGCCGCTTTCCACGATATAATAGCAAACGACCGAATGGAATGACGACCGAAGAGTTCAAACGTTACATCCTGCAACTGCAACCCCGACTGCAGAGGACTGCCGAAAGCATCATCGGAGACCCCGACAGCGCAGCGGATGCCGTTCAAGAAGCCGTCATCACTCTATGGGAGCAACGCGCATCGATAGAAAGCCGAGATATGGAAAAGCTCAGCCTCACCATCCTGAAGCGGCGTAGCATCGACCTGCTTAGGAAACAACGACCCACCATACCTATCGACACGGAAAGTCTGATGCTTGCCGAGCCACCGCAGGACGATAACGAGGAACGCTACCGACTGGCCCGAAAACTCGTCGAACAACTGCCCCAGCGCCAACGCGACACCATCTTGATGAAATACGAGGACGGCCTCAGCGTGGAAGAAATCGAGAAGGCGACGGGCATGAGCAGCACCCATGTGTATGCAACGCTATCGCGCGCCTACAAGTCGTTGCGTGAAGCCATAAAACAATATAAGGAGAAACAAGGATGAATACTGAAAACGAAATGAACGAGGAAGTCCGCCAGCTGCTCGACAGCCTGGAAGAACACGGGAAGAACGACCGCCGACAGCAAGATCTCAGCGACTTGATTGATAGATTGGCAAATAATGAATCTGGGACGGTTCCGTCATTGCGAGGAACGAAGCAATCCAGAAAACAAGTTGATTCCCTGGATTGCTTCGTCGTGCCTCCTCGCAATGACGCGAAGCGGCGTAAACTGATTCCGCTTTGGTGGGCCATGGGCGCGGCAGCGGCTTTGTTGTTGCTTTGGCTGTTGGTCAAGCAGGATGCTAAGCAGAATCCCGATAGGAACGAGGAAATCTTTGTGGAGGAAACGGGAACTGTCGATACCGTTATCATAAAGGTGAATGAAGAGGTTCATGAAGAACCTGTAGTTGAAGAGACGCTGTTGGCAGAGGAGACGAATCAGCCCGGGTTACCTCCTGTTCCTTCGGTGTACCCTTCTGGATTGCTTCGCTCCGCTCGCAATGACGAGACTGAAAGGCTTCATGAGGGAATTCTTCAGGAGCAACTGATAGCCGAAGCCTCTAAGACGAAACCTTTGGAACCTCAAGAACCTACTGATACCACGAATATTGAATCCAACAACAAACCCGATACAAACAAAACACCTTCAGCCGTTCAAAGCCACAAGCGCAGAGTCATCCGGAGCCTCAACCTGGTGTGCTATGAATGTCAGAAGGAACCCGAATTCTTCACCAAACCTGTCCTAGAAGACAGAACCTTATTTGGCCAACCGCAAGACCCGAACATGAAAAACGGTGCGTTGGCCTTTGAAATCAAACTCAATTAAAACTTGGAACAATGAAACGCATCACATTATTATTAGCCATCCTGTTTGCAACGCAAATCGCCTTTGCCCAGGAAGAAGTCGCCATTGAACAAAACATCAACCAGCGCATCAACAAGCTGGAAATCAACCCTGGATGGAACGTCAAACTCATTCACCATGAGGCCGACAGCGGCTATCGTGTGGCCATCATCACCGAAGAGGATTTGGCGGCACGTGCCTACAATGTGCAACTCTGCAACGTCAAAGACCAAACCTTGACTATCCTTGAGAACACCCAGTTGCCACAAGGCACCGTGGTGGAGATTGAAGGCCCAATGAACGTATGGCAAGTAGGACTGATGGACAGGGCTACGGCTGAAGCGGATTACATCGTCGCATCCCCGGAAGGGAAATGGGAAAGCCTTTTCCTTGCCAGGTATTCAAGTCTTCGCGTAAGGCATTTTCACATCCCCAGCCCTGAAGACTCGCCAAGCATCGCTGTTTGGGATCACGCCCAATTGACAATTGATACCCTTTCGGGAGAAGGCAGTGTCATGATGAATGTTTATGAAGGAGATTTTCAATACGGCACCAATATCCTGCAAGGCAAAATCACACTTTATGAATCTGAAAACACTGATGATTGGCCCTATATGCATAAGGATTGTAGGGTAATCAAGGCCAAGGAAGTGGATGGTGAACTGGTTACGACCGACCGCAGAAAGATATGGAATAACGCGCTTTCTGTCGATGCAGGCATTGGCATTCTTTACGGCAACAGGCCTACAAACCCCAACAGTCCTTTTTTGCAGAGCACTACCTTGTCGGTAAAAGTAGGTATGAGTACATATTTCAAACTTGGTTATCGTTGGGGCATCAGCACCGGACTTCTATGGAACAGCAACGATAAGTGGTTGTGTCATCAGGTAAAGTATGAAAACAATGAGTTGGTCGTGATGGACGGGCAAGGGGATTTTCAGCGCAACAAGCTTACATATAACTATTTGGGAATTCCAGTTACCATGAACTATTACATAGGTAGACGTGGAACGGAAAGCCTTTCTTTGGACTTCTATTGCGCCCGATTGTTGGGAGAACATCTCAGAACCACCACTGATCCCACCAAACTGTTCTCACAAACAAAAGAAAAAGTTGACGTATTCAATCCTTGGAAAATCGAAGTAGGTCTCAGCTTCAACACACAGCATCTAGGCTTCTTCCATGGCATTCGGGTCTTCACCAACCTTCTGCCCGAGTACAAGCCTGGGGTCACGACGGACAAGTTCAGGAGTGTTGGACTAGAGATTAAACTTTAATTTACAGCATTACCAAAGCCATCGAAAGCGATTTCGGTGGCTTTTTTTGTGAAGTGCGGCAAAAATCTTTATTTTTGCCTGCATAAAACTTAACCAGTATGAAAAAACTCCTTCTCTCTGCGCTCCTTATGCTTTGCGTGAGCGCCTTTGCCCAAAAGCAATACACATTGCAATCGCCCGACGGAAAAATCACTGTGACCATCTCGGAGGAAGGAATAGGTGAGGTTTGGGCAATGAACACGCCCTATCCCGACAAACGGTACGATGAAACCCTTGAGTACAAATTATTCTATTCCGTAAAACACGAAGAAACCGTCGTATTGGACAAGTCGGAAATAGCCATGCGTCTCGACAATGGCAAAACGCTTGGCGTTTCCTCCAAGCCGTCTATCACTTCTGCCAAGAACAAATCCGTGGATCAAATCGTCAAGGCACCTTTTTACAAGAGATCTGAAATCCAAGACCAATATAACGAACTGACACTCAGTTTTAAAGGTAATTATAAGGTGATTTTCCGCGCCTATAACGAAGGGGTTGCCTATCGCTTTCAGACCGATTTCAAAAAGCCTATCAAGGTGATTCGCGAAACTGCCCAATTCAATTTCGACGATGATTATCAAGCACTTGTACCGTATGTCCTACGGCGTGCCGGACAAGAAGGCGACATCATCAAGCAGCAATTCTATAACTCGTTTGAGAATACCTACACACGCACGGCGCTGAGCCAGATGGATACCCAAAAACTGGCCTTCCTGCCCTTGTTGGTCGAACTCAAGAATGGCAAGAAAGCCGTCATCACCGAAGCCGATTTGGAAGATTATCCAGGTCTTTATCTTCGCAAACAAAATGTTGGCAACGACCTGTTTGCTGTCCATGCACCCTATCCCAAGACTCGCGAACAAGGCGGCCACAACAACCTGCAATGGATTGTGAAAGA
Organism: Bacteroidales bacterium; assembly: GCA_017632935.1. Lineage (GTDB taxonomy): Bacteria > Bacteroidota > Bacteroidia > Bacteroidales > F082 > Limimorpha. The sequence goes on along the minus strand of JAGBQJ010000023.1, from coordinate 14,776 downwards.
ACGCGAGAACTATATTGCCAAAGTGGAGGGTAAACGTTCGTTCCCATGGCGTATCATCACCATCTCGGAAAACGACAAAGAACTGGCCGACAACGACTTGGTCTATCTCTTGGCCTCACCCAATCGCATTGGCGATGTCTCGTGGATCCAGCCTGGAAAAGTGGCTTGGGACTGGTGGAACGCGTGGAACATCTATGGCGTCGACTTCAAGGCGGGCATCAACAACGACACCTATAAGTACTACATCGACTTCGCCTCGCAATACGGCATCGAATATGTCATTTTGGATGAAGGCTGGGCCGTCAACAAAAAGGCCGACCTCTTCCAAGTGGTGCCCGAGATCGACATCAAGGAACTGGTGGACTATGGCGCCGAGCGCAATGTGGGCATTGTGCTTTGGGTAGGCTATGCCGCCATCGACAAGGACATGGAACATGTCTGCCAACACTATGCCGACATGGGCGTGAAAGGCTTCAAGGTCGACTTCATGGACGGCGACGACCAGATGATCGTCGACTTCTACTACCGCATGGCCGAGATCGCTGCCAAATACCATCTCTTCATCGACTTCCACGGCGCCTACAAGCCCACGGGCCTCAACCGCACCTATCCCAATGTGCTGAACCATGAGGGCGTGTACGGCCTTGAACAAGCCAAGTGGGACAACGAGAGCGACCTCGTCACCAACGAAGTCACCATCCCCTTCATCCGCATGCTGGCCGGTCCGCTCGACTACACCCAAGGCGCGATGAAAAACGCCAACAAGAACAACTTCGCCGCCATCTACACCGAGCCGATGAGCCAAGGCACACGCTGTCGCCAGTTGGCTGAATATGTGATCTTTGAGTCACCGTTCAACATGCTCTGCGACAGCCCGAGCAACTACATGAAGGAAGAGGAATGCACCCAATTCATCGCTTCCGTTCCCACCACTTGGGATGAGACCATGGTGCTCGACGGCAAGGTGGGCGAATACCTCGTCATCGCCCGTCGCAAGGACTTCCACTGGTATGTGGCTGCCATCACTAACTGGGAGGAACGTGATTTGTATCTTGACCTCTCGGTACTGCCTAACTTCGGCGCCAAGTCGGGTCATATCTTCCGCGATGGCCCCAATGCCAACCGCGTGGCCAAAGACTATGTGTCGGAACAAGCCCAAGTGATGGGCAACAAGGTGAAAGTACATCTTGCTAAGGGCGGCGGTGCCGTGATGGTGTTCTAATAATCAAGAGTGGCTTTTTTCTTTCCTGTTGCAACCATTGCTCAATAGAAGAGCAAAAAATCATATCTTTGCCCCGCAAAAACTAACATACTATGACGAAAAAACTCCTTTTTTTAGTCCTTTTCATGGCCACAGCCATGCTCGGACAAGCTCAAGTCAGCAAGATGATCGGACAATGGAACACCTACGATGACAAGACGGGCGACTTGCGCTCCACGGTCAAGATTTACGAAGAAAAAGGCACATACGAAGCCGTGATTACCACGCTTTACGAAAAAGATGCCAGCGGTAAGTTCAAGGTGATGAAAGCTCCATACGCAAAAGAATTCGAAGGTGTGGTCGGCACACACCTCTTCAAGGAGATGAAGGCCGACGGCGACCAGTTGAAAGGCAAAATCTACGACCCCGAAAGCACAAAGACCTATAACGGCAAGGTGAGTTACAAAGCCAAAACGGACGAACTCAGTGTTCGTGGCTCGTTGGACAAGGCTGGGTTGCTAGGTCGCTCGCAAATCTGGAAACGCAAAAAGTAAAAATTGTTGGAACGCAGCTGCGTTCCAACAATTTTAAACATCAAATTTAAACTCGGCATCAAACCAGCCGGTGTCTTCCTTCAGGAGGTCATATTCTTCGCCCGTGAGGTGGTCCACCACGTGCACGGTGCCTTTGATGTCGTCATAGGTGAATGTAAACTGTGAGTTTACGTCGTCTTTAGGTACGTCCATTTCAGGTGTTCTATCTTGTTTTTAAGGCTGCAAAGATAGTAAAAATTCAGAATTAAGAATTAAGAATGCAGAATTGAGACGAAGCCAAGCAGCGCATCGCGCCATTCTGCATTCTACATTCTGCATTTAAAGATTCAAACGTTTATTCAAAGCGGCTGTTTGCTCTTCAAAGCCCTTCTTGCCAAGTAACGCGAACATGTTCTTCTTGTAGGCTTCTACGCCGGGTTGGTCGAAGGGATTCACATCCAGCATGTAACCGCTGACAGCGCAGGCCATCTCGAAGAAATAGATCAGCTCGCCGAGGACCTTTTCAGAGACCTCGGGAATTACGATGCGCAGGTTCGGCACGCCTCCGTCCTCGTGGGCCAATACGGTACCCAATTCAGCCTTATGGTTCACTTCGCTGATGCGCTTGCCAGCGATGTAATTGAGTTGGTCGAGGTCGTCGTTTTCCATAGGGATGCGGAGTTCGTGGTTGGAGTTTTCTACCGAAATCACCGTCTCGAAGAGGTTGCGCAGGCCGTCTTGGATGTACTGTCCCATGGAGTGGAGGTCGGTGCTGAAGGTGACCGAAGCGGGGAAGATGCCCTTATGCTGCTTGCCGTGGCTCTCGCCGTAGAGCTGCTTCCACCATTCGCTGAAATAGACCAGTCGTGGCTCATAGTTGACCATGATTTCATTGGTCTTACCCATGCCATAGAGCATTTGACGGGCAATGGCATATTGCGTGACGGGGTTGTCAACCGTGGGTTGGGTCTTGCACAGTTTTTCCATCTCGACGGCACCCTTCACCAAGGCGTGGATGTCGATACCTGCCATGGCGATAGGCAGCAAGCCTACAGGGGTGAGCACCGAGAAACGGCCGCCTACGTCGTCGGGGACGATATAGGTCTTGTAGCCCTTCACGTTGGCCAGCTGCTTCAAAGCGCCACGTGCCTTATCGGTGATGGCGATGATGCGCGAGGCGGCTTCCTGCTCGCCGTATTTGTTGATGATATGCTGCTTCAGGATACGGAAGGCGATGGCGGGCTCGGTCGTCGTGCCCGATTTGGAGATGACCGCCAAGGAATAGTCCTTCTTGTCCAACACGGCCATCAGGTCGTGGAGGTAGTCTTCGCTCATGTTATGGCCCGCATAGACAATCAGCGGTTTCTCGCCAGTGAGCGGGGCAAAGTGATTTTGCAAGGCTTCGATGACAGCACGAGCGCCGAGATAGGAGCCGCCGATGCCGATGACGACGAAGATGTCTGACTTCTTGCGCAGGTCGGCAGCGGTTTTTTCGATGTCAGTCAAAAGGCTCTCGTCGATTTCCGAGGGAAGGTTCACCCAGCCGAGGAAATCGTTGCCGGCACCCGTTTTATTGAAGATGGTTTCATAAACTTCTGAAACTCTTGATTCTAAATTGTTTTTTAGATTTTTGTCCAAAAAAGGTTGGACATGGGTAAGGTCAATTTTCATAATTTCAAAGTGTTAATGATGCTGCGAAGATAAGACAAAATCTTTAAGAATGTGAAGATTATATTAAAAAATACACTATCTTTGCGCAACATTTTACCAAAGAATATGTCACGTTTAAAGATTTTATTGGCCGAAGACGATCGCGGTTTAGGTATGATTGTCAAAGCTTTCCTTGATGCTCAAGGATATCCCACTACATTGTTTTTAAATGGTGAAGAGGCTTGGAACAGCCTGCGCGATGTCCAGTATGACTTATGCATTACCGATGTGATGATGCCTGTGATGGACGGCTTCACCTTACTTAAGCAGATCAAGGCCATGTTGCCCATGATGCCTGTCATCGTGCTGACTGCCAGAAAGGAGCAGGACGATGTGCTGGAAGGTTTCAACTTGGGTGCCGACGACTATATCACCAAACCTTTCAGCATGGACGAGCTGTTGGCTCGTGTCAAGGTGTGGGAACGCTGGCTGACCTATACCCCAGGCAAGACCGAGAGCTGCGAGTTCCGCATCGGCGGTTTCACGTTCAATGTGCCGCATCTCACTTTGACCGATGCCAAGGGTGGACAGATTAAGCTGACTTCCAAGGAGATGGAGTTGCTGTACATGCTTTGCGAGCGTATGGGTGAGACTTTGGAACGCCGCCATGTGTTGCAGACCATCTGGGAGGAGGAAAACCGCACCAACGCCCGCTCGATGGACGTCTATATCACCAAGCTCCGCAAATATTTCAAGGACGACCCCGATGTCGACATAGTAAATGTGCACGGCGTGGGATTCAAGCTGGTGGTGAAATAAAGCTACAGGAAAGATTGCCGAAAGGCGGACGCAAAGAATCTCGAAAGGAATTTTTGCGTCTTTTTTTATTATCTTTGCAGGCATGAAACGTTACGTTTGGATAGGGTTATTGGTTTTGTTGGCTTTGTCGGCTTGCGACAGCACCACGCGCGCGGCGCGGCGCATGGTGAAGCGTGCCGAGCTGTTGGCCGACGCCCTGCCCGACAGCACCGTGCGCCTGATTGACAGCGTGTTGCGCATGCCCGTGAGCTTCAGCGAGCGGGAGCGCATGGATTTGGCCCTGTTGCAGGCCGAGGCCCTGTTTGGCGACCGCGGGGATGCCATTTCGCCCATCATGGACGATGATTTCTTCGACAACCATGCCACACTCTCCACCAGCCCCGAGCTGGAGCGCGCCGCCGCCTATTTTGCCGGTAAAAAACAATACGCCAAGGCTGCCCATGCGGCCCTCTACAGCGGTTTCGTGCAGCAGCACTACGATGAGAAGGAATCCGCCATGCGGTCGTTCAAGGAGGCGGAGCAATACGGCAAACTGGCTGTTGACAGCCTCACCATAGCGCAGGCGGAGTATTGGATGGGGAAGATGTTTCTTGACGAAGGAAGGGAACAAGAAGCCCTTGCCATGCTTCAAACAGCCCATCTCAATTTTGGCAATCACATAGTCGACAAGGCTTTGACACAAAACATAAAGAGTATATGTTATCTGTTGCAAGGTGATTTTGATAAAGCTGAGATTTGCCTGCACCAGAGTTTGTTGGACGCAGAAAAAAGCTATTCTAGACCCTATAAGGTGAATTGTAAAATATGGAATAACCGTGCTGTTTTGTACCGCATTCAAGGTAAATATGACCAAGCCATTAACTGCCTGTATAAAATGTTGGAGGACTCAGGTCTCGACGAAAATGGAATCTTCATGTCAAGCTTGAATTTAGGCAATGTGTTTTTTGATATGAAGGAGATGGATTCGGCGGCTAAGTATTACCAACATATAGAGAGTGTTTTGCCCTCTTTCAATGTAAAAAAAGAAACAATAGCTTCCGCATACAGCGCCCTATCCTGTTTTGCCGAAAGCCAAAACGATGCTGTTTTGGCTTTGCAATACCGTGAGAAGCATGAAAAGATTCTATATGATTTAATGCTCCAGCAGCAAGAGCAGACCATATACCGGATTCAACAGCAATATGATTATGAAAGTCTGCAAAATGTGATGAACAGAAAAATCATCCAAAGGCATATTATAATATTGATTATCAGTATATTATTACTTATCACAACCATTATTATTTTGGTTTTACAAAGCAAGCACAAACAGTTGCTGAAATCGGAGGAAGAAATGAAGCAGCAATTGGATGGCCTAAAACACGATTTACTCCAAACGGTGAAATCTTCTGTGTTGGATCATGAGATTTCATCTCGATTAAGGATGATTCTTAAAGTCCACGGTAAAACATTAGAAGAAAACGACCCCAAAAAGAAGTGGCAGTCTTTGGTATGGCAAATCATGAACGGTGAGCAAGAAGCCTTTGAAGCCGCAAGAAGTGTTTTAGAAACGGCTTATCCTAAACTATATTCAACCATTAAAGAAAAATATCCTGACTTAACTGAAACAGAAGCCAAGATATGTCTGCTGTCCTGTTCCGACCTCTCAAATACGGAGATAGCTGAATTGTTAAGATTGAGCACAAATACTGTTAACCAAAATCGCAGCAACTTGCGCAAGAAGTTGAACCTAAAACCTGACCGAATGAAGGAACAGCTGCGCTTAGCTCTTTCCAAGTGATTTTGGTTTTGACTTCACGAGCCAAAAAAGCTTGCCTATTTTGCCTTTCTTTGCCTTCCAACATTTATATCAAAAGCTAAAACACCTATATATTTATTTTTTCTTTATAGTGTTTATCAACGACTTATGTTTTGCCGTTGAAAAAAAGCTATATGAGACGAATTTAAAACTATATCTCAATTGACAGAAGTGTTTGTCTCTGTAATTTCGTACTGTGATTTGATTCACGACATGTCTTAATCCCTATTGTTAAACTCAAAAGTAAACGACAATGAAAACAAAAGCATTACTTCTCCTTGGCCTCTGCGCCATCGGCCTCTGCACATGGGATGCGCAAGCCGTAAACACCAAGCCCATACCTATTATTAAATTTATTAAATCAGAAATGACAGACCCACCGCAAGGGTATGAGAAAATAGATTTAAAAGGTACTTTGATGTATGGCATTGGTCCCAACGCCATCGTGGCCGGTGCCAGCGACGATGCCGTCTATATCGGCTTCAACCAAAGCTTCGGCTATGTCAACATTTCAATCTACAATGGCATGGGTATTCTTGTCTATAGCACAATAGTGGACACCCAGATACAGCCAGTGGTCATTATCCCCTTATTTAACGCCACAAGCGGCACCTACACTGTGGAGCTTAGCAACGCCTTTGGTTACGCCGAAGGTGATTTTGATTACAATTATAAATAACTACTAACAGTATTAATATAGAAATGAAAAAGTTAATACTGACGCTAATCATTGGGCTAACAGTCTTGTCGGCACATACACAAATTACTTACACTGCTTCTTTTGACATTAATGACTTGTCGTTTGATGAAGTCAAAGCAACTGATAACAACATTTACACAAAAGTCAAACTTGCGAGCCATGATTGTTATACTATCGAATTGGGGAAGCCAGAACTTCCCACACGAATAATTCGGTTAATAATTCCTTCTGGACAAAAGATTTGAATAAATGCGTTGAATGTAGTGTTTCTCTTTCACCTAGTCCGGCAAATACATGGATTGAAATAAAATACGCTCTTCCAGTAAAACAGGATTATGCCAAATTATCTATTTATTCTGTATTAGGAAACCGTGTCGCCGAATATGATCTATATGGAAATACTGGGCAAAAAGTGCTAGACCTGCGAAATATGCCTTCGGGCGTTTATACTTATGCTGTGTGTTCTGGTGAACAGATTTGTACAGGAAAACTTGTCATTGTCAAATAAAAAATGTACTTTTGCCATTGTGCATGTGAAACACAAAATTCAAATATAAAAGCAAATCATAACTCAAAAATATGAAAAACAAGAAAAACAATTATTCAAAAACCATGCAGCCGATTGGTAAGACACTAGCCTTATGGGTTGCATTGTTAGTACCTGTGCTGGTCAGTGCCCAAGTAAGAATCGATTGGCAACAGTGCTACGGGAGTTTGGGGGCAGACTATGGCTTCAGCATTATCCCATCCAGCACGGGTTTCTCTGTCTTGGGACAAGTGGAGGAAGCGTCGCCTTCGGGGATGTATGAATGCAACATCTACGCTCCATATCGCGCCGATTGGCTTATAGGAATAGCTAATGCATCCTCTCCTGATTGGCAAAACTGTTTTACAATTGGAGCCTGCCAAAAGCTGCACCAAGCTGGTGATGGCATGTATTACATCACGGGGCTTGCCTTCGATGATGATTATATTCTCAGTCTGAGGGTGAGAAAAACAGATAGCTATGGTAATGTTCTCTGGACTAAATATTTAGGTACAGACAACGGTTTGGAGAATTGTGCTGACAATGTCTTCGGCCTGTCCACTCCCGATGAAGGCATCATTGTCGCAACAACCATTAACGAGGCGAGCGGCGATGTGAGCCATTATTTCGGTGGTAATGACTGTTGGGTGGTGAAACTGGATGCAGAAGGTGACATTGAATGGCAAACTACACTTGGTACCGAGGGCAATGAGAGCGTTACCTGTCTTCAAGAGGCCGCTGGCGGTGGCTCGTTTTTGTGGATTAACTCTGACCAGATGGGCAACGGCAACATAGGTTGTGGTCAGTCGGAAAACAAAGGAGTGCTTGTTAAGCTTGACGCTGTAGGACAATTCCAATGGAATCTCTGCTTTGACAAGACTTCGGTTTGCAGCCTCATCGAAATGAACGATGGTTATCTTCTGGCAGGTGACTATCGCTATAATGTAGACCCTAATGGTAACTGTGGCGATGGCATGTATACTTATGATTGCTATCTCTTAAGGTGCGATAGCGATGGCAATGTGGTTTGGAACAAGGATTACGGCGGATCTTGCGAAGACAGGATGGTGAAGGTGCTTCCCGACAGCAATGGTGGCTTTACGGTATTCACCAACTCAAAGTCTATGGATGGAGATGTGGAAAGCTTCTCCCAACTGGGCGTAACCGACGACGAAGACGGGAACATCTGGATATTCCATGTGGATACAGAAGGTAACCTTCAGTGGGAGTCTTGTGTCGGCAGTCAGCTAGGACTATGGGAAGAAATGAGAGATGTAATCGCTGTTGGCAACCGGGAGTATGCCATCGTTGGCACAAATACATGGTTCGATGGCGTTTCTTCGGGTTTAGTCGAGTGTAGTAATAACTTGTTCCTACCCAATTCAGAAAGTAACATTTGGGTTCTTCATGTTACCGATGTTTATGATTATGATGCCGTGTCAGAGGACACATTACCACATCATAACGAAGTGTGTGTAACCCCCAACCCTACGAATGGTTTCATTACCATCATTGGGGAGAACCTAAGTGTTATCGAGGTTGTTAACACACTTGGACGGCGTGTTGCTACCGTCACTATCAAAGGCGAACGCATTACGATTGACCTTAGCGACCTGCCTGCTGGCGTTTACTTTATAAATGTCATTGACGGTGAAGGACAAAAATGGGTGCGGAAGGTGGTGAAAGTATAAATCTTACTGTTCCAGCGCCTCCGCCTCCGGCAGTTGCGCCGTAGTGTCGCACATGAAGTCCCAGATGGGCTCGGGCGGGTCAAAGGGGACAGAGGGTGTTGGATTTGCGTGGCTTGGCTAATGGAGTATATGTGTATACGATACGTTGTGGTGAATTTGTACAAACAGGAAAATTAGTTGTGACAAAATAGCACGAGATTCTGATGATATGGCGATGCAATACACTATTTCGTTTTTTTTCGTATTATTGCCAACAATAATAACAATAGTATAAAACCAACGCAAAATGAAAAAAATATACTGCTTAAAAAGAAAAGCCCTTTTCCTATTGCTGATAATGTTGGCGGGAATGGCAAAGGCCCAGTACTCTTCTGATAGGGAATACGAATGGGATGATCTGACAACGGAAAACAGGGTCTGGATTCAGATGTATCGATCCGACTACGATGATACCACCTATTACCAATTGGGACTTAAAGGGGACACGATGGTGAATGGCGTGGAGTATAAAAAACTTATCGAATGCAGCCATATTGGTTTCCCCATTGAGGGTCAATGTGTTGGTGGCATCCGAACAGACGGAACTGGCAAATATTATTTTGTATCCTTGCCTCCCTTTTCTTCTTCAGTCGGCTCTATGGAGATTTGCATGGATGATCAAAATCAAGAAGTGTTGCTGTATGACTTTTCCCTTTCGATATGGGATGAATGGCAAGAACCGTGTTACGAGACGATGCATGATGATGTTATCGCAGTGTATGAAGAAGAGTTTTGCGGAATCACAAGGAAAGTCTTGAAGTTTAGCGACGGTTTCCAATGGATTGGGGGAGTAGGGTGTGATGAAGGTCTGTTGTACCCTATCCATGAAGAAATCTTGCTTTGTGGAATTGCACATCGCACGGTCGAGGTGTTCCAAGACGGGGAGAGTATATACAAGAATCCTGAATTCGAGGGCATAGACTATACATTTGTCGGTGAGCGTCACAATCCTAAAAATGGGATTGCTTTATTTCCCAACCCAGCCAAAGATAAAATTTTCTTACTATACTCGCCCGACACGAAGCCGACTCAAATCCAGCTTTACGACCAGCAAGGTCACTTGGTGCGCACGCAAAGCAAGGCCTTTGAAAGTATTGATATAAGCCAATTGCTCACAGGCACGTATATGATTCGCGTCACTTTGGAGGACGGAAAGGTTTATTCGGACAAGGTAGTGAAGGAATAGAGTCATTTTAGTAATAAAGAAGACGCAAGGAAGGTTTTTTTTGCGTCTTTTGTTTTATTTTGGTAGAGGCTCCGATTCAGGTAATTGCATCGTTGTGTCACAGAAGAAGTCCCAAATAGGCTCGGGCGCACTATTGTACGTGGTGTTGCACAGCAGGGCGAGGAAACGGTTTTTGTTCACATCGCGGATGACCGCGCTGCGATAACCCTTCCACCAGCCGTAATGGTAAAACATGTTGGGGTGCTCCTTGCTCATTCGCCAGCCGAAGCCGTAGTTTTCATCATGTTTCCATGCGGGTGAGCCAGGCATGAAGGCCTCGGCCTGCAGACTATCGGGCAAGAGTACGTGCTTGTCCAAAGCTTGGTTGAAGATCCATAAGTCCTCCACATTAGAGAACATGATTTTGTCGCCCATCACGCCGTTGAGGTAGTTGTTGGGCGTCTTCACTGGTCCTTTTTTGCGGAGGTCGTGCCCTTGCGCTTCAACAGGCAGATACATCGGGACCTCCGTCTCGCCGCGCATTGAATAGATGAAGCTATGCGTCATACCCAAAGGCTCGAAGATGCGCTCGCGCATGAAGTCCTCGAAATGCTGACCGCTGGCCCGTTCTACCACCGAAGCCAACAGGGCGTAGTTAATGTTGTTGTAGAAATAACCGGCGTCAGGCGTCCCGTATACCTCGGGCTTCTTCTCGGCCAGCATTTTGATTAATGCCTCGTTGGAGAAAGGCTTCTTGCGGTCGGGCCAATGCTCGTCAGCCATCGAGTCATAACGCGGCAAGCCAGAGCGATGGGTGAGCAGCATTCGGATGGTGATGCCTTCGTAAGGCAACTCGGGGATGTATTTGCGCACGTCGTCGTCATAGTCGAGTTTGCCTTCGGCTTTCAAGAGCATGATGGCCTCAGCGGTGAACATCTTCGAGTCGGACGAGAGTTGGAAGACATCGTCGACGCGCAAAGAGTCCTTCTGGCGTTTGCTCAAGTCGCGCCATCCGAAGGCCTTCTCATATACCACTTGTCCCTGCTCGGCATAGAGCACCACGCCGTTCATGCCCGCCTGGTTCAGTTCGGTGAACAACTTGTCGGCCTGCTTGGCGCGCTGGGCCATGATCTCGTTGTTCATATTGACAAAGAGGCTGTCGACATTGATAACGGGCACTTCATGGTGGCAGCGTCTCACGGTAAAGAACACCGAGGTCGCCACAACGAGCAAAAACAATATGATTACAAAAGTTCTCCGTTTCATTTCTATGGAGCAAATGTACGCAAAAAAGGTTTCCATCCGCTTTTTTTCGGCAAAAATAAGGGCGGATAGGACTTAATTCGCTAATTATTACTACTTTTGCAGCCCGAAATACACCAATATTATTTTCATGTCACAATTTACCGATTTTGGATTGAATCCCGCTCTGTTGAGGGCTATAAAGGAGCTGGGGTTCGAGAATCCTATGCCTATCCAGGAAAAGACGATTCCTGTACTCTTGGAGAGAGATGTGGACTTTGTGGGCCTTGCACAGACGGGAACGGGTAAGACTGCCGCATTCGGCTTGCCCCTGTTGAACAAAATCGATGCCGAACAACGTTGTGTCCAGGCGTTGATCCTTTGTCCGACACGTGAGCTTTGTATGCAGATTACCAGAGACTTGCGCAACTATGCCAGGTACATCCCCGAAATCCTGATTGTGCCCGTCTACGGCGGTGCCAGCATCGAACTCCAGTTCAAAGACTTAGCCAAGAAACCGCAGATCATCGTGGCCACCCCTGGTCGTCTGCGCGATATGATCCGCCGCAACCGCGTCGACTTCAGCAACGTGAAGACCATGATCCTTGACGAGGCCGACGAAATGCTCAACATGGGCTTCCAAGAGGAAGTCGACGACATCCTCGAGTACATGCCCAAGGAAGGTCGACACACCATGCTCTTCTCGGCCACCATGCCGAAGGAGGTGGAGGCCATCCTTAACAAGTACATGACCGACCCTGTGAAGGTGGCCGTGGGCGAACGCAACAGCGGCACCGCCAACGTCGACCACATCTACTACATGATGGCCGCAAAAGACCGCTACTCGGTGCTAAAGCGCATCATCGACTACACGCCTTCCATCTACGGCATCATCTTCTGCCGCACCAAGCTGGAGACCCAGGAGATTGCCGACAACCTCATTCAAGACGGCTACAACGCCGCCGCATTGCATGGCGACCTCTCGCAGGGTATGCGCGACAATGTGATGGACCACTTCCGCAAACGTAGCCTGCAACTGCTGGTAGCTACCGACGTGGCCGCCCGTGGCATCGACGTGAAGGAACTGACGCATATCATCAACTACAACCTGCCTGACGACATCGAGACCTACGTGCACCGCAGTGGCCGTACAGGCCGTGCCGACAAGCGCGGTATCTGTCTCAGCCTTATCAACTTGCGTGAGAAGAGCAAAATCAAGAGAATTGAGAAAATCGTGGGCAGACCCTTCGAGAAGGCCATGATCCCAACGGGTAAGGAAGTCTGCGAGAAGCAACTCTTCAACCACATTGATCGTATTGAGCACGTCAACATCAACAGCGAGGAGATTGACGACTACCTGCCTGTCGTGTTCCGCAAGTTGGACTGGATGAGTCGCGAGGAACTCATCACCCGCATGGTGGCACTCAACTTCAACCGTTTCCTTGAATACTACAAGGACGCTGTCGACCTCAACGTCAACGAAAAAGACGAGAAGAAAGACCGCAAAGAACTTAAGAAGGAGCGTGAGCACCGTGACGAGACCATGAAGCGCCTCTATTTCGGCATGGGCAAGAACGACCACATCCTGCCGCAGAAGATTATCGGCAAGATCAACGATGTCACCCGCTCGAAGAACATCCCGATTGGCCGTATCGACCTCTATGGCGACTATTCCTACGTGGATGTGGAAGAGAGCTTTGTCCCGCTGATTCTTGACTGCTTCGCCGACCCGCACAACAACCCGCGCGGTATAGTGGTGGAGGTGGCCAAAGACCAGCCTGAGCGCAAAAAGAGCAGCGAGAAGAAAGACTTCGGTGAGAAGAAAGAACGCAAAGAACGCCGCGACCGCGACGAGTTCCGCGACGACCGCCGTGAGAAGCATGATCGTCATGATGACGATTTCTTCGAGAAGAAATCGAAGAAGAAAAAGAAAGATTTCGACAACGACAGGACGTATTACAAGTCAGAACGCTCACGCGATGGTCGCGAGTGGCTTGATCCCGACTGGAAAGAACATTTAGACGACATCGAGGTCTTCATTGATGATGACGACCGCCCGAGCCGCAAGCAGCGCAATGCTGAGCGTGGCTTCGGTGCCAAGAAGGGCAGCGGCTCTTCGAGAGTTGGTTCATCGAGAGGTGGCAGCTCTAGAGGTAGCGCTTCGAGAAGCAGTTCTTCAAGAGGCTCGTCTTCGAGAGACTCTGGCCGTGGTCGCCGTGGCGCCGCCCGCTATGAAGATGACTATTATTCACCGCGCCATCGTGGCGGAGGCCGTAGGAGATAATGGCTAGGCTAAAAACATGGATCAGAGCAGCCCGTCCGAGGACGGTGCTGCTCTCTTTTTCGGGAGTGCTGTTGGGTGGTTTTTTGGCTGCTAACTTAGCCTCCAAAGGTGGGTTTTTTTACCCAGCGCCCATACTATTCGCTGCCATCACCGCTGTGCTGTTGCAAATCCTTTCCAACCTCGCCAATGACTACGGTGACTTCAAGAAAGGCACTGACAGCGCCAAGCGCGTAGGTCCACAGCGCGAGATGCAAAGCGGGGCCATCACTGAAAAAGAAATGAAGAGGGCTTTGGTCATCGTCAGTGGATTGTGCTTGTTATCTGGTGGATTATTGCTCTTTGTGTTTTATGTTGCCCGCATAGCGGTTGTGCCTCATTATCGCTATTTGTTTGTATTGTCGTTCTTTATCGCTCTTGGCATTGGAGCCATTTTAGCCGCACTACTTTATACCCTTGGTAAGCGTCCCTATGGCTATCGCGGCTTGGGTGACTTGTTTTGTTTCCTTTTCTTCGGTTGGGCTGCTGTGGCTGGAACCTATTATCTGGCTACTCCGTATTTTGACTTCGGCGTCTTTTTGCCTGCCTCGGCGATGGGTTTCCTTTCCAATGCCGTGCTCAACATCAACAACATGCGCGACTATGAAAATGACAAGGCCTCGGGCAAGAACAGCCTCGTGGTGAAACTGGGGCAGAAAAAGGCTTTCGTCTACCATTGCCTGCTTATCGGCGGGGCGTTCGTCTGCCTTACTGTTTATCTCGTTTTGCACCACGCGGCATGGTATTCTTACCTGTTTTGGCTGCTTTTTCCAATATTCCTAAAGGACTTGATCGCCATAAAAAAAACTACGCCCGAACTGCTGGATCCCTTCTTGGGACGGCAGGTCAAGCATAGTTTTTTATTGGTGGTGGTTTATGGTGTCTTGCTTTTGGTTTGATTCCTTCGGCCTATATTACCACTCGATGCCCACTCTCACAGCGATGCCCGATGGGTTGATCTGTCTTTCCACATTCTCGTGGTGCCAAACGCCTTGGCTGTCCACCCACTCTTCGTAGTAGTTGCGTGTGATTTTGTCATAATATGTACCGGCTACTAAGACGCTGACGGCGAAGTCACGCTTCGATGCAAAG
>JAGBQJ010000022.1 GCA_017632935.1 Bacteroidales bacterium | reverse complement strand
GAGGCCGGCCGACAGAAGAACAAGTGGCGGCTATGGCGCGGGGGCGCACCTCTTCCCATTCCGAACAGAGAAGTTAAGCCCCGCCGCGACGATGATACTGCGGGAGACCGTGGGAAAGTAGTTCGCCGCCCACCCTGAACGGAAAGCCCGTCAGCATTGCTGGCGGGCTTATCTGTTTTTAGGTGGTTCCGTTCTGCCGCTTCGCGTCACTGCGAGGAACGAAGCAGTCCAGACAGGTTTCCATTCACGACTACTTTTTCCTATAAAAATAATTGTCTTATCCGATTTATTACTATCTTTGCATTTCAAACAAACATATGTTGAACCAAATCCATATTGCAAAAACAGAAATCTATTCTCATATTAAATAGTTATAAACAAAGCATTTAGACAAATTACTTCTCATCGAAAATTTGGCGATTTTTACGAGAAAACGTTTTGGGATTTGTATGAATGCTCACGCGATGGCGTGAGCTAAATCATTTTCTGAAAACGTGGGTTACGCCAATACCTCGATGAGCGGGAAACGGTTAGGTTCACGCTCTTTTTTTGTCTGTTTGCCAACAAACTTGCAAAACAATAAAATAGTTATAAATCAAAATCGAGGTAATTATGAAAAGAATAATCAAGGTGTTAGCTATAATGCTAACGTTGACGATGGCTTTTACCGCTTGCACGAAGGACCCTAACAATGGGGGAGACAACAATGGTGGAAGTAATGGTGGAGGAGGCTCTTCTCCGACAACCGAGGGTATCTATTTAGGTATCATTGGCTTCAACAAGACACTTTACACTAAGGAAATCAAGCTGTTGGATGCGTCTTCCGAAGCTGAGTTCACTCGATTCATTGAAAGCCTAAGGGCAGACAATTTGACGGGTCTTTACTATGCGGATTACCAAGGTCTCCTAAAACTCAATGCATACCCACAGCCTCCTAAACTCAAAAATGTTGCTTTGGTGACATTCACTGACGGCTTGGACAATTATTCATTGAGTGATTCTGAAACCAATCCTGAAAACTATGGTAGTAAACTTGCCTATCGCACAGGCTTGCACCACAAGATAGTAAGCGAGCCTATATATGGCAAGAGAGTCGCTGCCTACACGATCGGCTTAAAAGGAGATGACGTAAATGACGAAGCGGAATTCCAAGACAACCTGGACAAGCTGGCAAGTATCAATAGCAATGCGTTTCAAGTCTCGAACATGAACGAGGTCAAGCAAAGGTTCAAGCAGATTGCCGACAGCCTGTATTCCACTACGACCACTGTCAATGTCAAATTGGACGTTCCTCCTGGATACGATGAAGGCACCCAGATTCGTTTCACTTTCGACATCACGGCTTCGGGGAATCCGGAGCAATCGGCGCGGTACATATCGGCCATCTACAAGCGGACCTCCAATAGTCGCGTATTGGACCGTATCACCTATGGCGGGCTTGCTCAGGGACTCACAAGCATAGAGTCATTCGACAAGCAAAACGGATTCTACAGATTCCCGTTTGAGGATCTGAAAGACCAACATAATAACCCCATTTCGCAAGCAAGTCTTGACAGGGTGCTGCTTTGGCGCAAATCAAGCAATGGCGTATGGGAAAAAGAGACAGAGTTCATCCCGGCAAATTCCGTTGTCACGGAGGAAAACAGGAATAGTGCCTTGATTATGTTGGTGCTCGACTGTACTACCTCGTTGGGCGATGATTTCAGAGAAATGCAGACCGCAGCGAAGGAATTCATTCATACCTTGGCATCTTCCAATCATTAAGTAATAATAACTACCAAAATACATAAAAAATGAGATCGAATATCAACTTGTTGAATTTCTTTTGCATAGCAATATTGGCATTAGGTTTTGTTGCTTGCAAGAAAAGCACCCCGCCTACGGTAATAATCTACGACAATGCCATCTCGACATCATATACATCCGCCAATGTGACTGGAGAGGTAACGGATGAAGGCAGCTCGCGTGTCACTGAACGAGGTTTTATATATGGAAAGCAGGGCGATGCCAGGCAGGATACGATGTACTGTGGTAGTGGTGTAGGTGAGTTCCCCACCAGATTGACAGGTCTTGAGCCTAACACTACCTATAATTGTTTCGCTTTTGCCAAGAACGACGGCGGCATTGGCACAAGCGGTAAGGTGACTTTTACGACCCGTGACCATGATATGCCGGTTTTGACAACGTCGGAGGTTGAGAGTGTCGGTACCACAACAGCCTCATGCGGCGGTGAAGTCATGGATGATGGTGGAGCCGAGGTGACCGAGAGAGGCGTGTGTTGGGGCAAAAACCATAACCCTACCGCGAACGGTAGCCATGCCTCGGCAGGCGGCGGTTTGGGCGAGTTTACCTGCAACATGTCCAACCTATCGGCCAACACGACCTATTATGTGCGTGCATACGCCAAGAATAGTAAAGGCATCGGCTATGGCGGGGAAAAGCATTTTACCACATTGGATTTCGACAACCCAGAGGTGGCCACAGCCGAGGTGACCGACATCACGCAAACTTCGGCCAAAGGTGGCGGTGAAGTGACCAGCGATGGAGGAACAACCGTTACCGAGCGCGGTATCTGCTGGAGCACCAGCCACAATCCGACTGTCAGCGGCAGTCATGCCAACAGCGGCACGGGAATTGGCAACTTCACTTGTAACATCACAGGTTTGAATGCACATACGAAATACTATGTTCGTGCCTATGCCAAGAATAGCAAAGGTATAGCCTATGGCGAAGAGGTGAATTTCACTACCTCTGCCAACAAACCTTCGGTTTCCACAGGCAGTGTGACGAGTATAACAACGGCAAGCGCAACGGGTAGTGGCAATGTTACCAACGATGGTGGCAGCACCGTTACTGAGCGGGGACTTTGTTGGAGCACCCACCACGACCCGACAATAAGCGGTACGCATGTTTCGGCAGGAGAAGGCACGGGTGAGTTTACTGCAACGATGACCAGTTTGGCCACCAATACCACCTATTATGTGAGAGCATACGCTACCAATGGTGTGGGAACTAGTTACGGAGATGAAGTGGAGTTCGTCACATTGTCCATCTCCGTTCCAGGCGTGACCACCGCCAGCGTAATCAGAATCGGCACTACTACGGCTACTGGTGGCGGCAATGTCATTTCAAATGGTGGCGCAAATGTTACCGAGCGTGGCATCTGCTGGAGCACGAGCCATAACCCGACCATCAGCGGAAGCCATGCCAACAGCGGGACTGGCACAGGTGAGTTCACGGTAGATATGGCCAACCTCACCCCCAACACCACTTATTACGTGAAGGCTTACGCTATCAACAGCCAAGGCACAGCTTATGGAGAGGAAGTGGACTTCAAGACATCACAGACGCCCACCTACACTATCGGTGTCTCGGCCAGCCCGAGCAATGGTGGCACGGTGAGTGGTGGCGGCACTTTCGAGCAGGGACAATCCTGTACGGTGAATGCAACAGCGGCGACAGGTTACAACTTCCAAAAATGGACGGAAAACGGCAGCCAAGTTTCAACAAACGCCAGTTACACTTTCACCGTGAATGCCAACCGAAACCTTGTCGCTAATTTCCAGGCTGGAAGCTACACTATCAGTGCCTCGGCCAGCCCGAGCAATGGTGGCACGGTGAGCGGGGCAGGAAGCTACAACTACGGGCAAAGTTGCACTTTGACGGCGACAGCAGCAACAGGTTACTCGTTCGTTAAATGGACAAAGAATGGTACCCAAGTCTCCACCAATGCCTCATATACTTTTACGGTGACAAGTTCAGCTTCATACGTTGCCCACTTCCAAGCCAATAGTTATACTATCAGTGTTTCGGCCAGTCCAAGTGCGGGCGGCACGGTGAGCGGTGGCGGCACCCATTACTACAATCAATCCTGTACTGTACATGCTAACGCCAATAGCGGTTATACTTTCACCAATTGGACGGAGAACGGCAGTCAGGTCTCCACCAACGCCAATTACACCTTCACAGTGACTAGCAACCGTACTTTGGTGGCGCACTTCACGCAGCAATCGCAGGCCCCAACGGGTGCGATAAACGGCGTGTTCTCCGTGAGCGCAAGCCAACGCGTGTACTTCTCGCAAGGCAACCTGCAATACAAGGCCAGCAATGGCACATGGCGTTTCGCCACCAACCAGTATGACTATATAGGCAGTGCCAACAGCAACATCTCTTCGTCCTACAGCGGCTATATTGATCTCTTCGGATGGGGCACGAGCGGTTGGAACTGTGGCAATACCTACTATCGACCTTGGGATTCGAATAATAGTGACGGTAGCCTGTATGGTCCTCCTGGGAGCTATAATTTGACAGGCAGTTACGCCAACTCCGATTGGGGCCGATACAATGCCATCAGCAACGGCGGCAACCAGACGAACCAGTGGCGCACACTCTCTAATGACGAATGGGGGTACGTGTTCAATACGCGTAGTACGTCTTCTGGCATCCGTTACGCCAAGGCGCAGGTGAACAACGTGAACGGCGTGATTCTGTTGCCCGACAACTGGAGTAGCAGTTACTACACTTTGTATAATACCAACCAAGGTGGAGCGAGCTTTAGCAGCAATGTAATAAGTTCCTCCACATGGACGAACTCGCTTCAGTCGCATGGCGCAGTCTTCCTGCCTGCCGCTGGCTGCCGCGACGGGACTTCGGTCCACGATGTGGGCAGCCGCGGCTACTACTGGTCGGCCTCGTACAACTTTAGCTACAACGCGTGGAACGTGCTCTTCGACTACGGCTACCTCAGCACTGACGTCGCCTACTTCCGTAGCGACGGTCAATCCGTTCGCCTTGTTTGCCCCGCCCAGTAATTATTCCTTGTGTATGAAAACGTGATTATCAAGGCAGTCTGACCGTTTGGTTGGGCTGCCTTTTTAATATTGTTGTTGTGGTTAGACGCGATGAATCGCGTCTCTACAAGGTCTTACGTTATTTCAGGATTAATCCCTACAATCAACCAATCTGTTTGTAGAGACGTCGATTTATCGCGTCTCGAAAACAACAACATTTCTAAAAGATGCCGATTGACTATGTCGAATGCTTTGTGTTTCATCGCGTCTCGAAAATACATTCCTTTATCATGGTCGCAAAAGGAAAATATGTATTTTTGCATTGTTGCCAAAACAATCGATTATGTCTGAAGAGAAATACAAGGAACGTTACAGAATTGCATCGGCGCGAGCCGCATGGCATGATTATCTGGGTGGGGCATATTTTGTCACGATTTGCACCAAGGGCCGCGAATTCTTTTTGGGAAAGATTGAGGATGAACAAATGCATTTGTCGGAAATCGGGAAATATGCCGATGAACAATTTCGTGATGTTTCTTTGTATTATCCTTATGCGGAAATACCTTCTTATGTGGTAATGCCGAATCACATTCACGCCATCGTCATTATCAATGATCGCCATGACGCTTGTAGAGACGCGATTCATCGCGTCTCAGAAACAGAAGAGAAAGAAACACCCATCAAAAACAGAGGCGGAATCACCAAGACCGACAACCCAATGTTGTATAAAAGCCTCGGTGCGGTGATACGCGGATTAAAGGCCCGCGTGACACATTATGCCAATGAGAAACACATTGATTTCGCATGGCAATCGCGTTTCCATGACAGAATAATTCGAGATCAAAGGGATATGAATGAGACCTCAATTTATGTTGCGAATAATGTTGCCAAATGGCCTGAGGATGAAATGAATCGTTGAAATTTGGTATACGTTTAAGGTGATCGTAAGGGGTGGAGACGCGATGAATCGCGTCTCTACAAGGTCTCACGATATACATGATTAATTCCCAATATCAACCATCTCGTTTGTAGAGACGCCGATTTATCGCGTCTCGAAAAGCAACATTACCAATTTTTTCCTATCTTTGCCCGTTTTTACAAAGCAATAAATCTACTCCAATGATAGACATCAAATTCTTAGTCAAGAACCCCGACGTGGTCAGGGAGAATATCAAGAAGAAATTCCAAGACAACAAGTTGCCCCTCGTCGACGAGGCCATCAACCTGTATACTCAATACTGCGACTGCCAACAGCGCGCCGACGATCTGCGCTCACAGCGCAACTCCATCTCCAAGGAGATTGGCATCCTGTTCAAGAACAAGGAAGTCGAGAAAGCCAACGAGATGAAGAAACTCGTTGAGGCCAACGCCCAAGAGCTAGAACAGCTCGGCAAGCAGCAGACCTCGCTCATGGAGCAACTGACCAAGGTGATGTACGCCATCCCGAATATCATCGCCCCTGAGGTGCCGGTAGGGAAGGACGACACCTTCAACGTGGAAAAGGAACGCTTTGGTGAACCTGTGGTGCCTGATTTCGAGGTGCCTTACCATGCCGACATCATGGCCAAGTTCAATGGCTTGGATCTCGACTCAGCTCATCGCGTGGCTGGCAATGGCTTCTATTACCTCATGGGCGACATAGCGCGTCTGCATTCCGCCGTCATCACCTACGCCCGCGACTTCATGATCGATCGTGGTTTCACCTACTGCATCCCGCCTTTCATGGTGCGTAGCGAGATTGTCAGCGGTGTCATGAGTTTCGCCGAGATGGATGCCATGATGTACAAGATCGAAGGCGAAGACCTCTATCTCATCGGCACCAGCGAACACTCGATGATTGGCAAATTCATCGACCAAATCGTCCCTGAAGAGTCACTGCCTTTGACGTTGACGAGCTACTCGCCTTGCTTCCGTAAGGAGAAAGGCGCTCACGGCATTGAGGAACGTGGTGTGTATCGTATCCATCAGTTCGAGAAACAGGAGATGGTGGTACTCTGCAAACAAGAGGACGCCGACTACTGGTATGAGCAGATGTGGAAGAATACCGTTGACCTGTTCCGCTCGATGGACATTCCGGTGCGCACGTTGGAATGCTGCTCTGGTGACTTGGCCGACCTCAAGGTGAAGTCGTTGGATGTGGAGGCTTGGTCGCCGCGTCAGAAGAAATACTTCGAAGTGGGCAGCTGCTCTTATCTCGGCGATGCCCAGGCACGTCGTCTGAAGATCAGAATCAAGGGCAAGAACGGCAACTATTTTGCCCACACTTTGAACAATACGGTGGTCGCCCCACCGCGCATGTTGATCGCCTTCTTGGAGAACAACCTCCGCGCCGACGGCAGCGTGACCATCCCGAAGGCTTTGCAACCCTATATGGGAGGAAAAACTGAAATCAGATAATTTTTGACACGAGACTTCGAGACACGAGACGCGAGACAGTCCCGTGTCCCGCAGTCCCGCGTCCCGCGTCAAAAAGAAAACTATGGATATCTCTGTTGTTGTACCGCTGCTGAACGAAGCCGAGTCGCTGCCCGAGCTTGAGTCGTGGATTCGTCGCGTGATGGACGAGCATGGTTTCTCCTATGAAATCGTCTTCGTCGACGATGGCTCTACCGACAATTCTTGGGCCATCATCCAGCAACTCGCTGAATCCAATCCAAACGTGAAGGCGCTGCGCTTCCGTCGCAATTACGGCAAGTCGCCCGCGCTGAACGAAGGCTTCAAGGTGGTGCAAGGTGATGTGGTCATCACCATGGACGCCGACCTCCAGGACAGCCCCGACGAAATCCCCGACCTTTACAAGATGATCAAGGAAGACGGCTATGATCTTGTCTCAGGTTGGAAGAAGGTGCGCTACGACTCCAAGCTGATGAAGAACATTCCCTCCAAGTTCTTCAACTGGACCACGAGGGTGATGTCGGGCATCAAGCTGCACGACTTCAACTGCGGCTTGAAAGCCTATCGCAATGAGGTGGTGAAAAGCATCCAGGTTTATGGCGAGATGCACCGTTACATCCCCGTCATCGCCAAGATGAACGGCTTCGGGCATATCGGGGAGAAGGTGGTGCACCATCAGAAAAGGAAATATGGTTCGAGCAAGTTCGGTTTGAGCCGTTTCTTCCGTGGTTATCTTGACCTGTTGACCATCAACTTCATTTCGAAGTTCAGCAACCGCCCCATGCATTTCTTCGGCATGCTGGGATCGATAACATTCTTGGTTGGTTTTGGCATTGCCCTATATCTGGCTTGTACAAGGCTCTTCTTCCATGTCTATGGCATGACGCGAAGACCCTTGTTCTATTTCGCGCTTTTGGCTATCGTCATCGGTGTTCAACTGTTTTCAACGGGTTTCCTTGCCGAGATGATTACCTCGACGCAACGCGAAAAGCGCGTGTATTCCATTTCGGAACGAATTAACGCATAAGTAAAAAAATAGAAGCGACCCTATATAGATTCCCAAGGGAATGACATAGAGGGTCGCTTTTTTTGTGCTATCTAGTTAATACAAGTCATCAATTCCGCCGTCGAAGCTCTCATCAAAGCTGTCGCCGAACTCGTCGGCAAACTCATCTTCGTCGAACTCGTCCTCAAACTCATCGAACGGCGAATCGTCTTCAAAGTCGTTGTTTTCCCAGTCGAAATCATGCTCGAGTTTCGATTCATCAAATTCGTCTTCTTCCTCGTGTCCGCTGATGAAGCTGTTGATTTCGTCGTCGCTCATCTTGTCGAAATTGACATCCAAAAGGGCGGAGTCGTTGATGGCACGGCCCATCGACTTCAGTTCACGCATCACGGAAGGGGAGACATAGAACTCGTCAATGTTCTCTTCGCAGTATTTCAGGTATTTGGGGTCTTTTTCATACACCTCGGCAATGGTCATGCCCTCGTATTTGCCGAAGGTGAAAACTGAATCAATGTCATAGAATTTCATATTATGTCCTTTCTTTTTTGTCAGTGAATAGTGTCTTTTTCAGTCCGCAAATATCATGCATTTTTCTGTTTTTCGCAACAAAAACCTACTTTTTGAAGGCAAAAAACACGGCGAGGATGATGAATAGGAATGAAACGATATGGTTCCATCGGAAGGTCTCCGTCTTGAACACCGTAATCACGATAATGGTGAAAACGGTCAACGAGACGGCTTCTTGTATGACTTTCAGCTGGATAAGATTGAATGGACCTCCGTTTTGCATGGCGCCAATACGGTTGGCGGGAATCATGAAGGAATACTCGAACAAGGCGACACCCCACGACATAAGGATGACGAGAACGAGTGGCCAGTCTTTGGAACTGGGGACGATTTCGAGTAGTTTGAGTTGGCCGTACCAGGCAAAAGTCATGAATACGTTGGAGACAATAAGCAATAGGATGGTGTAAATGCCTTTCATGGTTGATGTTAGTTTTGGGGCGCAAAAATACTGCTTTTTATGCCACGATGATGCGTTTTTATTTGTCTATTTGGTCAGGAAAGGGGCGGAAGCAGCATAATAATTGCTAACTTTGCAATTTGAAAACCGAATCAACATGAATGCTACTATCATACTGGCTGTTTTCGTTTTGTATACCATCCTTTTGTTTGTGATTTCGCACTTTACGGCGCGGAAGTCAGACAACAATGCATTTTTCCGTGGAAACAAGAGTTCACCGTGGTTTGTGGTGGCATACGGTATGATTGGTGCTTCTTTGTCGGGCGTGACCTTCATGTCGGTGCCAGGTGGCGTTTATACTGGGCAGTTCACCTATATGCCTTTGGTTTTTGGCTATGTGCTTGGTTATGCGGTGATTGCACTTATTTTGCTTCCACTGTATTACCGACTGAACCTGACCTCCATCTATTCCTATTTGGAGATGCGCTTCGGACCGAGGTCGGAGAAGACAGGAGCAGCGTTTTTCATCCTGTCGCGCCTGTTGGGCTCGGCCTTGAGGATGTACCTCGTTGTCTTTGTGTTGTATGAGTTCGTCTTCAAAGATTGGGGCGTCCCGTTTTGGGTACCCGCAGTGATCTTTATTGCTATCATTTTGCTTTACACCTTCAAGGGCGGTATCAAAACGGTGGTTTGGACGGATACCCTACAGACGACTTTCCTATTGCTGGCAGCCTTCCTGACGGCATGGTTCATCCTAAAGAACTTGAACATCTCGTTGGGCGACCTGCTGAAATCCGCCTCCGCAAAAGGGTATACCAAAGTGTTTGAGACGGATTGGACGCACAACAAGTTCTGGGTGAAGCAGGTGCTGAGTGGCATGTTTATCACCATCACTATGACTGGCTTGGACCAGGATATGATGCAGAAGAATCTGACTTGCAAGAATTTGCGTGATGCACAAAAGAATGTGATGACATCTAGTTTGTTGTTTGTCATCGTCAATGCGTTGTTCCTTTGCTTGGGGGCTGCTTTGATATTTTATGCCCAGGAGACGGGATTCCAACTGCCTGTCAACGAGGCTGGCGTGGTGGTCAACGACAAGATCTTCCCTTCAGTCGCCTTCTCCTTGAGCAAGTTCACGGCCATTGTCTTCGTTATAGGGCTCGTCGCCGCAGGCTATTCCAGCGCCGATGGCACCTTGACTGCTTTGACGACCACTTTCTGCTTCGATTTCATGCATTTCGACAAGAAGCAGATGTCAGAGCAGCAAATTACCAAATATCGCAAGTGGATTCATGTGGCGTTTGCCTTGCTGTATCTACTGGTCATCATCGCATTCCGTCCCTTCCATAACGAGTCTCTGATTGACAAGGTGTTTGAAATCGCGGGATACACCTATGGGCCCTTGTTAGGCTTGTATACCTTTGGTTTGTTTGTCAAGAATCGAAAAGTGATTGACAAGGCCGTGCCTTTCATCGCTGTGGCCTCGCCTGTCATCAGTTACTTGTTGAAGATCTATTCGCCACAGT
The DNA here is from genome assembly GCA_017632935.1 of Bacteroidales bacterium. GTDB lineage: Bacteria > Bacteroidota > Bacteroidia > Bacteroidales > F082 > Limimorpha. The sequence goes on along the minus strand of JAGBQJ010000022.1, from coordinate 6,450 downwards.
TGTTCGGAGGTTACAAGATTGGCTTTGAAATACTGATAATCAACGGATTGTTGACTTTTTTGGCTTTGTTGTTGTTCAGTCGAAGGGAAAAAACGGTCGGGAAATGACGGGGTTGTGGAAAAAGTTGTATTTTTGAAGTTTGAAACTAAATCTTATAGAAATGAATAGAATTGTTACAAAATTCGCCTTGGTGCTGTTGGCTTTGACCTTTGTTGGCGGTCAGCTCCATGCACAGTTCACTACGACTTTTGCCAAGAATGTCGCGCCTGGTCAGCATAACGGCGTGTATTATTCCTTGCCTCAGACCATGCTGAAATTGGATTTCATCATCGAGGAGGTGAAGTTGGAGAAAGGCCCGCTGAGCGACTATGCGTCCAACTATTTTGAGATGGAGGACATTGTGGAATATGAAACCACGGAGTATAAGCTTCTTGACTTGAAGATGTCGACCGTGTCGAGTCCTGACCCTAACGCTTTGTTTTTCGTTACCATGGCAGGAACAAGAGGTGCTAAGACACAATTTGACGTGTTGCCCAATGGCATTATTCGTAGCGTAGGCATTGGCAATGCTGCTGAAGCCGTGGTGGAACTTCCCCAAATTGTCAAGGAGCCTCAGCCTATCATACAGATGGAGGACGAAGCCAGCGATGGCTTTATGCCTTTGATATTGGCAGGAAAGAGCAACTCAATGTTGGCCAAGGAAGTGGCAGACAAGATCGTTGAAATCCGCAAGGCCAAGTTCTACCTGATTTCGGGTGATATCGAGATGGCCTCCAATCCTGAGACTTTCAACACCATGTACAAGAAACTGGACGCCATGGAGAAGGAATACACAGGGCTTCTTCTTGGCAAACGTGTGGGCAAGAAGGTGGTCAGGACCGTGTATGTGATTCCGAACAAGGAAGTCCCGACGCAGACCGTTGCCAAGTTCTCTGAGACTGATGGTTTGACTGTGGGCACAGGCGGCTCCGGCAGCATGATTACGGTGCAGACGCTGTCGCTCAATACCACGGCAGCCATCAACGCGCCCAGCCAGTCGGCCATTGAGTCGATGTCGTATGAGAACAAGGTCTTTTACCGTGTCCCTGAAACGGCACAGGTGAAGGTGACGTGTGGCAATGCCACATTGCTGGAAGACAGGGTGACCGTCAATCAGTTGGGAGCTATGCTGATTGCTCCGCTGACGAATACGAAGTTGGTGTTTGACACGGAGACGGGTCAGATCGTCAACATGCGGATGCAGTAACTGCTTCCTTGATTCTCACCAGTTGTCTCAAAAGAGATTCAGCCAAGTCTAATCGGAGCATGTTCGCGCCGTCTGACTTGGCTTTTTTAGGCTCGGGATGCACCTCCATGAAGAGGCCATCGGCACCTGCCGCGATGCCTGCTTTGGCAATCAAGCCAATCATTTCGGGCTGTCCGCCCGTGACGCCGCTGCTTTGGTTAGGCTGCTGAAGCGAATGCGTGGCATCCAGGATGACGGGTACATTAAACTTTTGCATAGCCGCTATATTGCGGTAATCCACCACCAAATCCTGGTAGCCAAACATCGAGCCGCGCTCAGTCAGCATGACCTTGTCGTTGCCCGATTGGCGCACCTTTTCAACGGCGAAGCCCATCGCTTCGCCCGAAAGGAACTGTCCTTTCTTGATGTTAACGGTCTTGCCCGTCTTGGCGGCAGCCACGAGCAAGTCAGTCTGGCGGCAAAGGAAGGCTGGAATCTGTAGCACATCCACATATTCGGCGGCCATGGCGGCTTCTGCGGGGGCGTGGATGTCGGTCACCACAGGAAGTTCGAATTCTTTGGCGATTTTTTGCAGAACCTTCAAGGCTTTTTCGTCGCCAATACCGATGAAAGATTCCAATCGAGAACGGTTGGCCTTGCGGTACGAGCCTTTGAAAACCAAGGGGATGTCAAGCTTCTGGCAGATGCTTTTCAAGGTCTCGGCGATGAAGAGGGGCGAGGTCTCGTCCTCGATGACGCAAGGGCCGGCCAAGAGGAAGAAACGGTCGGGGCGAAGGTCTTTCAGGAAGTCGTATTTTGTGGTGTCCATGGTGGAGATTTTTTGCAAAGATAACGGTTTTGTTGATTGTTTAATTGTTTAAATGTTTAATTTTTTAATTGTTTGTTTGCTACTGGCTTTTGGCTCTTGACAGTCCACACCCCAGGCCTCATTGCGGGCGCAGACCCGCAATCTCCTGAATATGGTAGGGCTGACAGAAGGCAGATGCCAAGAACCAAAGGCCTATTGCTTTTTAAACCTCGGATGATAAGTAGTTAACGTGTCGCGGAGCAATTCATCAGAAATATGCGTATAAATTTCCGTCGTGCTGACGCTAGCGTGGCCGAGCATCTGTTGTACGGCCAACAGGTTGGCGCCGCCTTCAAGTAGGTGGGTGGCGAAGCTATGCCTGAAAGTATGCGGGCTAATGACTTTGTCGATGCCATTTTTTTCGGCGAGATCTTTCACGATGAGAAAGACCATTTGACGGGTGAGACCCGTACCACGACTGTTCAAAAAGACCGTGTCGGTGAATTTTGGCTTCGGGTTGATGTGCAGCCTCGCGCCTTCGATGTATTGGTAGAGAATCTTCAGGCTGCTGTCGCCGATGGGCACGAGCCTTTCCTTGCTGCCCTTGCCGAAAATGCGCAGGAAGCCGTCTTCCTTGTAAATATTGCTGATTTGTAATCCGATGAGTTCCGAAACGCGCAAGCCGCAGCCGTACATCACCTCAATCATGGCCTTGTTGCGGTGCCCTGTGGGTTGGCTGAGGTCGATGCTGTCAATCATCTTTTGGATCTCCTCGTAGCTCAGCACCTCGGGAAGATGCCGTCCGAGGGTGGGTGAGGAGATGAGCAGGGTGGGGTCTTTGTCAGCGAGCTCCTCTTGGGTCAAGTAACGCCAAAACGACTTCAGTCCCGACAATATGCGGGCCTGCGAGGTGGCACCGATGTTCATGTCGAAAAGGTAGGCGAAGAAATTCTCGATATCGTCTTGTTTGATGTCGTCAATTGCTGTAGAGACGGTGCATGCACCGTCTCTACATTCAAGATATTGCAAAAACAAATGGACATCGTGGCAATAGGCCTCCACGCTGTTGTCGGACAGAGAAAGTTCCAGCCGCAGGTAGTCGGCGTAGTGCTTGATGAGGTTGGGGGTGATATTGACCTGTTCCATCGTTTTGTTTTTGCAAAGGTACGTTTTTTCTTGCTAGAGTGTTGTTTTTTCCTACCTTTGTCCCGAAAACTAATCGTATCAAAACATGAAAAACACAAAATCAACAGTACTTTTTGCGGCAGTTTTGGCATTTTTAATGCTCACTGGCTGCTCGAGCAACAAAGAAAACAACAATGAACCAGCCACATCCGATGTGGTTTCCTTCGATGAAGTATTGGCAACGAGAAGAAGTGTCCGCAGCTACGATGCTACCAAGACCATCAGCGAGGCTGAGGTGCGTGAGCTGCTCATCGCCACGCAGGAAGCACCTTCATGGGCCAATCAACAACCTTCGAAATACTATGTGGCCATGAGTCCTGAGAAAGTCGAAGCGGTGGCCAATCTGGTGGGTGAGCGCAACAAGCAGAACATTGCTGGTGCGCCCGTGCTGATTGTCACCACATACGAAAAGGGTAAGTCGGGCTTCTTCCGTGGAGAGCAGACCAACGAGGTGGGCGATGGTTGGGGCGCCTACGACAACGGCCTTAGCAATGCCTATTTCATCCTGAAGGCCCGCGCCAAAGGTTTTGACACACTCATCATGGGCATGCGCGACTCTGATGCACTTCGCGAACTGTTTAACATTCCTGAAAACGAAGCGATTATGGCGGTCATCTCATTGGGCTACAGGTCGGGCGAGCCACGTCAGCCCGAACATAGGCCTTTGGATGAGGTTGTGCAGTTTTTCTGATTGGCTTAACGATTAATACAAAAAAGGACACGAGTCTCTGCCTCGTGTCCCTTTTTAATATCTCGTTGCCTATCAATCCAAAGTGTGGATAACAAGGCCCGAGCGCAGTTTCGGCTCAAACCAAGTGGTCTTGGGAGGCATGATGTTGCCGGTGTCGGCGATGTCGATGATCTGCTTCATGCTCACGGGATAGAGCGCGAAGGCGACCTTCATCTCACCGCTGTCGACACGACGCTTCAGCTCGCCGAGGCCACGGATACCACCAACGAAGTCGATGCGCTTGTCGGTACGGAGGTCCTTGATGCCCAGAATCTTGTCGAGGACAAGGTTGCTGAGGATGGTGACGTCCAGTACACCGATCGGGTCGCTGTCGTCGTAGGTGCCGGGTTTGGCCGTCAGGCTGTACCACACGCCCTCGATGTACATCGAGAAGTTGTGCAGTTTGTTGGGCTTGTACTCGGTGTCGCACTCGCAGTGGCAGGGGAACTCGCAGTTGCACTTGCCGCCGTCCTTGGTGCAGTTGCACTTGCATTCGATGTCGAAGTTCTCTTGCAGGGCTTTGAAGAAGTCCTTGGTGCTGAGGCCGTTGAGGTCTTTCACGACGCGGTTGTAGTCGATGACGTTCAGCTGGTTGTCGGGGAAGATGACGGTCATGAAGTAGTTGTACTCTTCCTTGCCAGTGTGGGCAGGGTTCTTTTCCTTCTTCTCTTGACCAACGAGGGCTGCGGCTGCGCTACGGTGGTGACCGTCGGCGATGTACATGGCCGGAACCTTCTTGTCGAACAGTTCAACGAGGCGGGCGATGGTGGCCTTGTCGTCGATGATCCAGAAGCGATGGCCGAAGCCGTCTTCCTTGGCGATGAAGTCGTAGATGGGCTTTTCAGCGGTGATCTTGCTCACGATGGCGTCGATTTCGGCGACGGCAGGGTAGGCGAAGAACACAGGCTCGACATTGGCGTTGGTGAGGCGGACGTGCTTCATGCGGTCCTCTTCCTTATCCTTACGGGTCAGCTCGTGCTTCTTGATGACTTTGTTCACATAGTCTTCGCTGTAGGCGCAGGCCACGATGCCATACTGCCAGTGGGCGTTGGCATCGGTGGGATTCATGCTCTGGGCATAGATGTAGAGCTTCTCCTCCTGGTCTTGCTTGATCCATCCGAAGTCTTTGAACGAGTTGAAGTTCTCAACGACTTTCAGATAGGTCTCGAGGTCGCTGTCTTTGTGGCCTTCGGGCAGGTCGATTTCGGCCTTGGTCACGTGGAGCAGGCTATAGGGGTTGCCTTCGCATTCCTTGCGTGCCTCTTCGGTGTTCAGCACATCGTAGGGACGTGAGGCGAGTTTCTGGACGATGTCCACGCCGGGACGCCATCCTTTGAACGGTTTGATAACTGACATTGTATTAGGTTTTAATTGATAGTTCTATGTTTGTTTACTGACAGTCAGACTTCTGGGTTATTGACTGAATCATGTTTCTGAAAAGAGATAATCAGCGCGCCGATCATCTTGGTGAGTTCCATCAGTTCGTTGCGAATGTCGGTTTCTTGGGTTTCGTCAATGAGTGATTGTTTGGAGGCCAAGTTGCAGAGCATCACGCATTTGCCGATATTCGACTTGGCTTTCTGCAAGTACTCGATAAACTCCGTTTTTGAACGGCCGGCACCTTCGATGATGTTGGCAGAGATATGTCCGGCTTCGGTAAGGAACTGGTCGACGATGATCTTTTGGGCGTTTGTTTGGACGGTATTGCTGAGGGAAAGGATGGCATTGATGAAATCGACGGATTTGTGGTATATGCGGAGTCCCTCAAATTTGAAGAAATTGGTGGGTTTTGTGGTTTCCGGAATCATTATCAGGCAATTAAGGAAAAGACACCACAAGACAAGCTCGCGGTGTCTTTCGCTGTTGGTTAATTATTTGTTCACTTGGAAGCGCTTGTTGCCAGTCTTGAAGAAATCAGCAATCTGGTTGGCAGCGGCCAGACCAGCGTTGATGTTGGCTTCTTCGGTTTGGGCGCCCATCTTCTTGGGCGTGGCGAAGTAGCGGCCTTCGAAGGCTTTGAACTCGGCGTCGGCATCGGGCATGATGTCGGTGATGTACTTGAGGTCGGTACGCTCGGCCATCAGCTTGAGCAGTTCAGGCTCGTTGATGACTTCCTTACGGGCGGTGTTGACGAGGATGCCACCTTTGTGCATCTTGTTCACCACAGCGTAGTTGATGCTCTGCTTGGTCTCGGCAGTGGCCGGGATGTGCAGGCTGACCACGTCGCAGGTCTCAAAGAGGGCGTCGCGGTTGGCGACGGCGTGAACGCCAGCCTCTTCAATCTTGTCGGCGGGGACGAATTCGTCGAAAGCATAGACTTCCATGCCAAAGCCCTTGGCGATGCGGGCCACGTTGCGACCCACGTTACCGAAGGCCAACAGACCGAGCTTCTTGCCCATCAGTTCGCTGCCGCTCTTGCCGTTGTAGAAGTTACGGACGGCGTAGACCAGCATACCCATGACGAGTTCGGCAACGGCGTTGCTGTTCTGGCCAGGGGTGTTC
>JAGBQJ010000021.1 GCA_017632935.1 Bacteroidales bacterium | reverse complement strand
TGGATGCAAGGATAATGTGGTATTTTTTGAGGTTGGAGAGCATATTATATTAGGTGTATAACGTGATTAAATAAGGCCTTTAAACTTCAGCCACAAGGCAAAAAACTGGTCATATACCGAATAGACATTTTTGTCCTCAGTAATAAAATCCTTATCAAGTAGCCCCTTCAATGCAGAACTTACACTACTAGCCGAATTGAGTTTGTTCCTTTTAATAAACGCACCACTTGTCACCTCTTTAGCTTTTCCTTCTCTTGCAATAGACAAGAACAGAGAACGTTGTTTTTCAGGCATTTGATACAACAAAGACTCGTATGTGTCGGAAGAAAGCCTAATGATGAACTCCACGGCCTCGTCCACCATCGAAACGTCACAGGTGGCACCCTTGTCCGTTCTGGAGAAAAGCACATTCATCACGCGATGCATATAACTTGTCACCGCCTCGAAACGCTCATAAAGCAGCGTCACGACCTTCGCATCAAGGTGTTTTCCCTCTTCCTCAAACTTACCTACGCAAAAATCAGTGTAAACGGTCAAATCCAACGGTTGCAAATTCATAATGGTAACCGCCTGATAGAACGGGCGAGAAGGCGAAGTGAACATCCCGTTCATCATGTGGCGTTGTGAACCCGAGAAAATGAAATGGGCATTGGTGCAACGCTGCACGTATGTCCTGATGGTCGCTTCGATGGTTTCGTCCCCATATCGAGTAATCTGTTGAAACTCATCAATAGCCACCAGGCAGGGTTTATCCGCTTTTTCCAAGTAAGTGAAAATCTCATCCAAGGTAACCGTCGGGTTGTTAATTGAGCCAATTCCAACGCCCCATACAGGCATTCCGCTAATGTCAAATGTGATTTCACTGCGCAACGACGCCACCATGTTCACAAACTTTTCCCAAGCCTTCCTGCCTTTGGGACGAAGCTCGTCAACCAAGGCTTTGCCCAGCATGTTCACAAAATCACTGAGATTTTTGGTGGCATAGATGTCAACCACAAAACAGTGGTAATTCTTCTGGATTTCGGGATTATCGAATACATGCCAGATTAAATCCGTCTTTCCTATTCGACGAGGAGAAATCAATGCGATATTGTTCTCGTTGAGAAGGAGTTCTCGCAAAATCTCGGTCTCCTGCACACGGTCGCAAAAATACTCGGCACCGGCATAGCCATTGGTAACAAAAGGATTCTTCATGGATTTGATTTGTTATTTGCCCGCAAAAATACAAAAATTTTGATTACTATAAAATGATTACCATAAAATAGTAATCATAAAATGGCAATCCGAATGGGTTTTCATGAAACCAGCCATCCAACTATAAAAAGCGAATAGCGGAGATGATTTGTCTCCGCTATTTATAATAATAAGCTTCTAAATCTTATCAGAATGAAATAATCAATATAGCCTATTCGTATACATATAATGTAAGAACTTCTCCTCGGCTTTTTGCCTTATCATATTCTTGCGCAATTTTAACGCGCGCGTCTCTTCCTAAAATAATACACCCATGCGAGGCATTATTGTTACTATTATCTCCATGTATTCTAAAACCATCCCGACCATATGTATCATTTGCACTATCTTGACTTAAAATAATTGTGTAAGAACCAAGCCTTGAATCATTACGATAACCTGTAATATAATAAGTTCCGCATGGTATAGATCCTTTATCTTTTACATTTGAATTCTCTGTATTATTATAATAATACTGTCCATACAAATCTGAAGCGTTTCCTGACTTTGAATTGTTAACTCCCGAATAACCTTTTACACTAGTTCCATCAGCAAATTGGAACATTCCAGAAGACACACTATATGTACACTGAGCATATGTGATTTGGCCAAACAGAATCGCAATAACAACTACTATTAGTTTCTTCATCAATAATCTTTGCCAGTTATATCCCATCGGCCCATCGGTTTTTTGAATCATTTTTAATACTATTACTTTAAATGTTATCTGTTGCGTTGCTTTCCTCCAAATGAGAAACCTAATCCTACGCCAAATCCAGCTGCCTCACCCAACAATGTTTCTGTTGTTACAAAGAACGATTTTCTGGTTTTGTAACCAGCACGAAGATAAAACACTCCACACTCATTAACTGAACCGCCACCAAGTCCAGCAATGACAGCGGAATTGTTGGGGAAAGTGATTTTTACTTCTGGACCTGTTAATAAACCAAGTCCATACTCACCAACCATGACTCCAACTCTACCACCAATGGCAATAGTCTTGTTTATTGAAAAAGCCATATCAAGATTAAGCCCACCAAAGAACTCATCCTCATCTATGACACCGACTTCTGCACTGATACCAAACCACGGAGAACGCGTCACTGAGGTTTTCGGTGGATCGGGAGTGTAATGCGAGCCTTCGCACCTCAACACCCAACGTACCTTTTTACCATTATGTCCTTGTGGCGTTAATAATCTGATAATTTTCCAACGGTCAATCAGATTTTTTGCAATGTCCCCAAAGTATTTTTCTATCTTTCCAAAATCGTCAGAAGTCAGAAAGTGGTTATTGTCTGTTGAAGTCTTCTCCATTACCTCGTTGAACTTTGCTTTCTGAAGTCTACTGAAGTCTTCAGCACCAGTAAAACCTATACTAAAGAACTCGATGGTCTTACCCATAATCGCCTTATATCGGAGAGTGTTGTTTATATAGGCCAAATCACTATCTCCTGTTGCAGATTCATTATCCAATCCATCAGTAAAGGTAACCACACACGCTCCACTATATTTATCTCTGTCCAGATAAACGCTCGAAGAATACTCTTCCAACATATCAACGGCATGATCAACGGCATAATAAAAAGCCGTATTGATGCCAGGTTTTACACTATTTATGAACCTCTCCATATCACGTTTTGTATTGCTATCCAGTCCTTTTATTTCATATTCTTCTGTTTGGGATTTTCCGGAAAAAGCAATAATGCCAACACGTATATTCCCATTGGGAGAAGCTGAATAAAGTGTATTAATAAAATCTACAGCAGATTGTTGCATTTTCGAAATATAGTCATTTCTAAGCATCGAAGTACTATAGTCCAAAACAAGCATTATAAGCATGTCTTTCTGTTCATAACCAGGACCACTACCTTGAAGATACTCCTTTTCATCAATCCATTCAGACTCACGACCTACCTCTAATAAATATTGCAGGTAGAATCCTCCGTCAAAGCCATTGTCGCAGTCTGTTTTAGCTTTGTCAAAAACGAACTGCGTAAGTTCTCCTCGTCTCCCGTCCTCACTTTCAACAATTCCAAAAGTCCCTTCCACTTGGGAAATGTAATTCTTTCCATCTATAGTTATTCCACGAGTGGTAACATTATTAAGGTAATGCCTATTGTTCTTTATCTCGTAGGTACCTTCTATGTAATAATCTTGCGCACTTGCGCCCAAAAGCACCCCTAACAAAAGGAACGCCGTCAAGTAAAGCTTTTTCATTTTATTTTAATTTATTGATTATTAGATAATTGATTCCCTTTCCATTTTGCGCCAATAAGTTGGATAAACACACAAAAAAAGCGTGGCACTTTTTCGCCTTCATCGGATGCTTTGAGGTCTTGGACTACCTATATCTCCCAATTACAACGAGTAAAGCCCACGCCACTTGGCGGGAGCGCCGTTGCTTTACTCTGGGAGATATTTTGAAAGTGTCCAAGTTTCAAAGCATCCCGAATAAGCTACTTCGCTTTTTCCTATTCTATGATGTGCAAATCGCTTAAAGCGTTATCTCATAGGCCAATGTTTTGGTTTATAATTCGTTTTTTTGACGCGGGACTTCGGGACGCGGGACACGAGACTTTATCCGTCCCGTTGTCTCGTGTCTCGCAGTCTCGCGTCTAATGTCTATTTACAGCAACTTCTTCTTCAAAGTCTCAATCATGTCGACCGTCATCTTGTCGAGGTCGTACTTCGGATTCCAGCCCCACTCGGCACGGGCGCAGCTGTCGTCCATCTTGTTCGGCCAGCTGTCGGCGATGGCCTGACGGATCGGGTCGAACTTGTACTCCATCTCGAAGTTGGGATAGTACTTCTTGATGGCATTGTAGATGATCTCCGGGTCGAAGCTCATGGCCGTCACGTTGAAGGAGTTGCGGTGCACCAGTTTGCTCGGGTCGGCTTCCATGATGTCGACCATGGCATCCAAAGCATCGGGCATATACATCATGTCCATGTAGGTGCCTTTGCTGATGGGGCAGTAGAACTTCTCGCCCTTCACGGCAGCGTAGTAGATCTCCACGGCGTAGTCGGTGGTACCGCCACCAGGCAGAGTCAGGTTGCTGATGAGGCCCGGGAAACGGACACTACGCGTGTCAACGCCAAAACGGGTGAAATAGTAGTCGCTCAACAGCTCACCTGTGACCTTCGTCACACCGTAGATGGTGTTAGGACGCTGAATGGTATCTTGAGGCGTGTTGTCGTGCGGCGTGCTGGCACCGAAAGCGCCGATAGAAGAAGGCGTGAAGACAGCGCAGTTGAAGATTCGAGCCGTCTCAAGGCAGTTCACCAACGAACCGATGCCGACATTCCAACCCAGCATGGGATTCTTCTCGGCCGTGGCCGAAAGGATGGCAGCGAGGTTATAGATGGTGTCGATGTTGTAACGTTTCACCACCTCAACGATTTGCATAATCTGCGTCGAGTCGATTCTCTCAAAAGGACCAGTCTCGACAATCTCACCGGTCAAAGGGCGAAGATCGCTCGCAACCACGTTTTCATTCCCGTAGGTGCGACGAAGCTTCTTCACCAATTCTGTTCCGATCTGTCCGCCGGAACCGACTATAAGTATCTTTTTCATTTTATAGTTCTTTATTTAATTCAGAATGCAGAATGATGAATGCAGAATGTCGCAATGCGACAAAATTCTGCATTCTACATTCTTAATTCTGCATTCATTTTAAAACACCAAGTTCTTTACCAATCTTCACGAAGGCGGCGATGCACTTGTCGAGGTGCTCACGCTCGTGGGCGGCGCTCACCTGCACACGGATACGAGCCTGTCCCTTCGGCACCACAGGATAGTAGAATCCAGTGACGAAGATGCCTTCTTCTTGCAGCTTGGCAGCGAACTTCTGCGACAGCGGGGCGTCATAGAGCATCACAGCGCAGATGGCGGATTGCGAAGGCTTGCAGTCGAAGCCAGCCTCGGTCATCTTCTTGATGAAGTAGGCGGTGTTCTCATGCAGCTTGTCTTGCAGGACGTTGGTCTCGCTCATCATCTCGAACATGCGGATGCCAGCGGCCACGAGGCCGGGAGCCATCGAGTTGGAGAAGAGGTACGGACGCGAGCGCTGACGCAACATGTCGATGATTTCCTTACGGCCCGTGGTGAAGCCACCCATAGCGCCACCGAAGGCCTTGCCGAGCGTACCAGTCAAGATTTCAATCTTACCACGGAGGTTGTAGTGTTCGGTGACACCACGACCCGTGCGGCCCACCACACCAGCGGAGTGGCTCTCGTCGACCATCACCATGGCGTTGTATTTCTGGGCCAGTTCGTAGATCTTATCCAGCGGGCAGACGTTGCCGTCCATCGAGAACACGCCGTCGGTAACGATGAGGCGGAAGCGGCACTTCTGAGCATCCTGCAGTTGCTTCTCAAGGTCAGCCATATCGGCATTGGCATAGCGGAAACGCTGAGCCTTGCAGAGGCGCACGCCGTCGATGATGGAAGCGTGGTTCAAAGCATCGGAAATAATAGCGTCATCGGGACCGAGCAGCGGCTCAAACACACCGCCGTTGGCATCGAAGCAAGCTGCGTAGAGGATGGTGTCTTCCGTACCAAAGAACTCCGCAATCTTGACTTCCAACTTCTTGTGGAGGTCCTGGCAGCCGCAGATGAAGCGGACCGAGGCCATACCAAAGCCACGGGCATCCATGCCGTCCTTGGCGGCTTGGATCAGCTCGGGATTGTCGGCCAAACCGAGGTAGTTGTTTGCACAGAAGTTGAGGCACACCTTGCCGCCAACCATGATTTCAGCGCCCTGGGCGCTCTCGATGATGCGTTCTTTTTTATACAGGCCATCGGCTTCAATCTGAGCCAATTCCTTCTTCAGATACTCTTGAAAATTAGCGTACATTGTATTAAGTTTTTAGGTTATTGTGCTTACAAAATAAAGTTGGTTTTCTAAGGGGGCAAAAGTACGAAAAAACATTTGATAATTGTTCCCTTGCTATTTAACATCCTTGATGCGACCTTCGAGGCCAGCATATTCGGTGCCGATATGGTTGTTCTTGTAATTTTCCATGAAGTTCTGGATAATATCGGTATCAAGGACACCGGCATCTTGCAAATTTGTGCAGCGGCTCATCATGGCGAAGCCATCGCCGTGGTCAACGGCCACATAGCTGGAAGCCGCGAAGGTATAGGTCTTTTTAGGATCGAGAGGCTCGTATTTTCCGGTCTCCTTGTTCAGAATCTCAACCTTCTTGACACGACGTTCGCCCTTAACACCATCAAAGTCATGGTTGGCGTTATAGACCACAGGAGACGGGATGCTGGAGTCGTATTCAAACCTAAGGCCAGAAACCTGCTGAAAGCCACCAAACTCGCCAGGAGCGATGGAGACGGAGAACTCGAGGATGTCGAGCAGGAGTTCGCCAGTACATTCGCCCTTGCATGTGCCATTCTCGAAGGGGAACATCGTATACAGGTCATTGAAAGTCACGTTTCCCTTGGGGAGGTCGGCCCTAATGCTGCCACCGCCGAGGAAGGCAATGTCGGTGCCAAACACCGTCCTGTAGGCATCGGTGCAGAAGTTTCCGATATTGGTTTCCTGATTGCGGACCAAGCGGTTTTTCTGGTCGTCAAACGCGGCCAACTTGACATCACTGGTGAAGATGACTTGCTCAGCGACTTTCTTATAGCCTTCCTTGATGTCTTCGATGACCTTATACACCGACATGTCTTTCTTGGAATAGGATTCGGTTGAAATCAGTTCGGTCTTGAACTTTCCGTCAGGATGAATGGTGAGTACGCCCATATATTGGAATTTGGTGCCTGTGGAGGTCAAGGTGACGTTCTGGCCCTTCTTGTTCTTAACGATGGAGTCAAGAATCACGCTGTGAGAGTGACCGTCGAGCACGACATCAATACCGTAAGTGTTTTCAATCATGCTGGGTGAGTTGATTCCGCCTTCGCCCTCATCCTCGTCTCCAAGGTGAGAGAGCACCACCACGAAATCAGCGCCTTCTTTTCTGGCTGAATTGACAGCGTCCTGGACCACATCGTAGAAATTGTCGATGCAGAAACTATACACGTAGTTCCCTTTGTCGTCCTTAAAATAGGTGGGTGTCGAGGAATTGATCGTGTAAGGCGTGGACATGCCGACGTAAGCCACATCAAAACCGCCATAGTTGACGATATGATAAGGCTCATATAGCTGTTTGTTTGTCCTGAGATCCTTGAAGTTGCAGCAGAGGCACTCGGCATTAAGCGCCTCCATCAGCTCCACTTGGCGGGGAATGCCATAGTCAAACTCGTGGTTGCCAAGGGTGACGAAATCATAGCCCACTTCATTCATGATATTGATGATATTGCGGCCGTGAGAAGAAGCACCCAAGCTACCGCCCTGAACGAAATCACCATTGGAAACAACGGTGACGTATTTGTGAGACGCCTTCATCTCGTCCTTGAGGGCGGCGAAATTGGCGTATCCGTCAACGCCACAGTGAACGTCGTTCTCATAAAGGACGATAATGTCCTTTGAAGAAGGAGAAGCAGTTTGGTTTTTCGAGCCACAAGAAACCGAAAGGCAGCAGATGATGCTGCAGGCCATGAACAATAAGAATTTTCTTTTCATAAGGATAGGGTTAAAATAAATTTGATTGGCCACAAAGGTACGAAAAGAGTTGATAGGTTGGAACGATTTTCACAGGAAAAATAAAACCTACCGCATTATTTTGTAATTTTGCCGCACAATCAACAAAACACCAGTAAGATGAACGGCACCTTATATATTTACAACAGCCTTTCGCGCTGCAAGCAGCCTTTTAAACCCTTGAACGCTCCGCATGTTGGCATGTACGTCTGCGGCCCCACCGTCTATGGCGACGCCCACCTGGGTCACGCCCGTCCAGCTATCACCTTCGACCTAGTGTTCCGTTATCTGAAACACCTCGGCTACAAAGTGCGCTACGTGCGCAACATCACCGATGTGGGGCATTTGGAGCACGACGCCGACGAAGGTGAGGACAAGATCGCGAAGAAAGCCCGCCTCGAAAACCTGGAACCCATGGAAGTGGCACAATACTATACCAACCGCTATCACGCCGCGATGGACAAGCTGAATGTTCTGCGTCCCTCCATCGAGCCTCATGCCTCGGGTCATATCATCGAGCAGATTGCGATGGTGCAGAAAATCCTCGATCACGGCTATGCTTACGTGGAGAACGGCAGCGTCTACTTCGACATCGAGAAATACAACAAGGAGCACCCCTACGGCATCCTCTCGGGACGCAACTTCGAGGAGATGCTCAACACCACGCGCGAGTTGAGCGGTCAGGAGGAAAAACACAACCCCGTCGACTTCGCCTTGTGGAAAAAGGCTGAGCCTCAGCACATCATGCGCTGGCCTTCACCTTGGAGCGACGGCTTCCCGGGCTGGCACATGGAATGCTCTGCCATGGGCTGCAAATATTTAGGTGAGACCTTCGACATCCACGGCGGTGGCATGGACCTCCTGTTCCCGCACCACGAATCGGAGATTGCGCAGAGCGTGGCCGCCAACGGCAAGCAGCCGGTCGTCTACTGGATGCACAACAACATGATCACCATCGGCGGACAGAAGATGGGCAAGTCGTTGGGCAACTTCATCACCTTGGACGAGTTCTTCAACGGCAGCAGCCACAAGGACAAGAGCGGTAAAGAAATGATTGAGCAGGCCTACACTCCCATGACCATCCGCTTCTTCATCCTGCAAGCCCACTACCGCAGCACGCTCGACTTCTCGAACGAAGCCCTGCAAGCCGCCGAGAAGGGCTACAACCGCCTGATGGAAGCCGTGAAAGCCGCCAAAGGTCTAAAAGCCACCGAAGGCGCTCCCAGCCTCGACATCCAGAAGATCGTGGACGCCTGTTATGATGCCATGAACGACGATTTCAACAGTCCCATCGTCATCGCCAACCTTTTCGAGGCCGTACGCATCGTCAATACCGTCAAGGACGGCAAAGCGCAAATCAACGCTGAAGAACTGGAGCTGGTCAACAAGCTGTTCAACGACTTTGTGTTCGATATCTTGGGTTTGGTGGAAAGCAATGCCGCTGATGGTAGCGGTGTCCTCGTCGACGGCCTGATGCAGACCATCATCGACATCCGCAAGCAAGCCCGCGCCAACAAGGACTGGGCCACGAGCGACAAGATCCGCGATGAACTCGCGAAACTACATATCACGCTGAAAGACGGGAAAGAAGGTACGAGTTGGGTGATGGAATAAACCCACACAAAAGGCTTATTCACATTCGCCGAAGTCAACTTCCTTCAACAAGTAGCCTTGCTCGTCGTAGAACTTCCACTTGCCGCAGTGCTTGCCATTGCTGTAGGAGCCTTCCTGATACATGTTGCCGTTGTAGTAATAGGCTTCTCCATAGCCTGTGCGTTCGCCGTCCTTAAAGAAGCCATGGCTCTGCACCCGACCGTCAGGGAAATAGGAAGTCCACTCCCCTTCCATTTTGTCGTTCAACATGCCACCTTCCATCTTCACTTGACCCGAGTCGTAGAATTCGGTCTCCTTCACGCAGCGGTCTTGTTTGTCAAAATAACGAACCACGCGAGGCTGTCCATTGGGGAACTTCGCCATCACCTTCTCCGTTAGTTTTTCCGAACATGAAGCCAAAAGCAGGCACGCGGTTAACAGTATCAGTATCTTTTTCATATCAATAGGTTTATCTGTTAAACAATAGTCTTTCTCCCCTGTCCTCTTCATGGAACTCGCCATTTTCAAATACCAGGTTGCCGTTCACGAAGGTGTGTGTCACCTGACAATGCGTTTGGATGCCGGCGTAAGGTGTCCAACCACACTTAGAAAACGTTTCCTCATCTGAAATAACATGTTTTGCATTCATGTCAACCAAAGCCAAATCGGCGTGATAGCCTTCACGAATAAAACCACGACGGTCAATTTGATAGAGCACGGCGGGATTGTGGCACATCAGCTGCACCAACAGAGGCAAACCATCGGGCAACATGTTGGTCATCACCTGCAACGAATGCTGGATGGAAGGGAAACCCGACTTGCTGGTGAAGTAATCGTTCGTAAACTTCTCCTCACGCAGATGCGGGGCATGGTCGGTGCCGATGGTATCAATCAAGCCATCGTGCAAGGCTTGAAGCAAAGCTTCTTTGTCGCGATGCGACTTGATGGCTGGATTGCATTTGATGGCAAAACTCTTGTCCTCGTAATCGTGATTATCGAACCATAAGTAATGCGGACATGTCTCAGCCGTTATCTTTTTGTCTTTCAATGGAATGTCATTTCTAAACAGCGACAACTCCTTTTGGGAGGAGATATGCAACACATGCAAACGGGCACCAAACTTCTCAGCCATATCAACAGCCTTGGAAGAGGACCTATAGCAGGCCTCCATGGTACGCACAAAAGGATGAATGCTCGCATCAAGAATCACTTGGCCCTTCGCAGCCAAGTCTTTGCAACACACCGTGTTCTCATGTATGGTTTGTTCGTCCTCGCAATGCGCTGCGATAAGGCAAGGCGATTCCCTGAACAGGCGCACCAAAACCTCGTTTTTGTCGACAAGCATGTTGCCTGTGCTACTGCCCATAAACACTTTGATGCCGCACACTCTTTTCGGATCGGTCTTCACAATCTCATCAAGGTTGTCGTTGGTCGCGCCGAGATAGAAGGAGTAGTTGGCCAAGGACTTCTCGGCGGCCATGTCGAACTTCTGTTGTAGCAATTCCTGCGTCGTGGTTTGCGGCACCGTGTTGGGCATATCCATGAACGAAGTCACGCCACCCGCCACGGCTGCACGGCTCTCGGTGTAGATGTCGGCCTTATCGGTCAGGCCAGGCTCACGGAAATGCACATGCTCATCGATGACGCCTGGGATCAAGTATTTGCCAGTGGCATCAATGATTGTAGCGGAAGCGAAATCTGCGATTTCGCTTCCGCGTACAATCTTCGCAATCTTGCCGTTTGAAACAAAAACACTTGCCTCGAAGGTCTGGCCTTCGTTGACAAGTGTCGCGTTTTTGATATAGTAGTTCATGTCGCTTTTCTTGGTTTGATCTTTCCGAACATGCCTCTCAACCGCAGGTTGATGACGCCAAATACAGCCTCGCGGAAGATGCCTTTGCTCATCTTCGACTGCCCCTCACGGCGGTCGGTGAAGATAATCGGTACCTCCTCGATCTTGAAGCCGAGTTTCCAAGCGGTGTATTTCATCTCGATTTGGAAGGCGTAACCCACGAACTTGACTCTGTCGAAGTCGATGGTTTCAAGGACCTTGCGCGTGTAACACACGAAACCCGCCGTGGTGTCGCGCACCTTCATGCGGGTGACGAAACGCACGTATGCCGAGGCGTAGTACGACATCAAGACGCGACCCATGGGCCAGTTCACCACGTTGACACCCGTCTTGTAGCGCGAGCCGACCGACAAATCAGCACCCTCGGCGCAGGCGTCATGCAAACGCGCCAAGTCGTCGGGATTGTGCGAGAAGTCGGCATCCATCTCAAAGACATACTGATAATCACGCTCCAAAGCCCATTTGAAGCCCGTGATATAAGCCGTTCCGAGACCCAACTTGCCTGCCCTTTGAATCATAAACAACTTATCGGCAAACTCCGTCATCAGGGTTTTCACAATGTCGGCGGTGCCGTCGGGGCTGTTGTCGTCGATAATCAATATATCGAACGCCATCGGCAAGTTGAAGACATAACGGATGATCTTCTCGATGTTCTCTTTCTCCTTATAAGTCGGGATGATGACCAAATTCTCTGACATACCAAATTCGTTTTCCTTTCAACGTGCAAAGATAATGGAAAATTGCTTATCGGCGCAAGACATCACAAAAAAAGCCCGCCCGAAGGCAGGCTTATTTGACAGTAAGACCATGCAGCTTACTCTTCCACTACGAAGTTCTTCACTTCCCAAGTGGTTGAAGCGGCGGTCGTGCTAGTGTACTTGAAGGCGATGGTCACCGTTTGACCGGCAAAGCTGGTCAAATCAGCAGTGGAGCTGACGAAGGTCCAGTTGTTGCCTGCTGGCCATGCACTGAGATTCAGTTCTGTCCAGGTAGATTGGAGCACATTACCGCTATAGTCGGTGGAGATCATAACCGACAAGGCACCTTGGGGCGAGGCATAGTTGACGGCTTGGTCAAACTTCAGCGTGGCGGCACTGACACCAGAAAGGTCGATAGCAGGCGAAACGAGCCAGCTCTCCGTGGCGTAGGCATGACCGACATAGGCACTTGCTTTCATGCAGGAATACGTCGGAGCATGCTGCCAGACAAAGGTCAACTCTTCGGGAAGCGTGACATCCTGAATGGTGAAACTACCTTGTCCGCTGGCAAAGGTCTCAGAGAAGATGCTGGTGCCTGGGTCAGGAGGCGTTGGGGTATCTCCACCCTCAAACACGAAATCATTTTCAGTACCTGGGCTCTCCAAACCTGGCCTGCCGAAAGCATTGCTTTTCAATGTACCAAACACGGTAAGTTCCTTGCCATGGTTCTCAGGATGGTCAACCAAGTTGACTTGTGAACGCAGTGCAGACCCTACAGGCATCTTCACAATCAGACAGTTCGTAAATTCAGTACAAGAGGCATCGTCAGCAATCAGGACATTGGTGGCGCGTCCGAACGGAGCAACCCAATCAATGTCATCATTCGATGTAACCGTGTTATGTGATTCACCGCTTTTCACGGTACCAACAATATAGCCACGCACCCAAGCATCACCTTGAGTCACGTTAGCGATACCCGAAGCCACATTATACGGGTCGTCAGCCGTACCACTGCCAGCGCCTGGTCCAGGAGGCGTGGGCGGCGTAGGCACGTCAGCCGAGCCTTCTTCGATGGTGATGCTCTTGATCTCTATGGTGCCAGCTTTGCTGTCGGTGGAGACATACTTCACGGCGATGGTGACCGTCTGGCCGACGAAATCCGTCAGCGAGATTTCAACATTCAGGAAGTCGTTCCAGTTACTGCCCTCAGTCAAACTAGCAGGCACTTGTGTCCAAGTGGCTGTCGTCGGGTCGCTGCCCCAAGTGTAATCGGTGGAAGCCCAGAACGTGATTTCTTCATTGACGCTGTTGAAATAACGGGCGATGTACGACATCGTCAGCTTGGCATCGTCCACACCCGTGATGGCCACCGGCGAAGAGATGAGCCAGTCTTCGTTGGCATAATAGTTGGGGTTGACATAGCCCGTCATCTTGGCGGTGGAATAGTCGATTTCCCAAGACTGGGCACCCAACACGTCGTAGGTCATATAGGTGCCAAACTCGGAAGCAAAGCTCTGGAAGTAAGGCATGTTCTGCACTTCGCCGCCGGGATTCGGTCCAGGAGGCGGGGTCGGACCACTGCCCTCTTGGATGAGGATGCTCTGCACCTCGATGGTACCAGCCTTCACATCATCGGAAAGGTATTTCACAGCTACATTAACCTTTTGTCCAACGAATTGTGAGAGGTCAACGGTGGTGGAAACGAAGTCGGTCCAGTTGCTGCCCGAAGTCCACGAGGCGGGGACTTGCGTCCAAGTGGCTGCAGTCGGGTCACCACCCGTGTAATCGGTGGAGACCTGAACGGTGATGTCGCTGTCCAGATTGTTGAAATAGCGGGCGATGTAGGTCATCGTCATGCTGGCTTGCGAAACATCTTCCAAGGAGAAACGCTTTGAAATCAGCCAGTCCTCGTTGGCGTAGTTGGTGTTGTTGACGAAACCCGTCATCTTGGCGGTGCTGTAGTCAATCTCCCACGATTGTGCACCGAGGACATCGTAAGTCGTATAAGTACCAAACGAGGAAGTGAAGTCTTGATAGTAAGGCAGGTCAGCGTCGCCGCCAGGAACATAGCCTTCAAATTTCAGTTCCTTGGCAGAACGGATATAGAGCTGCCAAGTGCTGCCATAAACGGCGGCGATGGCGGTCAAACTACCCGTGCCTTGTGGCAGCGAGTCGTTGGCGAAGTTGGCATAGTTGCTCGTGCGCACGATGACAGTCTGCGAGTAGTCCGTCGGATCGGCCAAGGTGCGGTTGCCGTAGCCAGAAGGATCGGCAAAAGTGTTCTGCTCGGTGAACTTCACATTCTCCAAACGCACCAGACCAGCGAGATGCTGTCCCGCGTTGATGTTGGCGATAGTGGTCAGCGTAGGCTCGATGTCCTTGTTGTTGGCCAAAATGACAATGTGGCCGTCAGCCTCGAAGTCGGTCAGTTGCGGCAGGTTGTTGTACAACGAATAGGTGACGTCCTTCAGGTAGACACGGATGGAGTCACCGACGCGGACGCCACTGACTGCGTTGAGGTGAAGCTCAAGGGCTGCACCCGTGGCACGGTCCTGCATGAAGGCAGCCTTGTAGAGGTTGCCCGACTGCTCGTCGGCAGTGATGATGCCATACACCGAGGCATCCTCGTTGAACACAGTGCCTGACTCCATGGCCAAAATGTCACTGATGGTGTAAACCGTTCCTATCGGCAGGTCCTGGATAGGCGGTTCAGGGTAATCTTTCTTGCAGGCGGTGAACATCATGCCCACCATGGCAAGAAGAAGAAATGCGTTGAATAATCTGTTTTTCATTGTATCTATGTGTTTATTGTTATTCAAAATTCAATATTTAAAATTCATCATTCTGCATTCTGCATTCCGCATTCTGCATTTACTTTCTAACCGTTAAACTGATGAAATAATTGATACCGTACATATACGAGTACTTCTCAGGGAACATTTCGGGGTTGTTGGCGTCGAAGCGCAACTGCTCGTAACCGTAGAGAATGATGTTCTTGTTGTTGAGTATGTTATTGACGCTTGCCGTAATGAGGAAGTTATAGCCTTTGTAACGCTTTGAGTAACCGCCGAAGAAGTCAAGCGTGAAAGCGGGTTTCATCGGGGTTTGATTCAACACATCCTCGATGCGGATATCGCCTTGAGCATAGTGCAGCATGCCTTCTTCGGTGTGGTTGTAAGGATTCACATCGAAATACATGTTGGCGAGATAGTTGGCGTTGAGGCTCACCCACCAGAATCTCGGCGAGTTGTATCTGACGCCCACAGAAGCCACCGTCTCGGGACCCGAAGAGACATGATAGCCTTTCAGGTAGGCGATGCTGTTTTGGATATAAGCCATGGCGTTGTTGTCGTCATAGACCGAGAAGACAGGATTGCTGTTGTAGACATGGATGCCGTTGGCGGCGGCAGCCTGCACGGTGACAGTAGGCGTCACATGGTATTCCGCACCCATCTCCAGGCCGAGGCTTCTCTCGTTGACATCGGTCATGATAAAGTTGACAAACTCGCTGGTGTAGGAGTTGGCACTCGTCGAGGTGTTCAGGAACACGTTCTCACAATAGAAGCTGCGGTTCCAGATGAGGTTTTGATAGGTGTAGTAATAACCCGTCAAACGGAATCTGAACGCAGGTGAACGGTATTGGTAACCCAAATCGAAGGCATTGATGCGCTCGCTCTTCAAATCGCCTTCCACAATCGTGTTACGGGTACGCGGCGACACGTAAATATCCCTGAATTGAGGTGCTTGCGTCATGATGGCCATATTGGCCACGATGTGGTTACGTCCATTGATGGCGTATGTCACACCAGCCTTCACGCTAGGATCGAAGAAGTTGTGCATCACATCCTGACCATAGGAGTTTTCGGGGAAGGCACCACTTCTCCAGAGACCTTCGCGCCAGATCTGCGTGAACTCGGCCTGCAAGCCCAGATAAAGGTCGAAGTTGCCGACCAACCAGTCGATCTGGTCCCAAATGCGACCATCGTTGCGGTTGGCGTAATAGTTGTAGCTGATGATATCACCCACATGAGCCACATGGTTGGGATTGTCAAGATTGGTCTGGCATTCGTCGGATTCAAGATTCTCGGCATACTTATTAATATCATAGTAGTAATCGCCACCCAAGAGGTCATTGACGCATTCATAATAATGCGTGCGAGAGGCAGTCACTGCCAGGCCACCCGTCATAAGCAGGTTGGGCAGGATCTCGTGTTTGAAATAGGTGGCGCCACCCATCTGATGCTTGTCGTAGTGACGCTCGGCAAGGATGTATTTGGAGGCGTTGCCTGTGACGGTGTTGCCTTCTTGTCCGTTGGCGTTCTGCACGGTGAAGAGGTGGTTGCGGTTGGCGTTGTAGAGACCGTCCCAGTCGATTTGCGTGACCTTCGGGTCGCGGTTGAGCCAAGCATTGAGTTGGTCCTCATATTCAGCCGTGCTGTGGGCGTTAGTCGCAAAATAGCTCGGCAGGTTTTTGTAGTAATCCGGACGCGGGTCGGGAGCCTCACCCCATTCGAGGGTGGTTTGTCCGGCCTTGCCGCCATGGTAATAGACCGAGGTCAGGAAGGTAGTCTTCCTGCTGGGGGTCCAATTCCATGCAAGGTTGGCGAAAGGCTGGTGATGCGTGCTCACGCGCGAGTTACGGATGACCTGCTTGCCATTTTCATCGATGGTCTGATAGCCCCAATTAGGGTTGTAGTAATTGGTGCCCGAAAGGTCGTAGGCTTCCTGCACCACAGGGCCTGAGCCACCGCGTTGCGAGGGTGCACCAAATACGGTGAGGTCGAGGCTGTGCTTGTCGTTGATCTTCTTCTCCACAGAGAGGAAGTAGCTGGCAGCCTGATAGGATGTGCCTTCCGTGTAGCCCTCGCCCGCATAACGGCCAGAGGCGGCGGCCATCAGATACCAGCCTTTGCCCATCTCGCCCGTGCCGATGGAGGCATTGAGGCGATGGGTGTAGGCGCGGTTAGAGAAGGAGTAACCGACAGAGGTCTGCTTGCGGTACTCCGAGGCGCGGGTCGAGTAGGCAGTGAGGCCGCCGAGGTTGCCGAAGCCGGCACCCGTCTTGCCCAAGCCTTCCACGAGCACCATGTTACGGAAAGCGCTGTTGAGGCCGCCCCAGTTGGAGAAGACCGGACGTCCTGTCTCAGGGTCGTTCATCGAGATGCCATTGATCATCACCTCGTTGTACTTCACGTCGTTGCCACGAACGCGATAACGCAGCGAGCCTAAGTTGTAGGCCGCGATGGCGTTGAACACGTCGCGCGACGAATTGAGCAAGGTGGAGGCATCGTTGGCCGAGGAGGAGGTTTCGTCGAAATCTGAATCCAACAAAATCACCGTCGGCACTTCTTGCACGTTCAGGTCGGTAGAGTCGACGACCTGGGCATACATCCCCGTCATCAGCAGCGTTGCGACCGTCAAAAGTAGAAATTTCTTCATATTGAATTTGTTATGATTTGCGTTGAGTTTTGGGTCAAATAAACGGACAAAAATAGGAAAAGTTCTTTTACTCCCGCGCATATTAATAGAATTTTTTGTTACCTTTGCCGCGTTATCAACCCTAACAACCTGCTCTCCATGAACAAACACTTTGCTTTCATACTTGCACTTTTGGCCTTCAGCCTCGGCTTTTCAAACCTCACCGCGCAGGAAAAACAAGCCTATAAGGTCGGCTTGGTCGGTTTCTATAATCTGGAAAACCTCTTCGACACCATCGACGACCCGCTGAAGAACGACCAAGAGTTTCTGCCCGAAGGCCTCAACCAGTGGAACACCGAGAAATACACCACCAAGCTCCATAACATGGCCTATGCCATCTCCACCATCGGCACCGACATCAGCCCCGATGGCGTAGCTGTCCTCGGCATGTCGGAGATGGAAAACCGCACGGTTTTGGAAGACCTCGTAGCCCAGCCCGAGCTCGCCGACCGCCACTACCAAGTGGTGCACTACGACTCGCCCGACCGTCGTGGTGTGGATGTAGGGTTGATTTATAACCCGAAGTATTTCAAGATGACAAGCAGCAAATCATACCGCACCGTGGTGCCCAACGACCCCGAGTTCATCACCCGCGACCAGCTCTTGGTCAGCGGCATGTTTGACGGCGAGCCGATGCATTTCATCGTCATGCACTGGCCTTCGCGCTTCGGCGGTGAGAAACGTTCGCTGCCCGGCCGTGTGGCTGCCGCCACGCTCTGCCGCCATATCGCTGACTCCATCCTTCGTGAAGATGCCAACGCCAAAATCATCATGATGGGCGACTACAACGACTACCCCGACAACAAGAGTGTAACGGAATACCTGCGTGCCTCAGGCGACATGAAAGACCTGCGCGACGGCGAGTTCTTCAACCCCATGTACGAGCTCCACAAGAAAGGCTATGGCACCAACTACTTCCGCGATGTGCCGGGTGTCTTGGACCAGACCGTCATCACTCCCGGGCTGCTACCCACCGACTATTCGACCTACCAATTCAAGGTCGCGAAAGTGCACAATAAGGAGTTCTTGAAACAACACGGCGGCCGTTACAACGGCTATCCCTTCCGCACCTTCGCCGGTGGCGTCTGGATGGGCGGGTATAGCGACCACTTCCCAGTGTATGTGATTTTGCTGAAGAAGGCTTAATCTATTTCTATCTCATCCACAAAAATCCATGCTGGATTCCCAAACCCGCTATGGTCTTCGGGCAAATCATGGCCTGCAATCACCACTTCCACATAACGCGCCGTGACAGGCTCAAAATCAAGTTCATAGGCGAAGATACCGTCCCTGTCGGCCCAAGTGGAAATCGGGATGTCCTTTTGTGCCACCTCGCGGAAGGTTTCGCCGTCGTCGGAGACCAGCACCTTGGCATGGCTCGGATTGTAAATCCACGCACCTTTATTGATAAGCGCATGGAAACGCACATGTTGTATTTCTGCAAACTGCTCCAAGTCGATGACGGCATCCAAAGGATAGCCGCAAAAGCCCAGCCAACGTCCTGAGTTATAGGCACCACGACCTAGATTGCCGTCGTTGAGCACAGTTGCGCCTTCGAAAGTGTACTTCTCGGCAGGCTGTTGGCGCAAGGTGATAGGCTTGCGTGTGGCCAAATTGGGCTCCACAGTATCTGCCCAAGCTTTCGGATTAAAGATATGGTCTGCGTAGTTGTAGTGATAAAGGTCGTAAAGCTGCACCATCTTGCGACAACGCTCCACAAAAGCCTCGAAATCACGCTCTTGTGGATTGTTCCATTGCAGCTCGGCAAGAGCATCCATGCGGGGCATGGCCATGTACTGTACATGGCGGAATGAGGCAATGTATTCCGTCCAGATGTTGGCCTGCACGCCGATGATGTGCTTCTGCTGTTCGGGGGTCAGTTCCTCTGGCAGGGGTTGGAATTCATACACGCGCTCCACAGGCAGGTATCCACCGATGCATTCCGGCTCACTGGCGATGTCCTCGCTCTGGTAGTAGTCGAAATAGAGGTGCGATGAAGGCGCCATAATCACGTCGTGGCCCTTACGTGCCGCCTCGATACCGCCTTCAGTGCCGCGCCAGCTCATGATGATGGCGGTCTCGGAGACGTTGCCTTCCAGAATCTCATCCCAACCGGTGACACGGCGACCACGGGCCTCCACCACCTTGGCCATTCGGTTCATCACATAGCTCTGCAGGTAGTCCTCGGCAGAGAACTTATCGTCCTTTTTAATGCCTAACTCCTTGATCTTAGCTTGGCATTTCGGGCATTTTTCCCAGCGCACCTTGGGGCACTCGTCGCCACCGATGTGAATATAGGGCGAAGGAAACACGTCCATCACCTCGTTGAGCACATCCTCGACGAACTGCATGGCTTCCTCGTTGCCCGCACAAAGCACGTCTTCCGACACGCCCCAACGCCGCCACACCTCGTAGGGACCGCCCGTGCAACCCATGTTGGGATAGCAGGCCAAAGCTGCCTGCATGTGACCCGGCAAATCAATCTCAGGGATGATATTGATATGGCGCTCAGCGGCATATTGGATAAGGTCACGGAGTTCGTCTTGGGTATAGTAGCCTCCGTGACGAATGGTGTCGTATAGGTTGCCGTTGTGCCCAATGACCGTGCCGTTGCGGTACGCACCAATTTCAGTCAACTCAGGGTATTTCTTGATTTCGATGCGCCAACCTTGGTCTTCACTAAGATGGAAATGGAACTGGTTCATGTTGTGCAAGGCCATCATGTCGAGGTAGATCTTCACCGAGTCCAAATCCATAAAATGACGGCAGGGGTCGAGGTGCATGCCTCTATAACCAAAATTTGGCCAGTCGCGAATCATGCCGCAAGGCAGTTGGCAACTAGCCTCGCCCATGTCATTCCTGAGTAGGCCAGTGCGCTGGCTGGAATCTATGGGCGAGATAGGCAGACTCTTGCGTAAAGTCTGAATACCATAAAACACGCCGGCGGCGTCAGCCCCTTTAATGGTGACCTGCTTGGCGGTGATATTAATTTCGTATGCCTCGGCTTGGTCAAAAACATCAGGGATGACTTTCAGCACGATGCCATCGGGTTGGCCTTGATATTCTTGAAGGTCCAAAGCATACCCCAAAATGTCGTTCACATATTCGCTGAGGAACTGCGCCTCGCGCTGGAGGCTGGATTCATAATAGACGATGGTCTTAGGACTCAGCTCAAAAGGTTGTTCATCGTTCAGCTGCACCTGTTTGGGCTGCGGAATGATATCGTAATCGGCGACGGGAAGTTGCTTTGAGCAAGCGGCCAGCAAAAATGCCGCCATAAAAAATAGAAAAAGTTTTTTCATGGTATGATTATTTTACTTTTGGACAATGCGATTTGATGAAATCATAGACGAAATCATAATCCTCCTTGCGGACATAGACCTGGTTGCGGTCGAGCAACTGGTTGACCTTGATGAGGTGCATCCAACGGCGACGTTTCACTTTCCTCACGTAGGCAAAAACCGACGTGCTGGAGCTCCTGCTCGCCGACATCAGTCCCGCTCCCGCCACGCCTGGCCGTCTGGTCAAAAGACCGGCAAAAGCCGTGATGATACCAATCCTCTGAGCCTTCTGGAATTGCTCTGGAACCTGGATATGCACCACTTCATTCTCATCCATCTCAAAGAGAACGATATATTTCCCATGATAAATCAGCGCAACAAAGAGATAGCCCAACAGGCTCAGCACAAAGAAGCCGCCTAAGGCGATGAGCATCCCCTTCGTCATCCACCACAGCCCTTCCCAATCGCCGTGAATCACATAGAGAAAGAAGCCGAACACCACAAAAAGACCGACAATGGTGAAGAAGAAAACCTTGAACACGGTAATCAGTATCGCGGGATTGGTGAACATGTTGACTTTGTATTTCCAGCGGTATCTGCCATCCTTGCATAGGCGGACTTCCTCTCCTTCATACGTGATATCTTCCAAGGGTTCTTTGTACTTGTCCATAAGACTATTTTTTGCAAAAATAAAAAAAGGATGGCTTTCGCCATCCTTTTCTGTTGAATTTGTGATCATCAGGCTTATTCGCCCAACTTGAGATCACTCTTCTCTACGCTTCTTGGCGATCATGTAGGCCGCACCGAAGCCGGCGAGCAACAAGACGCCGCCGCCCAGAGGAGCAGGCTGGTCACCATTGCCGCTTTCAGCGTTGTGCTGGCTAGGCAACCTCATGAAGGTTGCAGCATCCTCACCTTCGCGGCTATTGTACATCGACTGGCGGGTTTCACCACGACCAAACAAGCCACCGGTCTCAGGGTCAGCGAAAGTGGTGAGGCCAAGGCCAAGAACAATTGCGATTGTCAATACTAATTTCTTCATTGTTGTATGTTGTTATTTGTTTATTATTCTGGAATCTCTTATTTCACCACAATCTTTTGTGTCTTCACGTTGTTGTCGCCGTTCACGAGGCGGAGCATGTAGACGCCAGGCACCAGGTTGCTGGTAGAGACGGTGCATGCACCGTCTGTACTGATGCTACGCATCACGCGGCCCGTCATGTCGACGACCTGCAGGGTGGCCTCGCCGTCGTTGGCGATGACCCATTCATTGCCATTGAAGTAGGCGAAGGTCTCTGTTTCTGTCGAAGCGTCGTCGTTCACGTTATTCGCGCTGAACACGAGGCGGAAGCGTGCGGCATAGTCATCGGTATTGGCGTTGAAGCTATATTCCGGGTTGGCCAGCAGGTCAACGTCGGCACCGGTGAGGTTGTCGATGAGGTGGAGGTAACTCATCTTCACATCGTTCGGGGTGACGGTGAGGGAGTAGTTACCGCTCTTGTAAGCCTTGAAGTTGACAGGCATCTCACCCTCGCCAGTGGCTGAGACGATAGCATAGTCCTTGCCGTTCTGCGGGATGTAAATCTCGGCGAAGTCTTGGTTGAAGGTGAACTTGCCAAGGCGGTCGTTCTCATTGAAGCTGACGATAGCGTTGTCGACGACAGCCGCGCTACGCTCGAAGTGCTGCTGCAGTGTCACGTTGACATAGCCAAGGGTGTTGGGCATCACCGAAGAATTGTTCGGAGCCGTGGTGCTGAAGGTGAGTATGTCGTAGGTTTCATCAGGGACTCTCACAATAATACCCTCACCAGGTGCGATGGGATTAGCAGCACCGACTGATGTAGCAACCACATATTTACCATCTGTATCCAACTTATAGTAAGGTCTGTCAACATAGGCAGGCACAGGATAGGGGTTACCCACGAGGTTGGTGCCACGGAAATTAAGGTCGTTATTATTAGCGTGACTGAGAAGAACCTCCACATCGGCATAGGTGGTGCCGCTGGTGGGCTCGCGGAAGTCGCCAAGGAAGGTCAGTTCGACATTATCCTTGTTGGCATAGAGGTAGCCCTTACCGTTTTCGAGGACAAAGGGGAAATCATGAGTTGTCTCATAGTTCTCCCATTCCGCAGCATAGGCACCATCTTCATTGAGGCGGTAGAGGTCGTATTGGTCGGCGTCTGAAGAGATCATGTTCTCCACTGCTGTGGGAGCAATGCCGGCACCGATAGTGAAATAATCTATCGTAGCATTAGGATTGTAACCATCAACTTCCGGGAGGACCGGGCAAGCGATGAAGCACCAGTGATCGCTGGCGATTTCGGCTTCGTAGCCTGTGCCGTAGCCGGTAACATTCACCTTCATCCAGCCTTTGATATTGGCCTCGTAGGTGCTCCAAGTATCAGCTTTTGCAGCACCATTGGTCTTGTAGTCAGCCAACTTTGCAGCAGGAACGTAAATAGCTGTGAGATTCGGAAGAACAGTAGGTGACAAATTTCCTGTCGTGAACACCTTGTTACCGAGTGTGCAGGGCGTATCACTATTCATGGTTACTTTGGTCAGCCCCGTGGCTCCACTAAAAGCGTAGTTGCCGATGGATGTTACGCTGGCAGGAACGGTCGCTTCGGTAAGACCAGTCACATAGTTGAACGCTTTCGC
Source organism: Bacteroidales bacterium (assembly GCA_017632935.1). GTDB lineage: Bacteria > Bacteroidota > Bacteroidia > Bacteroidales > F082 > Limimorpha. The sequence goes on along the minus strand of JAGBQJ010000021.1, from coordinate 4,877 downwards.
GCCAATGGTAGTAATGTTGCTTGGAATGACGGTGTTGTTGCAGCCAGCGACAAGCGTGGTGCCGTCTGCCGTAAGGATGCAGCTATTGTTTTCGTCATTCTTGTAAGTGCCACCTTCAGCAACTGTAATGCTGACTGAACCTGTGCAATTGGTAAATATAGCTCCTGAAACGCTATTCAAAGTGTTGGGCAAGCTAATTGATGTGAGTGCATCGCACTTGTTGAAAACTTGGGTCCCCAATTTCTTAACTTTCGGGAAATCGACCAAGGCGAGCACCTCGCAGTTCTCAAACGCATTATTGCCGATGGTTTCCACGTTTGCGAAACTGGCGCTTGCAAGCAGCTTGCAATTAGCGAAAGCCTGCAAACCGATGGTCTCCACATTGGAAGCGTTGGTGATGGTTGCCAACTTGGAACAATTATCGAAAGCGTGTTGCTTAATCTCGGTGATATTGTTTGGAATACTGACACTCGTAATGTTCCCCATGAAAGCAAAGACATAATCAGGCAAAACCGTGACACCTGTTCCAATGCTCAACGTAGTGACAGCATCGCATCCGTAGAAAGCGTAATCACCCAAACTTGTTACTGTTGCAGGTATCGTAATCGTGGTAAAAGCATCGCACTGGTAGAAAGCATTCTTCTCAATTGTCGTCACGCTCGAAGGAATAGTAACATTGTTGAGTTTGTTGCAACAATAGAAAGCATATTGAGATATTGTTGCAACATTCGGCAATGTAACCGATTCGAGATTCGAACAGCCACGGAAAGCATCCTTGCCAACAGCTGTCAAACCCGTGAAATACTGCAATTCATTAAAGGATGTAATGTTGGTATTGTCCTTGAATGCAGTACCCAATGCCGTCACCGCAGCGGCCTCACCCATGCTCAATTCGCCGTCGTTGTTGGTGTCCCAGTTGGCTACACAGATGGCTTTCGTAGGATTGCCCCCAGGGACGTTGGCGAAGACGATGTTGTCGCCTTCTTCAACGATATTGGTGAAGCTGCTCCAACCCGTGGCAGCTTGGTAAGCTTCCTTAGCACCAGCAGGCACGTAGAGGATCTTGTCAGTGATGCCTGTGAATGAGGAGCTCTTAGCCGTAGCCGGAGTGGCTTTGTCGCATTTCACCGAGCTGAGACCCGTGCAACCCGCAAAAGTGGAATAGCCAAGGCTGGTCACCGAAGCAGGGACAACCAACTGACCCGTTGCGCCCGTGCAATTCTGGAAAACGTAGCCACCAATAGCAGTAATATTGTTAGGAATAACAATGGTAGTCAGACTAGTGCAACCTGAGAAAGTGTAGTCAGGGATGGTGGTGAAGCTGGCAGCCGTAGGGAGTGTATAGCTCTCTAAACTTGTGCAATACTGGAATGCCTTTGCACCCATCGTTGTCACATTACTCAGATCAATGCTGGTGAGTTGATCACAGTACTGGAAAGCATTTGCACCAAGTTCCGTAACACTGCTGGGAAGCGTAATGGTGGTAAAAGCGGGGTGATAAGAGGAAGTTCCTGTAAACACACCGGCAGGAATGCGCGTGACCGTATTGCCGATATTGACCGTGGTCAAGCCCGTGCAACCATTGAACACAGGATTAGCAGTTGCAACATTAGCGCAAGTCGTGGCGTTGAAGTTGACTGTGGCCAACGAAGCGCAGTTCTTGAAAGCACTGATACCGATAGTGGTTACACTCTCCGGAATAGTCACGGTGGTAATGCTCGTGTTTAAGAAAGCCGATTTGCCGATGGTGGTCAATGAGGCAGGAAACTCAATGGAAGTAATGCCCGTGCAGTTTTCAAGGGCATTGTCGTTAATCACTGTAGTACCATTCACAACAGTCACAACACCAGTTAAAGCACCTTTGTATCCAATCACAGCAGTGTTATCATTATTGTAGATAAGTCCATCTGGCTGATTCTCATACCAACCCGTATTTTCAAATGCATAGGCACCAATAGTCGGGTTACAGCCGTCAAAGTTCAACTCATCAATTTCTTCACAGCCCGAGAAAGCATGGGAACCAATAGAAGTCAACGTGCTCGGGAAATTGGCTTCCGTTTGTCCATCTGCATATTTCACGGTTTCCAATTCGGTGCAACCACTAAAGGCATTGTCACCAATCATGGTCGTGTTGGCCGAAATGGTGACAGTTTGGAGTGAAGTGCAGCCAAAGAAGGTGTTATTGGGGATGACGGTATTGGAACTCGGAATCACGATGCTTTCCAACGCAGTGCATCCACTGAAATTGCTTGTGTTACTAGTAGTGCTGGTGCCTGTACTGAAATTCACCTTTTCGACCAACGTCACTGAAGTGAGGCTGATGCATCCATAAAATGCCTGGCCCTGCAAATTCAAATTGGTTGTTCTGCCATCCTCAAATTCCACAGATTCCAGAGAAGTGCAGTTCATGAAAGCACCTTGGTAAAAACCAGTCACGCTCTTGGGGATAACCACGGAAGTAATGCCAGTACCGCGAAAACAATTGTAGCCCAATGTCTGAAGGATTCCTGGCAAAGTTACGGTCGTCAAAGCTGTGCAACCATCAAAGGCTTCATGCCCAATGTAGGTGGCGGTATTGAAATCAACTTCGGTAATGCCTGTGCAACCAGCAAAGAAATAACCATTGGTGCTACCATGCGAACCATTACCCACATTCTTTAAAGAGGTAGGGATGGTCAGTTTGCCAGTGAGACCAGTGCAGTTACGGAAAGCCTGACGGTTCAACGTGGTAAGGCTGGAAGGCAGGACGGGTTCCGTGGCCAGGTTGTTGGTCAAGCCTGTACAATCTCTGAATGCAAAATTGTCAATCGTAGTCACCTTGCTGGGCTCAACGAAGGTCAGTTTGGTAATACTTGTGTTACCATCGAAAGCGTTTGCTCCGATGGTGGTCACATTGTAAGTGGTACCGCCAATCTCAACGGTAGCCGGAATCACGACTTCTCCTGAGCCGGTGCAGCCTGTCACAGTGACATTAGAGCCGCTGGTAGTGTAGGTCAGGGTAACTTGCGCGAACGCACTAGTTGTTCCCACTGCGAGCAGCAGCAGGAGCATGAAATGTTTAATTCTGTTCATTTTGTTTTGTGTAAATTTTTGATTATCATTATTTTAACTTAACTTTACAATCCGCTTTTTTGACACTGCAAAAAAACGGCTTTCTACGCTGATAACCAATGATTTAAATTATCCAATAGAAATAGGGTTTACTATCCTGTTTGGATAGTATTGTGGCGAAACGCTTAATCGCGTTGGATGTAATCCTCAAAGAAGTTGTGCTCGAGGATGTCGGAAATGCGTTTCAAAAGGTCGGTATTAATGGACGGGTGGGCATACACCTTATATAAATGGTTAGGCGTGCAGGGAATCTGACTGGCAAGCCACACCGTCGTCCGGCCCTGCTCCTTCAGCACGGCCTTAATGCATTTCCCAATGTGTATGTCCTTAACTTTTGCCATAGATTTCGCACCGCAAAACTACATATTTTTTTCAAAACACAAAAAAACAGCGTACCCGAATTTTTCAGATACGCTGTTTTGTGGGTTGGTAGCGACGTGCCATGGCGCGTCGCTACAATAGGAAATGATCATTCGCCCAACTTGATACGAACGAAGTTCACCACCGTGGCTTCCTTGTCGGCAGCCTGGATGTACTCGGCGACCGTCTTGGGGTCGGCAACCAGAGAAACCTGGTTGAGGAGGCAACTCTCCTTGAAGAACTTGTTCAGACGGCCTTTGGCGATGTTCTGAATCATGCCTTCGTTGAGTTGCACCTGACCGGGCACCGTGGCCTTGATTTCGCGGGCCATAGCGCCTTGTTCCTCGGTGATGTAACCCTTGGTGATGTTCGAGTTGATGTGGTCATCACTGTCGACGTGGTTGGGGTTGATGCCAGCCTTGCGGAGGGCCTTCTCGACTTCCTTGCCGATCTGCTCTTCCTTGGTCTTGTCGACGGCAACGGCGAACTCGCGGTCCTTCACCTCTTGCGGGATGGAGGCCTCGCTCACCGACAGCGGGTTCATGGCGGCGACGTGCATGCACACCTCGTGGCTCACTTCCTCGACACCGTTGAAGCTCTTGTTCATCTCAACGATGGTGGCAAGGCGGTTGCCGGGGTGGTTGTAGTTGGCGACGTATTCACCTTCGAGGACCTTGAAAGCACCGAGTTCGGTCTTTTCACCGGTCACGGCGCTCTGGTTGGCGACGAGAGCTTCGACGGTCTGACCATCGAGCATCATAGCCTTCAGGGCTTCGATGTCCTTCACACGGTTGGCAACGGCCATGTCGAGCACGTCCTTCGTGAACTTCACGAAGTCGGCGTTGTTGGCGACGAAGTCGGTCTCGCAGTTCACCATGATGATGGCGGCGTACTTGTGGTCATCAGTGGCCTTGGAGAGCACGCAGCCTTCGCTGGCGGTGCGGTCGGCGCGCTTGGCAGCCTTGGCCATACCCTTCTTGCGGAGGATGTCGATAGCGGCCTGGATGTCACCATCGGTCTCGACGAGGGCCTTCTTGCAGTCCATCATGCCGGCGCCCGTCATTTGTCTCAGTTCGTTAACTTGAGAAGCGGTAATATTCATTGTATTTTCCTTTCTTTTTAATTAATTCTTAGCCACGGGGCGACGAGGACGGCGGTTGGTGCGAGGACGACGTTCGTCCTTGTTTTCCTCTTCCTCGGCGCTGTCTTTCATCTCGTCAACTTCTTCCTCTTCCTCTTCTTGGATGAGGTCCTTGTTGTTCTTACGCTCGGTGATGCCTTCCTCGATGGCGTCGACCATCTTACCGACGATGAGGGCGATGCTCTTCGAAGCGTCGTCGTTGGCGGGGATGGGGAAGTCGATGAGGTTGGGGTTGGTGTTGGTGTCGACGATGGCGAAGGTCGGG
>JAGBQJ010000006.1 GCA_017632935.1 Bacteroidales bacterium | reverse complement strand
TTTATCTGAGAGGCTTCGGCAGCTTCATCATCAAGACGAGAGCTGAGAAGACCGGCCGCAATATTGGCAAGAACATCGCCATCACCATCCCTGCCCACAAGATTCCGGCCTTTAAGCCTGCTAAGACTTTCATGAATGCTGTCAAATAAGAAACAACTAGCAAAAATCTTTATATTATGCCAAACGGTAAGAAACACAAGAGACACAAGATGTCGACTCACAAGCGCAAAAAACGCTTGAGAAAGGACAGACACAAGAAGAAATAAGCTCTTCTTGAGCCTAAACACGACAATAACACAGCATTGGCTCATCCCATTGTTGTGTTATTGTTTTATCAATCAAAACGTTAACCCCAAAGTTAAAACACTATGTCTGAAGAACAACAGCAAGAGGTTGTGGAAATCAAGACGGTGACGCGCGACTTGGTCATCAACTCGCACGCTTCGGAGGTTGACATCGCTCTTCTGGAAGACAATACACTTGTCGAACTTCACAGAGAAAAGACCAACAACCAGTTTGCGGTTGGTGACGTTTACCTGGGTAGGGTGAAAAAGATACTGCCGGGCCTCAACGCAGCCTTCGTCGACGTGGGCTATCCCAAGGAAGCTTTCCTGCACTATCTCGACCTCGGCCTGCAGGCCAATTCGTTGATCAAGTACAAAAAGGCAGTCGTCGGTGGCGACGATGTGCCCATGGACAAGTTCAAACTTGATCCCGACCTGCCTAAGAACGGCAAGATCGGTGATTTGCTCAACGTGGGCGACCTGCTCCCCGTGCAAATCGCCAAGGAGCCCATCCACACCAAAGGACCAAGAATCACCGCTGAAGTCTCATTCGCGGGCCGTTATCTCGTCCTCGTCCCCTTCTCCAACCGCATTTCGGTATCCCAAAAAATCCGCAGCAGCGAGGAGCGCAACCGCCTCCGTCGCCTGATCCAAAGCATCAAGCCCGCCAACTATGGTGTCATCATTCGCACCGTCGCCGAAGGCAAGAAAGTAGCCGACCTCGACGCTGACCTCAGATCACTGATTTCCAAGTGGGAACAGTGCATCATCGAGATGAAGAAGATGACCACTTTCGGCAGGATGGTCAGCGAGATGGACCAGACCAGCGTCATGCTGCGTGATTTGCTCAACGAGTCGTTCAACAACATCCACGTGAACGACGAGAAACTCTATGAAGAAATCCGGAAAAACATCCAGACCTTCGCGCCGCAAAAAGCTGACATTGTGCAACTTTACAAAGGCAAAGAGCCCATCTTTGACTATTTCAATGTCACCAAGCAAATCAAAGGCTTTTTCGGTAAGATCGTCACCATCAGAAACGGTGTCTACCTTGTCATCGAGCACACCGAGGCCATGCACGTCATCGACGTGAACAGCGGCCATCGTGTGAACAAGGAGAATTCGCAGGAAGACAACGCTTTCCAAGTCAACGTTGAAGCCGCCAAGGAGATCGCGCGCCAGTTGCGTCTGCGCGACATGGGCGGCATCATTATCGTCGACTTCATCGACATGCACGAAGCCAAACATCGCAAGGATCTGTTCGACGCCCTGGAAGAGGCCATGTCGCACGACCGTGCCAAGCACACCATCCTTCCCCCGACGAAGTTTGGCCTCATCCAAATCACACGCCAGCGCGTGCGTCCTGAGACGGAGGTGCAGGTGCAGGAGAAATGCCCTGTGTGCGCCGGCGAAGGCAAGATCCGTCCCGCCATCCTCTTCATCGACGAGATCGAAAACCACCTCAAGTACCTCATGGTCGACCAAAACGAGAACCACTTGACCCTGCAGGTGCATCCTTTCATCTATGCCTACCTCTGCATAGACGGCCTGTTTTCGATTCGCCGCAAATGGATGAAGAAATACGGCAAGAAATTCAAGGTGCAGTCGATGCCCGAATTCCACGCTTTGCAGTACAACTTCCTTAACGCCAACGGCGACGATATCAAGCTCTAAGGAAGTACTGCCACAAAAAACCTCGAAAAGCCTGCTTTACGAAGCGGGCTTTTTTCTTATCTTTGCACGCAAATAACTGACAACTGAACAATTGAATAACTGATAACTGATGAAAGACATCGTTTTGAGCGGCATTCGCCCCACCGGAAACCTTCACCTTGGCAATTACTATGGTGCCGTGCGTAGCTTCGTGAAGATGCAGGAAGACTATAACTGCTATTTCTTCATCGCCGACTGGCACTCGCTGACCACGCACCCCAAGCCCGAAAACATACAGCGTTCGGCCCGCACGATTTTGGCCGAATACCTCGCCTGCGGCATCGATCCCGAAAAAGCCACCATCTACATTCAGAGTGATGTGCCGGAGACCATCGAGTTGTATCTCTATTTCAATATGAATGCCTATATCGGCGAGCTAGGTCGCGTGACGACCTTCAAGGAGAAGGCACGCCAACAGCCTGATAATGTGAACGCTGGCTTGTTCACCTATCCAACTCTCATGGCTGCCGACATTCTGCAACACCGCGCCAAATGGGTGCCCGTGGGCAAGGACCAGGAGCAGAACATGGAGATGGCCCGCAAGTGCGCTCGCCGCTTTAACAATATCTACAAAGTAGAGTTCTTCCCCGAGCCACAGAATTACTACTTCGGTGGCGACGCCATCAAGGTGCCTGGACTCGACGGCAGCGGCAAAATGGGCAAGAGCGATGGCAACTGCATCTACCTCTTCGAGGATGAGAAGACCATGCGCAAGAAGGTGATGCGCGCTGTCACCGACAGCGGCCCAACCGAGCCTAACAGCCCCAAGCCTGAGGTTATCCAGAACCTTTTCACGATGATGAACATCGTCAGCGAGCCTGAGACGGTGAAGTACTTCGACGAAAAGTGGAACGACTGCTCCATCCGCTATGGCGACATGAAGAAACAACTGGCCGACGACCTGGAGAAGGCCGTTGCCCCCATCCGTGAGCGGATTAAGGAGTTCTCCTCCGATGAGGAAAGACTCAACCGTATCGCCCGCATGGGTGCCGAGAAGGCCCGCGAGAGCGCTGCGAAGACCTTGAATGAGGTGAGGAAGATCATAGGATTCAGACAATATTAGTTGACACGGGACTTCGGGACACGAGACATGGGACGACTGGATGTCTCGCGTCTCGTAGTCTCGTGTCTCGCGTCAAAAAGAACATGGGCGATTTCATCACATACGAAAAAATACCAGAGCGCGCAGTCCTCATCGCTGTGGCTTCCAAACAGCAAAGCCGCGAACGCACGGAGGAATACCTCGACGAACTGGCTTTCCTGCTGGAAACAGCAGGCGGTGTACCCGTGGCGCGTTTCGTGCAAGCCATGGACCATCCAAGTAGTGTCACCTATCTCGGCTCGGGCAAGCTGGAGGAAATCCATCAATACATCAAGGCGGAGAACATCGAGATTGCCGTCATCGATGACGAACTGAGCGCCACGCAAGCCCGTAACATGGAGCAGGCGCTGGAATGCCGTGTGCTCGACCGCACCAGCTTGATTCTTGACATCTTCGCCTCCAATGCCCATACTGCTCACGCCAAGGCGCAGGTGGAACTCGCGCAATACCAATACCTTCTGCCTCGCTTGACCCGTATGTGGACCCACTTGGAACGCCAACGTGGTGGTATCGGTATGCGTGGTCCTGGTGAGACCCAGATTGAGACCGACCATCGCTTGATCCTGGAACGCATCGCCTTGCTGAAGGAGAAGTTGAAGGATATCGACAAACAGAAGACCGTGCAGCGCAAGAACCGTGGTAAGCTAGTACGCGTGGCCTTGGTGGGTTATACCAACGTGGGCAAGTCGACCATTATGAATCTGCTGAGCAAATCTGAGGTTTACACCGAGAACAAGCTTTTTGCCACGCTTGATACCACGGTGCGCAAGGTGGTGGTGGAGAATTTGCCCTTCCTTTTGTCTGATACCGTTGGTTTCATTCGTAAGTTACCGCATCATCTGGTGGAGTCATTCAAGAGCACTCTGGACGAAACCCGCGAGTCAGACATCCTCTTGCATGTGGTCGACATCTCGCATCCTGACTTTGAGGCGCAGATGGAGGTCGTCAACCAGACTTTAGCCGAGTTGGGTTGTACCGACAAAAAGACCATCGTCGTTTTCAACAAGACCGACGCCTACACCTGGGAGGAGAAAGACCCCGATGACCTGACGCCGCCCACCAAGCGCAACGTTTCCTACGAGGAGCTGAAGAAGACCTGGATGGCCAAGATGAACGAAAACTGCATCTTCATCTCTGCCAAGAACCGCGACAACTACCAAGAGTTTAGGGATTTGCTCTACAAGGAAATCCGCGATATGCACGCAATAAGATATCCGTACGATAATTTCTTGTATTGATTATGCTCCTCATTGACACCCATACCCACGTATACGACCACCAGTTCAGCCTCGACCGCAATGATGCAATGCAACGTGCATTGGATGCCGGCGTCGGCATGATGCTTCTACCCAATGTGGACGCTTCCACCATCGCTCCGATGATTGAATTGTACGAGCAATATCCCGATTGCACCCGCGTGATGATGGGTCTGCAACCCGAGGAAGTCAAGGAAGACTATAAGGAAGTACTGTCTCAAATGGAAAAAGAGCTGGAGCGTGGTATCTATGTCGGGGTAGGGGAGGTCGGTCTGGATTTCTATTGGGATGCGACTTTCGAGAAACAACAACTCGATGCCTTCGAGACCCAACTGGACTGGGCCAAACAACTCCATTTGCCGCTCTCCATCCATTGCCGCAATGCCTTCGACAAGATGGTGAAAATCCTTGAACATAAACAGGACGGCGGTTTGCGCGGCATCATGCACTGCTTCACGGGAACGGAGGAAGAAGCTAAAGTCTATTTGGGACTGGGTTTCCATCTCGGTTTGGGCGGCGTGACGACCTACAAGAATTGTGGCGTGAAAGACTTTTTACCCAACCTACCTTTGGATAGAATCGTTTTGGAGACCGATGCGCCTTATCTGGCTCCTGTGCCTTGTCGCGGCAAGCGCAATGAATCGGCGTTTCTAGTCCATACGGCGCAAAAAATCGCCGAAATCCTAGGGATGGATTTAAATGAACTTGCTGTCATGACGACGGCTAATGTAAAACAGTTGTTTAATCTCTGACGACGCTTCGCGTCATTGCGAGGAGGAACGACGAAGCAATCCAGAGAGTCAACTTATTTTCTGGATTGCTTCGCTTCGCTCGCAATGACGTGAAAAAGGTCGCCGACGCAAGCGCCGGCGCCCCGCCATTATGAAGATAAAAAAACAACTGTTTCCCTCTTGACTTACCCGCACTTGGAGTAGCCGCAGTTCTTGCAATGCTTGCAGCCGTCTTCGAAGACGAGCTTCTCGCCGCAGGTGGGGCATTTCTCCTTCTCGTCGACCATGCCATCGGGCACGTATTTCTTCAAGGCGCGGGCGATGCCGTTCTTCCAGGTGTTGATGCTTTCTTCCTCTACATTGAGGTTTTGCACCAATTCAATCACATACTGGATGGGCATGCCGTGGCGCAAAATGCCTGAAATCAGCTTAGCGTAGTTCCAGTATTCCTTGTCGAACGAACGCGACAGCCCTTGCATCAGCACCTCATAACCGTCCTTGTCGGTGTAGCGGAAGTCGTAGCGCGATGCCTCGCCCTTGTTCTTTTCTCGGATAATAATGCCTTTCTCGACGTAAGGCGGCAGGAAGAAGTCCTCGGCCTTGCCCAAGAAGATCTCGTAAGGCTTGCCGTGGAGCTTGCCGACGAAGGCAATCCACTTCTCGTAGTTGTTTTGGAACCTCACGATGTCGCATTCCAACTCCTTGGGACGCGGCGGGGCGGAGTTCTCGTGGATGTCGTCAGGACGGCCTCCGTCTTTGGCCTTAGCTTCTTTCTTTTCCTCTTTCTTCTCGTCCTTGGAGACCAGCACGCCGTCGCGTGAGCCATCGCGGTAGATGGTCATGCCCTTGCAGCCGCTCTCCCAAGCGGTCATGTAGATTTGACTGACGAGCTCTTCTGTCGTCCCCTTCGGCACGTTGACGGTCACGCTGATGCTGTGGTCGACCCATTTCTGCATCGAACCTTGCATCTTCACTTTGTTCACCCAGTCGATGTCGTTGGCGGTGGCTTTGTAGTAGGGCGACTGCGCGATGACGGCATTAAGTTTCTCGTCGTCGTAATGCAGCACCTCATCTACGTTGTAGCCATTCACTTCAAGCCAGGTGATGAACTTGTGGTGGAACACATTGTATTCCTCGAATGAGTTGCCCGTCACGTCGGTGAAGGTCACATGGACGTCCTTGTCGTTGGGGTTCACTTTACGGCGGCGTTTGTAGGCCACCATGAAGACGGGCTCGATGCCCGAGGTGGTCTGGGTGCAGATGCTGACGGTGCCTGTGGGGGCGATGGTCAGCATGGCGACGTTGCGGCGTCCCACGCGGCACATCTTTTGGTAGAGGTCTTCATCCAAGGCACGAAGGCGCTTGATGAAGGGGTTGTTTTCTTCACGTTTGGCGTCGTACATGGGGAACCTGCCGCGCTCTTCAGCCAAGTTGACCGAAGAACGGTAGGCGTTGTAAGCCAATAGCTTCTGAATCTCGGTGGAGAAAGCGATGGCTTCGTCGGAGGCATAACGTTTGCCTAAGGCGGCGAGCATGTCGCCCTCGGCGGTGATGCCGATGCCCGTGCGGCGGCCTTGCAGGCATTTCGCCTTGATGTTCTTCCACAGGTTGGCCTCGGTACGCTTCACCTCGTCGTCTTCGGGGTCGGCTGCGATCTTGGCCAAGATGCCGTCCACCTTCTCGATTTCGAGGTCGACGATGTCGTCCATCATGCGTTGGGCGATGGCCACGTGTTTCGAGAACAGCTGGTGGTTGAATCGAGCCTCGGGTGTGAAGGGGTGGTCGACGTAGCTGTAGAGGTTGATGGCCAGCAGACGGCAGCTATCGTAGGCGCAGAGCGGAATCTCGCCACAGGGGTTGGTGCTCAAGGTCTTGAAGCCAAGGTCGGCATAGCAGTCGGGGATGGACTCGCGGATGATGGTGTCCCAAAACATCACTCCAGGCTCAGCCGATTTCCATGCGTTGTGGATGATCTTGTTCCACAAGGCGCGTGCGTCGATCTCCTTGGTGTATTTCGGGTTGGGCGAATCGATGGGATACTGCTGGACGAAGGGTTTGTTCTCCTTCACGCACTGCATGAACTCATCGGTGAGACGCACCGAGATGTTAGCGTTGGTGATGCGCCCCTGCGTCATCTTGGCGTCGATGAAGGCTTCGGAGTCGGGATGCTTGATGCTGATGGTCATCATCAGGGCGCCGCGACGGCCGTCTTGGGCCACCTCCTTGGTGGAGTTAGAGAATCGTTCCATAAAAGGCACCACGCCTGTCGAGGTCAAGGCGCAATTTTTCACTGGACTACCAGTGGGGCGTAGGTGCGACAGGTCGTGACCCACGCCACCGCGACGTTTCATCAGTTGCACCTGCTCTTGGTCGGTCTTCATGATGCCGCCGTACGAGTCGGAGTCGCCGTTGTTGCCGATGACGAAACAGTTCGACAGGGATGAAATCTGGAAGTCGTTGCCGATGCCGGTCATGGGGCTACCTTGGGGCACGATGTAACGGAAGTCCTTTAAAACTTCGTATATCTCCTCTTCCTTCATCGGGTTGGGATAACGACGCTCGATACGGGCAATCTCGCGGGCGATGCGGTGGTGCATGTCGTCGGGCGTGAGCTCGTAGATGTTACCGTCGCTGTCCTTCAAGGCATATTTGTTGGCCCACACGTCACCGGCGAGGGAGTCGCCATGGAAGTACTCCTTGGCTGCGGCTTTCACTTCCTCCAAGGGGTAGGTATGGTACTCGATTTTGGGCTTTTCCTCTGCGACGGGTTCTGTCGCAGGGGCATCGCTCCTTTCCACTACCTGTACCTCGTCTTGGCTTTCAATTTGTTCGGCCGCAAAATAGGTGTTTTTGCGCGATTCAATAATCTTGTCATATGGTTTGGTCTCCGGCTGTAATTCCGGTTCCTCAAGTCCGCTAAAAAGGTCACCCTCAAATTCCATTTGAGTATGATTTGGTTTCATTTTGTTGATATTTAAGAAATTAAAAACAAATGCAATAGCATTTTGCTTGCTCTTTTTCAATCTGCGAAGTTAAGAAAGAAGCAAGAAAAGAGAGGCCGAAAATGAAGATTTCGGCCGATTATTTTTCAACAAACAGTGTTGATAATTTTTCCTTTTTGATTGTCAAAGGGATAGCTGTTCCATCGCGAAAGCATACGCCCCAACAGCGACAGCCGAGGAAGTGCCAAGCGTAGTGACACCTACACCAACGCGTTTGCTCGGGTCGTACCATACTTCTTGTTCGCTGAACGGTACCTTGACCATTTTGCCCGACTTGGCCGTGAAGCGTTTCAAGTCGTCGGCGTCCAACAGGTTGAAGGCTTCAGTCTCCATGCGAGGGATGGCGTTGCCGTTCACTCTGTAAGGTTCGTTCATCTTACGGATGAGCATGGGCATGAACACAGGCCAGGCGCCTGAGAGTCCACCGCCAATGACCACAATGCCATCGGTGAAGCGCAGTCCGTTGCAAAGCACATCGGCCAACACGGTGGTCAATTCATCCCAGGCTTTCAAGGCAGCTTCTTTGTTGCCTTGTTGTTCACCTTGGGCGATCTTGAAGATGTCGTAAGGCTGCGGTGCATCATCGAAGGTGATGCCAGCCTCGCGGGCATACACACGGCGCACGGCGCGGATGCTGACGCTGTCTTCGGCGATAGTATCAGGGTAGAGGCAGTTGCGCGAGCACCATATCTCGCCACCGGCCGAGTTGTCGCCGTTAAGCAATACCTTGTTAATGACAATGCCACCGCCGAAACCAGTACCAAGGGTCACGCCGAAGAGGTTCTTGTAGCGTTTCGGGTTGCCTTGTTCTTCCAAAGTCTTGTTCACCTGAGGCAACAAACCACTGAGGGCCTCCCCATAAGCAAAGAGGTCGCCGTCGTTGTTGATGAATACGGGGACATGAAACTCGTTTTCAAGCACTTGCTTCAACGGCACGCCACCACGGAAGGTAGGCAGGTTGGGCAGATCGCCGATGATGCCGTTGGGATAGTCGGCAGGGCCGGGGAAGCAGAAACTGATGGCCGTGGCTTTGCAGCCGCAGCGCTTTTCACATTCATGGAATCCGGTGATGAGCTTCTGAAGCACCTCTTCGAGTGTGGGTGCCGCCGAAGGAATGGTGAACGGCTCGATGATTTCACGTGCATCCTGAACGGCTGAGAACTTGAATCCCGTGCCGCCGGCATCGAGGATAAAAATGACGGGAGAATTATTCATGTTGTTTGGCTTTTATTGACGGATTGTAGAACTTTTCCACCCACAGCACCCACATGAGGAAGATGATGAGATAGAAGAACACCTTGAAGACATAGTCATGGGCGAGATGGAAGGTGTTGATGTCGTTGCCGAAGAGGTGGATGTGGATGTTGGGCCAAAAGACTTGCATCAGCAGCACGCCGCAGATGCGCACCACGTTGGTCCACTCGATGATGACCAATCCGGCAGGGATGTACCAGGCCTTGTGCTTCCAAGGCCCAGGGAAGAGCAGCATAAGGAAGAGCCAGTGCATCCATTGTTTGAGGCTGGCGCATTCGGGGGCGATGACGACTCTTGCAAAGTCTCCATTGCTGTTGATGGCGGCGATGAGGCGGTGAGGACTACTGGTCGTAATGTCGATGCACAAAAGATGGTCGAGCACCCAACAGGCTTGGCTGTAGACCATGTCGACCGACCACACCATCAACAGAGCTACCCATTTCCCGATAGGCCAATAGCCTGAGGCTTGCCAACCCAAATAAAGGAAGTGAAAACTGATGATCAGAATGACAAAAAGCCCCACGTTGACGGTGCTGCGGTTCTTGGGGTTCCTGCAATATGCCTTGACGCTTTCGAGATTCATTGTGAAAATTTGATGCGAAATTACGAAATTATTGAATTATGCGTACCTTTGCATGCGAAAAATATGGAAATATGGAAAACGACAGCATTGCCACCCAAGTGACGGAAACGATACAGGATACTTCGGCGCTTACCACCATAACCGATGGGTTTCAGAAACTGACGACGACACCGGTCTCGGAATGGCTCCCGGATTTGATTAAGGAATATGTCGTTCCCTTCGGCCTGAAGCTGTTGGCCGCTATCGTGGTTTTGCTGTTGGGCCGCTGGATTATCAAACTGATTAAGAGATGGATGGCTAACGGACTGATGAGCCGTCATGGTGATGCCACTTTGCACAGTTTTTTGTCGAATTTGGTCTCGGTGGTGCTCTATTTCTTCCTTATCATGGCCATCGTGGGCATCTTGGGCATCAACACGAGTTCGCTTGTGGCCTTGCTTGCCTCGGCGGGTCTGGCTGTAGGTATGGCCTTGAGTGGCACCTTGCAGAATTTTGCCGGCGGCGTGATGATCGTGCTGTTCAAGCCTTTCAAGGTGGGCGATTTCATTGCGGCACAAGGCTTCGAGGGCAAGGTGAGTGGCATCCAGATCTTCAACACTACTATCTTAACCCCTGACAATAAAACAGTTATCCTGCCTAACGGAGCCCTTTCGACGGGCCCTGTAACCAACTACAACAAGGAAACTGACCGCCGCGTCGATTGGGTTTTTTCCATTTCCTACGGCGATGACTACGATAAGGCCAAAGCCGTGTTGCAACGCCTCTGTGATGCCGACCAGCGCATCCTGAAAGAGCCAAAACCGGTCATCGAATTAATAAAAATGAGCGATAGCTCCGTCGACATCACCGTTCGTGCCAGAGTGAAGCCAGAAGACTATTGGGATGTTTTCTTCAAGATGAACGAACTGGTTTACAAGACTTTCCCGCAAGAAGGCTTGCATTTCCCGTTCCCACAAATGGATGTGCATGTGCAGAATTGAGCAGGAAAAAGAGAGGTCTGAGCACTTTTTTCGATGAATTTTTCAAGAAAAGGGTTTGGAAACGAAAAAATTTGTATTTTTGCAGCCCGTTAGAAAATAGACAAGTAATAATAATAAATGATAAAGAGTCATGTCAAAAGTTTGTCAAATTACAGGTAAGAAGGTCATGCACGGCAACAACGTTTCTCACTCCAACAAGAAGACCAAGAGAACGTTTGAACCGAATCTGAAAATCAAGAAGTTCTATGTTCCGGAATGGGATGAATGGGTTGTGCTGAAGGTTTCGGCTGCCGGCATGCGTACCATCAACAAGAAGGGTATCTACCAGGCCATTTTGGATGCTTCCGCAGAGGGTAACCTTGAGCGTTGGTAATCCTGCCTATGTGAACCATATCAGAGCTGCTGTGCCTTGCGCGGCGGCTTTTTTTGTTTGAATAGGTCCCAATCCGCTTCCGAAAGATAATATTTCCCGACAATTTCAGTTATCCATTCATGCGAGCCAAGTTCCTCCTCATAGCATTCTTGCTGACATCCCTGTTTGCCACGGCACAGCAGCTGCCGACGGCTACGGTCTATGGCAAGGTGGTCGACGAGCAAGGTCATCCCATCGAAATGGCCAACGTCGTGGTGCCTGAGCTGTTGGTGGGCTACACGACCAACTCGCGTGGCTATTATGAACTGTCGCTGTTGTCGGATTCCACTTGGACCATCCATTTCTCGTTTGTCGGCTACGAGCAGAAGCAAGCCAAGGTGCGTCTCAAGCAAGGCGAAAAACGGAAACTCGACATGGTGTTGCATTCCACCGCCACGGTGCTTCCCGATGCGGTCATCAGCGACCGTGGCACCGAGGCCTCAAGCCTGACGCGCCTCAATGCCAAGCAAGCCACCTTGTTGCCATCGATGGGTGGGGGAGTGGAAACCCTGATCAAGACCTTGCCGGGGGTGGTGTCGAACAACGAATTGAGTTCACAATATCGTGTGCGTGGCGGCAACTTCGACGAGAATCTGATTTACGTGAACGGTATAGAAATCTACCGTCCCTTCCTCGTTGGCTCGGGTCAGCAGGAGGGCTTGAGCTTCGTCAACTCGCGGTTGGTCAACAATATCGAGTTTTCGGCGGGTGGTTTCGCGGCAGAGTATGGCGACAAAATGTCGTCGGTGCTTGACGTGACCTATAAAACACCGAAAGAAACTGCTGGCTCACTGTCATTGAGCCTTTTAGGCGCCGAAGCCCATGTGGAAGGTGCGACGAAGAATGAGAAGTTCAGCTACCTAGTCGGGGCGCGCTACAAAAACACAGCCTTGGCGCTCGGCATGATGAATACCAAGGGAGACTACAAGCCTAATTTCACCGATGCGCAAGCCTTGTTTAACTATCATTTCAACGAGAAATGGAGTCTGTCGTTTTTGGGCTATTACTCCAAAAACCGCTACATGCTGATTCCTCAAACCGCGAAAGTCAATTTCGGCACCATCGACCTTCCGCTGCAACTGAATGTGTATTTCGACGGTCAGGAAATCGACGACTATGCCACTGGCCTAGGCGCTATGACCTTGTCGTACAAGCCTAATAAGGACCTGAATCTGAAATGGATAGCATCGGCCTATTCTGCTTACGAAACCGAAACCTTCGACATTCAGGAGCAGTATTTCTTTGGCATCCGCAACACCTCTTTCGGCTCTGATGAGTTTGGCGAGGTGATCGAAAACCATGAGGTGGGTACGCTCACCAAACACGCCCGCAACGCCTTCTATGCCCAAGTCTACAACCTCGACCATAAAGGCCTTTATGCTTTTGACAATAAACTGCTGAAGTGGGGTCTCCGTTTCCAGCATCAGGACATCGACGACGTGGTGGACGAATGGCAGATGATGGACTCGGCGGGTTACAGCCTGCCCCATGTCCCCGATGTCATCGGCGGCTACCCCGATGTGCTGCCCGAAATCGGGATGGACTTCGTGCATAAGTCAAATAACATTTTGTCCATCAATAATTTGGACGGATTTGTGCAAAACTCTTGGACGCTTCCCTATAAAGACAAGGGTGAGTTTGTCATCACGGGTGGCTTGAGGGCCAATTATTGGGGCTATAATAAAAAGGTGTATGTAAGCCCGAGGGCAGGCATTGCCTATAAGCCTGAGAATGAGAAACGTGAGACAGTTTATCGCTTGTCGGGTGGTGTGTATAACCAGACGCCGTTTTACCGAGAGATCCGCAACCGCGATGGTAGCCTCTTTAAGGATGCCGAGGCGCAAAAATCGTATCAGATTGTGGCAGGCAATGACTTCAAGTTCCGCGCCTTCAATCGGCCTTTCATCTTGACTTCGGAGCTGTATTTCAAGTGGTATACTCATGTCATTCCTTACGACATTGACAATGTGCGCATCCGTTATTATGCCGACCAGTCGGCGAGAGCCTACACCACGGGTCTCGATTTCAAGGTGAACGGTGAGTTTGTGAAGGGCATCGACAGCTGGGCGAGCCTTTCGTTCATGCGCGCAAGGGAAGACATCCGCGGAGACTATCTTTTGGTTGGTATACAGGGTGATACGCTTCCGTTCTACAATCACAATGACGCTGAAGTGGCCGACACTTTGGCCTTGGGCTGGCATTATCGTCCTTCCCATCAGTTGGTCAATTTCTCGCTCTTTTTCCAGGATTACCTCCCTAATGCCCCGACATGGCGCGTCAACATGACGTTGACCTTCGGCATGGGTCTGCCTATCAATGACAACAATTCCGACTTCTATTCCACATCAAGCCGTTATCCTGCCTATCGTCGTGTCGACATCGGCTTCAGCAAGCAGCTCATCAGCGAAGCCAGCAGCTTCAGCAAGGGCAATCCGTTGCGTTATATCAGGGAGATGTATGTAAGTGTGGATGTCTTCAATCTGCTTGACATCCCAAATATCATTTCCTACAACTGGGTGAAATACATCGACAACCGCTATTACGGTGCCCCCAACTACCTGACGCCGCGTTATATCAATATCAAGCTGGTGACGGAATTTTAAAAAACAAAGGCGAGGTAGTTAGCCTCGCCTTGTTTCATCATCAGTACAGTCCTGATATCTTAATCCATTCCCGTCCTTGGGAGCACATGTCCTCGACTTCTGCTACGGTCTTAGGAATCGGTCTTCCAAGCACACGGCAGCCTTCTTCGGTAATCAAGAGGTCATCCTCGATGCGGATGCCGCCGAAGTCCTTGTAGGTCTCCAGTTTCTCGTAGTTGATGAAGTCCTTGAACTTGCCTTCAGCCTTCCACATATCGATGAGGGTGGGGATGAAGTAGATGCCAGGCTCATCGGTGACCACGAAACCAGGTTTCAAGGTCTTGCCACAACGCAGGCCGCTGAAGCCCAAGTCGGTGGAACGCAGCGTCTTGCCGTCGTAGCCTACAAAGGTTTCGCCGAGACCTTCCATATCATGTACGTCCATGCCCAACATGTGACCCAAGCCGTGAGGCATGAAGAGCCAGTGGGCACCGCTTCTCAGTGCTGTTTCGGTGTCGCCCTTCATCAGGCCGACGCCTTTCAGCCCTTCAATCAAGGTGCGGCAGGCGAGGGTATGCATCTCGATATAAGGGATGCCGGGACGCGTTTGTTCGGCCACCACCTGATTGGCTTTCAGCACGATTTCATAGATCTCGCGCTGACGAGTGTTGAATTTGCCGCCCACAGGTGTGGTGCGGGTAAAGTCGGATGCGTAGTAGTTCTCAGTCTCGGCACCAGCATCGCAGACCATCATGCGCCCTTCCTTCAGCACGTTATGGTGACCATGGTTGTGCAAGGTCTGACCGTCAACGCTGAGGATGACAGGGAACGACACGGGGCCGCCGCCTGAGAGGGAGAGGCCTTCCACCACGCCGGCAATCTCCTGTTCAATCATGCCGGGTTTACACATCTTCATGGCGGTGGTATGCATATAGTAGGCGGTATTGGCGGCACGTTCCATCTCGGCGATTTCGAGCTCGCTCTTGATCTCGCGCATGGCGATGACGGCCTTGATGAGTTCTTCGCTGACATAGTCTTGCACCTTATTAATATGACAGCCAAGCCATTCAGAGCATTGGATCTTGGTGTCGGCGCGGTAGGTGGGCAGGATATGGATCTGGCGTCCTTTGGCTATGGCCTGCTGGAGGTATTCGCCGAAGTGGTTGAAGTCGCGGCAGTCGGTGATACCGATGCTGTCGCCTTGCTCCTTCAGTGAGGGCAGGGGACCGCACCAGATGACATCGTCGATGGTGACTTCGACGCCAAAGAGGATCTCCTCGCCACTCTCAAAGTCGATGACGCCAACCAGGTCGGGATGGTTGAGGCCGAAGAAATAGGAGAAATTGCTGTCCTGACGATAGATGTAGGTGTTGTCGGGATAGTTGAAGGGCGCCTCGTTGTTGGCCGGGAAGAAGGCGATGCCCTTCGAGATCTTTTTTTTCAATGTGGCGCGACGGCCACTGTAAACGTCTTTATTGAACATATTGTTGTCGGTTTTATTGTTGTTTTAACGTACAAAGATAGAAAAATTCCTTGATTTAGCTCGACTATGGAAAAAAAGACTAATTTTGCATTGTAATTCTAAATCTAAACAAAAATGAAGAAAAACTTACTTTTCATTGGCCTTCTTCTGGCCATGTCGCTGACCGCGTCAGCACAGAACAAAGGCTTCTCCTTTGGCCTTAAATTTGGCCCGACTTTCGATTGGACCGGTTCCAAAACGGGTGCTGCCGTCAATCAAGGCACTAAGACAGGTTTCGATCTTGGCCTCGCCGCTGAGTACTATTTTGCTGAGAATTATGCCATTGTCACAGGCGTCAATGTTGACTTTGTAAAAGGCCACTATAGCTTTGATGACATGCGCAACATCAGTGCCACAGACTCTATTACCGACTACCAATTGGGTACTGTCGATAGACAATTCAAAACCACTATCTATGAAATCCCGTTGATGTTGAAGATGGTCACCCCTGAACTTGGCAATCTTCCGCTTCGTGCTTATGCCCAAGTGGGTGGTGCTTTTGGCTACACGCATCGCGTTAAGGTGATGGATACTTTCACTTTGGGCGATCTTAATGATTCGAATTATAGAGCTACTGATGGTGAATACAACCCCTTCCATGCTTCGTTGCGTATCGGTGCTGGTGCAGAGTACAAATTGGTGGAGTCTATGCGAGTTTTCGCAGGTATTTACTTCTCTCACGATTTCCTGAACAGCATTAGCAGGGGAGCTTTGGTTACCAACAATTATGAGAAATACTACGCTGGCAACAAGGATTTGGGTGAACGTGATCTCAAGTTGAATGTTCTTCAAAATCGTATCGGTATCGAGATGGGTATCTTCTTCTAAATCCAATCTCATCCAAACAAAAAGGGAGCGACTCATTACTGAGTCGCTCCCTTTTTGTTGTTAGTCTCTAATTAATTAGAAGATCTTCACGCCGAGCGAAACCATAAACATGTTTCTCCGCGAGTTGTCGATGTTGGAGAAGTCGAAGGTTTCGCCTAAGGATGTGCTGTTCAAGGCGTTGAACACCTTGCTCAGACCGAAACTGTAGTTGACATCGAGGGTGACGCGCTTCATCACGTCAATGCCGATGCCAGCTTGTACGCCCCAAGCTATGGATTTCATGTCAAATCCTTCAGCTTCGTCTTCGACTTCGACTTCGGGTTCGGTAGGCTCTTCAACAGGATCCTCTTCTACCAAGCTGAAGTTGTAGTCGGCCAAGGTCATTGATTTCAGCACGAAATTGGCGGTCGGGCCGACTTGTGCACGCACGGTGACGGCATCAAGGTCGAGGACGGTGACACCGACCATAATGGGCACCTGAAGGTTGGCCGAGTTCAAGGTCAGTTGGGCATCGGCACCCGTAGGTATTTCAAGTTCGTTGTCTTCGCCAGTACCAGTGACGGTGACATCGAAGGCGTTTGAAGTTTTGAAGTACAGCAATTCAGGTTGGACGTAAAGGCGTCCGCTGGTGATGCGTCCGAAAAGGCCAAAGGCGAGATGGTCGGCCAATCCCGACTTGATATCAGCCTTCTCATAGGAGAGCTTTGAGGTCTGGTAGCCGATTTTCGCACCGATAGCGAGGTCGCTGTTTTCACCTAAAGCGAGATTGCTGATTTGCGCAAATGAGGCACTGCCTATCATGAGCAGGACGGCAAGGAGTAAAAATGTCTTTTTCATATTGATTTGTTTTAGTGAATAATTGATAGATTTGATGCAAAATTAAGAATCATTTTTGAATTTAGGGGAAATGTCGGCAAAATAAATTATCTTTGTAGGTCAAAAAATTGTTATTATGAGAAAAACATTGTTGATTATCAGCTTGGTAGCTGCAGTTTCAGTGGGTGTCTATGCCCAGACAGGGAATGCCAGAGTTGGCATAAAGTTGGGGCCGACTTTCGATTGGGCCAGTGCAGGGTCTACGGCTGCCGATAACGACGGCTTTAGGCTTGGCGCCAGTGCAGGTCTGGTCTATGACTATTATTTTGCCAGTAATTTTGCGGTCTCGTCAGGAGTAAACTTCAACCTTCTTCGTCTGAAGTACACCTTCATCGATCGTAGAAGGGTGGAAGATTTCCTGGAAGAGGCCAATTTGCCAGTGTCGCGTCGTGTGGACGCCTACAACATTGAAGTTCCGCTAAAGTTTAAGGCAAAAGTTGACGTGGCCGACTCGTTTAAGGCATACGCTGAGGCTGGTGCCGGTTTAAGTTTCAACTTGAAGGACTATGCCAAGGATAGCTATACCTTTTATTGGGTGAATTTCGAGGGTGAGGATTATGTCGACTGCACCAACCAATATCGTCCATTACAGTTATCAATGATTTTTGGTCTAGGTGCCGAATACGAAATCAACCGCAATTGCTCGGCTTTTGCTCAGCTGACCTTCGACCATTCCTTCTCCAACGCTTTCGTCAGGGCGTTGGAAAAGCAAACAGGTAGTATTCTACGCAACAACTTCATTGGCATTGAGGTAGGCATTATGTATTAAGGAATAGCCTCCAATTTGTGACAAACGAAAAAGCCTGGCGGAGTTCCGTCAGGCTTTCTTGTTTGTTAGGTTAGGATAGCTTATTTCTGAGCTTCCTTGACCAGTTGGATGAGCACGCGGCGGTCGTATTCCGTCGGGTCGAGTTTCTTCACACCACCGATGGGTTCGATGATGATTTGATCCTCAGGAACGCCCAATTCAAGGAGCTCGATCTTGATCTTATTGCAGCGGTTCTCCGACAGGGTCTGGTTGTAGGACGGCGTAGCAGTGGCGCTGTCGCATGAGCCCGTCAGACGCAGTTTGTAACCATTTTCTTTGGCCACGTTAGCGATTTCACTCAGGTTGACGATGTCTCTTCTCGACATCAACTGATAAGAGTCGCGGTTGAAGAAGATGGAGAAAGGATAGCTCAACACATCTTCGGTCTGCAGGTTGACGAACTTCACGATGGTGTCGTGCACCGGAACGGTGTCGTGCACAAACACGGGCAGAAGATCCTTGATGGAATCCAGCTCTGCGCAGCAGTTAATGGGCAGGTCATACTCTCTGTTGAAGAAGTAGGTCAGGCCCAAAGAAGCCGTGTACATGTTGTCTAATCTCTTGGGTCTAGTGCCAGAAGACTCGACAAACTCGTATCTCCAAGAGTCAAGCGTCCATCTTTGGGTCGTCCAGTTGAGGTCGAGGTTGATGTCGAAATGGTCGCTGAGGCGGAAGTTGTTGGCTAAGCCTGCGCTGAGAGCCAATTCGAAGTTGAGGCCGCTTTCTAAATCATAACCATAATTGTAGACCTTGTAATCTTCGATCATTGATTTAATGGCGAAGAAGTCGTTCGAAGCGACAGAAGCGCCGCCGCTGACGTAGAGCACAGGAGTCCAGAATCTATCAGGGTTGTAATAGCCCTGGAAGAAATCAATGGGACTCACCATGTAGTCGACTCTCAAGTTGTGGTAGCGCATCGAAGTGGCATAGATGGCATTTTCGCCAGTACCTTCAACGAGTTGCGGGTCGTCGCCAAAGAGGTATTGGAGGTGCTGTGTGTGTGCTCCACCAGGGTTGAGCTTGATGTAGCTATGGATGCGGGTGTTGCTGTAGACCATTCTGAGACCGGTGCAGTGGTTCAACCACTTGCCGAAGCTTGCGTTGAAGCCGAAGTCGGGCTTGCCCCATTCCACAGCGGTATAGCTGTTTTGATAGTTTAGAGCCTCAGGAGTCCTCATACTGCCTTGCCACCAGTTGCCTGTAGCGCTTGCAGAAATGAACCAGTTCTTTCCAAATTTGGTCGTCAGGTAACGAACCGAATCCACATGACCTGCAGCCATCACCGAACTGGAAACTGCAAGCAGTGCAATCATTGTGATAAATACTTTCTTCATTGCTTCTAATATGCTTTTTTGTTGAAATGCAATACTTTTAATTCAAGCGGCAAAAATAAACATTTTTTCGTTGTCAAGACCAGAAATCTGAAAAATAAAGTCTTTTTTTCTTAAAAATCAACTTGTTATTTTGCAGAAAGCCTCTCCAAAGTGTTCACAACGAGTTTTCTCACGAAGGGGTGATAGTCTATTGAGAACTTTTCAGTTACGCGATTGGCTACCACAGTGCAGATAGTCAAACAGTTGTGGCCCATCATCTTGCCGAGGCCGTATAGCGCCGACGATTCCATCTCGAAGTTGCACACGCGCCAGCCCTGATACTCAAATCCTTCGATTTTGCGGTTGTTCTCAGGATAGGAGAGGTGCATTCTCAATGTGCGGCCTTGCGGGCCATAGAAGCCTGGTGCGGTGGCGGTTACCCCTTGGTAATAACCTTCTGCAAGACGGTCGAACAATTCTTTCGAGCCTTCCACGACATAGGGGAGAGGCAGGTCTTTCGGATAGTCCATCTGCTCAATGAAGGCGTCGCGCATGCCAATTTCGTTCACTTCTTTGTGCTTTTCGTAGAAATACAGCAGGCCGTCCAATCCGATGGCGTAGCGGGTGGCCACATAGCTGTCGTCCACTTCGATGTCAGGCTGCAATGCACCGCAGGTGCCGAGGCGGATGAGGTTAAGCGAACGATGCGTTTCCTTGGGCATACGTGTCTTCAAGTCAATGTTGGCCAAGGCATCGAGTTCGTTCATCACAATGTCGAGGTTGTCGGTGCCCATACCGGTGCTAAGCACGGTGATGCGCTTGCCGTTGAAGTAACCGGTGCGGGTGACAAGCTCACGGTTTTGGCGCTCCACTTCAATTTTGTCGAAGTAGGAGGCAATCATGGTCACGCGACCAGGGTCGCCGACCAAAATGACATCATCGGCCAAATGTTCAGGATGCAGGTTCAGGTGGTATATCGCGCCCTCGTTGTTGAGGACCAATTGCGATGCTGGGATAGGTTGGTTCATATCTTTTTCATTTTGAGGCTGCAAAGATACGAAATAATTTGAATTAGCGTTTTTTTCACGAAAACAGCCGAAAAATGGCCTATCTTTGCACAAATTTGGAACAAAATGAAAGAAATAGTCATAAAAAACATCTCGATTGGTGATGAACTGCTTATCGGTCAGGTGATTAACACGAATGCAGCATGGCTTGGCGAGCAACTTTCGGGTGCTGGGTTTCAATTGGATTCCACTTTGACCATCGGCGATTCCGAGAAAGCCATCCTTGATGCCTTCAATGCATGTATGGACGCTGACTTGGTGTTGGTCACAGGTGGACTGGGGCCTACAGCCGACGACATCACGAAGCCGACGGTCTGCAAGTTCTTTGACACTGAGTTGGAGTTTTGTCAGGCGGCCTACGACAATGTGGTCGCTCTGTTCCAGCGTCGTGGCTTCCAGATGAGCGAGCGTAACCGCAGTCAGGCGATGTTGCCGAAGGCTTGTGAGTACATTCCGAACACCTACGGCACGGCTCCCTGTATGTGGCTGGAGAAAAACGGAGTAGCTTTTGCGTTTATGCCAGGCGTGCCGTTCGAGATGAAAGGTATCTTCATTGATGAGCTATTGCCTCGCATTAAGCAACGCTTTCATGCTGTGCCATACGAGAAGCGCGTCATCATGACCACGGGCATCGGCGAGTCGTTTTTGGCCGACAAAATCAAGGATTGGGAAGACGCTTTACCCGACTTCTTGTCTTTGGCCTATCTGCCACAATACGGCATGGTGCGCCTGCGTCTCAGTGGCAGGAACGAAAACGCCGAGTTGCTTCACACGACTTTGGACGAACAAGTCGCCAAGTTGATCCGATTGATTCCCGAATACATCTTCGCCATGCAGGACCAACCCATCGAACGCACCGTCTTCGACCTTTTAATTAATAAAGGTATGACCATTGCCTCGGCGGAGAGTTGCACAGGCGGCAACATTGCCCACGTTATCACACTGATTCCTGGCAGTTCGGAGGTGTTCAAAGGCGCAGCAGTCACCTACGCCACGCCGATGAAGACCAAGGTGCTTGGTGTGCCTGCCGAGACGATTGAAAAGCATGGCGTCGTCAGTCAGCAAGTGGTCGAAAGCATGGCCACGGGTGTGCGCGACCTGATGGAAGCCGACTTCGGTGTTGCCACGACAGGCATTGCGGGACCGAGCGGCGGCACGGAAGAAAACCCAGTCGGCACGGTGTGGATTGGCGTGGCCTCGAAGCAGGGCGTCGTTTCCAAGCGCTTCAACTTCGGAAAAGACCGCGAGAATGTCATCAACCGCGCTACGATAGCGGCGTATGAGATGCTTAGACAAGAATTAGTCAGATAACCATGAAGACCATAGCAAAAACCCTATCCCTGCTCAGCCTCGTCCTAGTCTTGGCCTCCTGCCAACAGGATGAGCCTGCCTATAAAACGAAACTGAACATTAAGTCAGAGCCCTACGACCTCGAGTTTGACCGTTACGAGGAAGTGCTCTTTAACCTCGACACAGCCAATTTCCAAGAGGAACTGATGAAGATACAGGGCCGCTACCGTGTATTTCTCAGCGGTGACCTCAACAATCCCGAAGCGGTGCAATATCTTAAAGACTTTGCCACTGATCCGTTCAGTGTCGCCTTGTATCAAAAGGTGAATACTGCTTTTCCCGACTTGAAGCAAGTGGAGCCCATTGTAGAGGACGTGTTTGCCCATTTCCAATACTATTATCCTGACATTGAGCTGCCTAAGAAGGCTTACACTTGCGTCACAGGCATCCACCCCGATGAGCCGTCTGTTCAAATCATCGATGATCAATTGGTGATTTCCTTGGATTGGTATCTCGATGATGAGGCGACCTATGACCAGATTGGTATGCCAAGATACATGTCGTTGCGCAGGAATGTCTCGACTTTAGCTAAAGAAGTGGCCGAGCAGCTTTACATGAACTACCTTTATGAATGGCGCAAGCAGGGACAAGTCATTGACGAGATGATGTTCAGTGGCCGGAAGGATTTCTTCGTTGAGGCAATGTGTCCCGAACTGCCTGACAGCGTTTTGCTCGGCTATTCGTCGGACCAATGGCATTGGGCAGTGGAGAACGAAGGTCAGATGTGGGCCGACATTGTGGGTGGTCGCCGTCTCTACGACGCGGGTTTGGATGCTTACATGATGTTTTTCGGTGATGGTCCTTTCACCCAAGCTTATAGCAATGACGCACCTTCGCGTCTTGGCGAATTTTTCGGCCTGAACATCATCCGTTCTTATTTCTCGAGCCAAGAAACTTCGCTTCAAGACCTGATGAATCGGAAGGATTTGCAGAATATTTTCCAAGATTCTGGATACAAGCCAAAGAAATAATAATCAACGATATACCCGACAGCAAACGACAACAAACGACTACTGTCGACTACAAACGTTTGTTCAACGGCTTTTTCTTGACAAGGGTTGCATCTTTGCGGCATGAAACTTTAAAAACTAAGAGTCATGCTAGTAAAAACATTTGGATGTGCCCTTTTCGGCATCGAAGCCATTCAGGTCACCATTGAGGTGAACATTGACAGAGGTATCAACTTCTATCTGGTCGGTCTGCCCGACAACGCGGTCAAGGAGAGCCAGCAGCGTATTCAGGCTGCCATTATTAACCTTGGTTACCGCTATCCCCACAAGAAAATCGTCATCAACATGGCGCCCGCCGATATCCGTAAGGAGGGTTCGGCTTATGACTTGCCTATCGCCATCGGCATCATGGCGGCATCGGAACAAGTCAGCTCGGAATTGTTGGAGCAGTTCATCATTATGGGCGAACTGTCGCTTGACGGCACGCTCAAGCCTATCAAAGGCGCCTTGCCCATCGCCATCAAGGCAAAACAAGACGGTTTTAGGGGACTCATCGTGCCTAAAGCCAATGCGCGCGAGGCCGCAGTGGTGGAGGGCTTGGATGTGTATGGTGTGGAAAACATACATGATGTGGTGTCAATCTTAAACGGTGAACTCCTCATTCAGCCTGTGACTGTCGACATGGTGGAGTCGTGGCAGGAAGTCGGCTTCGAATTCGACTTCAGTGACGTGAAAGGGCAGGAAAACATCAAACGTGCCTTGGAGATTGCCGCCGCTGGTGGACACAATGTCATTCTTATCGGTCCTCCCGGAAGTGGCAAGACCATGTTGGCCAAGCGTATGCCCACCATTTTGCCGCCTTTGACGATGGCAGAGGCCTTGGAGACGACAAAAATCCATTCCGTTGCTGGACTGATTGGTCGTAATGCGGCCTTGGTCAGGACGCGACCTTTCCGGAGTCCTCATCATACTATAAGCGATGCCGGCTTGGTGGGTGGCGGCACCTATCCACAGCCTGGGGAAATCTCGCTTGCACATAACGGTGTGCTCTTTCTTGACGAGCTCCCGGAATTCAAACGCACTGTGCTAGAAGTAATGAGGCAGCCAATGGAGGATAGGATTGTGACCATCTCGCGCGCCAAGATGACCGTTGACTTTCCAGCCAGTTTCATGTTGGTGGCGGCGATGAACCCCTGTCCTTGTGGCTATTACAACCATCCCGACAAGGAATGCACTTGTAAACCTGGCATGGTCCAGCAGTATCTCAATCGCATCAGTGGGCCTTTAATGGACCGTATCGACCTGCACGTCGAGGTCGTTCCTGTAGCCTATAAAGATCTGTCAGATAAGCATAGAGGCGAGTCGAGTGCGGTGGTGCGTGAGCGCGTCATTAAGGCAAGAAAGATCCAAGAGGAACGCTACGCCGAATATCCGACTATTCATGCCAACGCCCAGATGACATCGCAACTCATTCAGAAGTATTGTGACTTGGATGAGGACTGCCGTACCATCCTCAAAAATGCCATGAACCGCCTCGGACTCTCGGCCCGCGCATATGATAGAATATTAAAGGTATCCCGCACTATCGCCGACCTTGATGAAAGCGAGAACATCCAGACAGGACACCTCGCTGAAGCAATAAACTATCGCAGTCTTGATAGGGATAATTGGGGGAGCTAAAATCATTCCCTTCTGTCTCTCCCGAACAGTGCTCCAATCCACTGCCGGTTAAGCCGCGCAATGTTCTGCCGCTTGATGAGTTTCGGGCATTCAGCCTCGCAGGCATAGGTGTTGGTGCAACTGCCAAAGCCCAACTCGTCCATTTTGGCGACCATTTTCTTCGCACGGTCGGCGGCCTCGACTTGGCCTTGTGGTAACAAAGCCAGATGACTGACCTTGGCTCCCACAAACAGCATGGCGCTAGCATTTTTACAAGCTGCCACGCAGGCGCCGCAACCGATGCAAGAAGCCGAGTCCATGGCCATGTCGGCTTTGTGTTTGGGAATCGGAATCGTGTTGGCATCTGGCACGCCGCCCGTGGTGGTACTGATATAGCCTCCTGCCTGAATGATTTTGTCAAAAGCGGAACGGTCTACCACGAGGTCTCGGATAATAGGGAAGGCTTTGGCACGCCATGGCTCGATCCAAATGTCATCGCCATCTTTGAACTTGCGCATGTGGAGTTGGCAGGTGGTGATGCCGTCGTCGTTGCCATGTGGGCGACCGTTGATATAAAGTCCGCACATGCCACAGATGCCCTCACGGCAGTCATTGTCGAAGCAGACGGGATGCGCAATGCGGTCGTTGATGAGTTGCTCGTTTAGGATGTCGAGCATTTCAAGGAAGGAGCAGTCGGGCGAGATGCCTTCCAAAGGATAGGTCTCGAAATGGCCCTTGGCGCGGGCGTTCTCCTGTCTCCAAATATGTAATGTGAATTTCATGGCTTACTTGTAATTACGATTGGCGATTTGAATGTGTTCGTATACCAAAGGCTCCTTCTCCATGGTCTCAGGTTGCCCGTGACCTTGGTATTCCCATGCGGCGACATACATGAAACGCTCGTCGTCGCGAAGGGTCTCTCCGTCGGCAGTCTGGTGCTCGGTGCGGAAATGGCCGCCGCACGATTCCTCGCGATGCATGGCGTCGTCGATGACGAGTTGCGCCAGCTCGAAATAGTCCTCCAAGCGGCAGGCTTTCTCCAACTCGGGGTTGAACTCGTTGGCCGAGCCAGGGATGAAGACGGATTTCCAAAACTCTGCTTCCAACTCTGAAACCAGTTCCTTCGCCTTTGTGAGACTTTCGGCGTTTCGCGCCATGCCGCAGTATTCCCACATAATCTTGCCTAATTCCTTATGGAAATGATCCACGGTTTTCATGTCGGAAGGCTCCTGAGCTTGTCGAAGGGCCGACTTGTTCATCAACTTTTCAATCCTTTGCCGAACAGCCTCTTCCGCTGTGTCAAATTCTGGTGTTGTTGGTGAAATCTTACCCACATAGATTTGATCAGCGAGATAATTCTGCAAAGTGTAAGGCAACACAAAATAGCCATCAGCCAGACCCTGCATGAGTGCCGAGGCACCGAGGCGGTTGGCACCATGGTCGCTGAAGTTGGCCTCGCCAGCAGCGAAAAGTCCGGGGATGGTGGTCTGCAGTTCGTAGTCCACCCAAAGGCCACCCATGGTGTAGTGGATGGCGGGATAGATCATCATCGGGGTCTCGTAGGGGTTCTCGTCCGTGATTTTTTGGTACATTTGGAAGAGGTTGCCGTACTTTTCTTCAATGGCGTCTTTTCCCAACCGTTGGATAGCATCGGCAAAGTCGAGATAGACGGCATAACCGGTACCTACGCCATAGCCGGCGTCGCAGCGCTCTTTGGCAGCACGCGAGGCCACATCACGTGGTACGAGGTTGCCGAAAGCCGGATAACGACGCTCCAGATAGTAGTCGCGGTTCTCTTCTGGTATCTCGGTGGGCTTCAGCTTACCTTCACGGATGGCTTCGGCGTCTTCCTTTTTCTTGGGCACCCAGATACGACCATCGTTGCGAAGGCTCTCGCTCATCAACGTGAGTTTGCTCTGGTAGTCGCCGTGGACGGGGATGCAGGTCGGGTGGATCTGCACATAGCAGGGATTGGCGAAGGCGGCTCCCTTGCGGTGGCACACCCAAGCCGCGCTGCCATTGCTGTTCATGGCATTGGTGGAGAGGTAATAAAGATTGCCGTAGCCGCCGGTGGCCAACACCACGGCATGAGCGGCATAGCGCTCCAAGTCGCCAGTGACGAGGTTGCGGACAATGATGCCTCGGGCGAGACCGTCGACCACGACCAAGTCCATCATCTCGCTGCGCGTGTGCAGTTTCACCGTGCCTCGGGCGATCTCGCGGCTCAGGGCACCGTAGGCACCTAATAATAATTGCTGTCCTGTCTGGCCTTTGGCGTAGAAGGTGCGGCTTACTTGTGCGCCTCCGAAAGAGCGGTTGTCGAGCAGTCCGCCATAGTCGCGGGCGAAAGGCACGCCTTGCGCCACGCATTGGTCGATGATGGCACCGCTGACCTCCGCCAAACGGTACACATTTGCCTCACGGGCGCGGTAGTCGCCGCCTTTGATGGTGTCGCGAAAGAGACGTTCCACGCTGTCGCCGTCGTTTTGGTAGTTCTTCGCCGCATTGATGCCGCCTTGGGCAGCGATGCTATGGGCGCGGCGCGGAGAGTCTTGGATGCAGAAGATGTCGACATTGAAGCCCATGGCACCAAGCGAGGCGGCTGCCGAAGCGCCAGCCAGTCCAGTGCCGACCACGATGATGTCGAGCTTGCGCTTGTTGGCCGGATTAACCAGCTTCTGCGAGGCTTTATAATTTGTCCACTTTTCGGCTAGAGGACCAGCGGGTATTTTAGAGTCAAGTTTCATATCATTGTATGTCTTTTAATTAGGAATGCTGAATGCGGAATGCTGAATTCTTGGAATCATGTTGTTTATTCATAATTCAGCATTCATAATTCATAATTCAGCATTATTATAGTCCGAAATAAACGCCTAATACTACGACAGCGAACATCAGACACACCACCCAGGTGTAGATTTGGCCCAGCACCTCAATAGCTTTGCCGTATTTGTAATTATATAGCCCGAAGGTCTGGAAGATGGCAGGGAAACCATGCCGCAGATGGAACCAAACCACCACAAAAAACACAAGATAGGAGATAACAATGTGTAAGATCTTGAATTTCTCGCGGGCTTGGTGGTAGAAGTCAGGCTCCACTTCAAGTCCGGCAGCCTCAAGGACGGCCTTGTCTTCTTTGTCGAAGTTGGTGAGCCAGTTGTCTTTGGCGGAGTATTCGCCATGTTGCTCGGCATAACCGACGGCATCGGGTTGTGTTGTTTTCATGGCTACGACATCTTCCGTTTTGGCCATGTATTTTCCTTTCACCCAGCCGATTTTCACGAAATAGAAATCGGTGAAGTGAATGATAAGGCAGGCGAAGATGAGGATGCCCGTCCACATCTGGATTTTGGAACCAGTGTGGGTTTGGGAGCGTTGCGGCTTATGGTAGCCTTTGGGTCGTGCCATTTTGTTGGTCACTGCCAGCCAAATGGCCAATACCGCATGCAGTAGCAAGGAAGCAAACAGGCCTATCTCCAGTACCTTGACGATGACGTAGGTACCCATGAAGTGGCAAAAAGCGTTATACCATTCGCCGCCGTCATGCCTTAAAATGAGCAGGTTGGCGCTGGCGTGAAACAGCAGGAAGAAACTCAAGAAGGCGCCCAAGGCGCCGACGAGGATCTTCTTGGAAATGGAATGAATCTTTGGGATGTTCATGTTTGGGTTATTTCTGACGGCAAAAATACTGGTTTTTCGGGAGATGCACAAATTATTTGTTTTATGTTGAATTGGCGGCAAAATGTGTAACTTTGCACACACGAACAATACATACAAGCCATGCTACAAAAAGGAACCAAAGCCCCTTACTTTGAAGGGCAAGACGAGAACGGCAACCTCGTCAAACTGACTGATTTTGCCGGAAAGAAACTGGTGCTCTATTTTTATCCCAAGGACAGCACTCCAGGCTGCACTG
>JAGBQJ010000020.1 GCA_017632935.1 Bacteroidales bacterium | reverse complement strand
CAGAAGAACAAGTGGCGGCTATGGCGCGGGGGCGCACCTCTTCCCATTCCGAACAGAGAAGTTAAGCCCCGCCGCGACGATGATACTGCGGGAGACCGTGGGAAAGTAGTTCGCCGCCCACCCTGAACGACAACCCTGCACAGATTACAGTGCGGGGTTTGTTGTTTTTATAATGCTAGGTAATGGCTATTCTTCAAAAAATTCTTCCTTGAAATTCACGAAACAGACCCGCTCCTGAGCACGCGTCAAAGCTGTGTAGAGCCATCTAAGATCCTCCACCTCAAGTGTTTCCTTTTGGTTTAATGAAGAGTCAATGAAAACGCTGTTCCATTGTCCGCCCTGCGTCTTGTGGCAGGTGAGGGCGTAGGCGAACTTTACCTGCAACGCGTTAAACCAAGGATTTTTCTTCATTTCCTTGTATCGTTCCCTGCGGTTGGGGATGTCCATGTAGTCCTCTTCGATGGCCGCAAAAAGGCGTTTGTTTTCTTCTTCCGTCAACGAGGGACTGTTGCTGTTCAAGGTATCCAAAAGGATTTTGGCTTCCACATTGGGCGCGTCGGGATAGTCGGTGAAACTGAGTTCCACATCAGCGAAACGAAAGCCGTACATCTCATCGAAATGCTTGATTTTCCTTATCTCAGCCATGTCGCCGTTGGCGATGAAACTCATGGACTCGTTGCCTTCTGTCCAATAATAATTGTTCTTTACCACCATCAGCTTGTCGCCCGTGGCTATCTCGCCCTCAATGTTAAGGATGCGTCCACGAATGGCCTGATTGAACATATTGACACGCTTGTTCGATTTGCAGATGACGACGGCTTCGTTGTCGGAAGTGTTGGCGAAGGCATTGTGCAGCATCTCCTCAAAGGTTTCTGGCTCAATCTTTTGGATGTCATTGAAACCTTCCAAATGGAAAATGGGCAAGGCGTATTCGTACAGGTTTTGACCGAGCAGCTGCCGGATGTCAGTGGCATTATAAAGTATGCCCGACTCCAAAGCCTGACGTTTTACTTCGGTCAGTTCAAAAGTGGCCGCCGTGATGGGAAACTGGGATTTCAGATACTCGCAGTCCAAGGCGGGACTTTCCTGGCTCTCAACCGGGGGCAACTGTGCCGTGTCGCCAATCAGCAGCAGGCGGCAGTTCTCGCCACTGAAGACGTAACCCAACAGGTCGTCGAGCAGGCTGCTGCCACCAAACTCCCTTTGTTCCCCGATCATGGAGGCTTCGTCGACGATAAACAACGCGTTGACGAATTTGTTCTCAGCCCTCGCCATCCTGAAACTGCCGTCGGGCATGGCTTTGGTCTGATAGATTCTCCGATGAATGGTGGAGGCGTTTTGTCCCGTGTAGCTGCTGAGCACCTTGGCGGCTCGTCCCGTCGGTGCCATTAGCACGAAGCGCATCCCGATGGAAGGCAAAGTCCTCACCAAGGTTTTGACCAACGAGGTCTTGCCCGTTCCGGCATAGCCTCTGAGGATGTATGTGGGGTTCTCTTTTTGCGAGAGCAAGAAGGCGGCGATGTGATACAGCACTGTAGATTGGCCCTCAGTAGGCTCAAAACCAAAGGATTGCACCAGCTTTACATATAGCTCACCGCGGCTCAGCATGGCTTAAAACGGATAACCTATTCCGGCTTGGAAGCGGAGGTTGTTGAACTCGCCGTTGCCGAAACGCCAGTAACGGCCTGTCTCTGGGTCGGGATAGGGATTGCGCATGGCATAGGCGATGTCGAGTCGGAACAGGAGGAAGGAAACGTCCAACCTGAGGCCAAAACCGGCATCCATGGCCATCTGCTTGTAGAAGCTGTCGAACTTGAATTCGCTGTTGGGCATGGATTCGTTGGGACGGTAGGTCCACACGTTGCCCATGTCGAAGAAAAAGGCGCCCTTGAAGATGTTGTGAATGGGGAAGCGGTATTCAGCGTTGAACTCAAGCTGCATATCGCCCGTCTTGTCAATGTCGTCTGAGACAGGCACATAGCCGCCAGGGCCGACGGTGCGGTAGAGCCAGCCACGCAGACCGTTGGCGCCGCCGCCGTAGAAACTGCGCTCGAAAGGCATATCCTTGGAGTTGCCGTAGGGCACACCGATACCGACAAACTGGCGCATCACAAACCACATCTCGTCGCCCAACTTGAGGTGCTGCCTGATGTCGAAACTGCCTCTGACATATTGAGCATAGGGTATGCCAAACAGCTCGTGGTAGCCTTGCTCGTTCTCGGTGATGAGTCTGGTGCGGTTGAACAGCGAAATCAGGTTGCCGCTCGACTCAAAATCGGAACGAATGTAGAAGAAACTGTTATCCTTACCTATGTTTTGCGTGTTGTAAATGAGAGAATAGCGCGTGCCGAACAGCAGGTGGCTGGTGTATTGCGCTTTCTTTCTTTGGCTGGTCTCCGCGTCAAGGTAAGCTTGGAAGGTTGGGTGGATGTTGGCGATTTTCACACTGTTGAGGAAAAAAGGCGAGAGTGCTTGTGCAAGGCGGTAGTTGGTTTTCCAGTCGTAGCTGTAGGCAGCCGTGGAGATGTAACGGGAATAATAGTAGCGTGTTTGCGTGTTAAAACCTACCGAGAAGGAGGTGGTGGGCTGATAATCCCTGGAAAAGTTCATGAACGAGGATGGACCTAGAAACTTGGGGAACAAAAGACTTGCAGTGATCCCGAGTTCCCATGTATTGAAGATACTCTTGCCGCTTTCGTTGATTTCGTTTCCCATCAGATGTTGGGCTTCGAAACCACCTTTCAGGCCGAGTTGGAAGGTCTCGGCACCGTGGAAAATGTTCTTGTTGGTATAGGCCAAACTGCCCTTGATGCCCAAGTCGCCGTCGGAGTTGGTGCCTTCGCCTTGAAGGGTGAACGAGTGTTTGTCGCTCTGCTGCATGGTGATGCGGCAATCGAGGCGGTTGAGGCTGTCGTTCTTGACGTTCACCGTGTCGAACTCGATGTTCACGTTGTTGAACAATCGGAAGTTGCCCAAGGCTCGGTAAGTGCCCGTGACGCTTCGCTGGTTGTAAGGGAAGTCCTCAAGGATCATGATGGAACGGGTGAAGGCTTGGGGCTTCACCTGAGGTTTGTCGTAGTAATAGAAATGCAGGTGGTTGACGCGTTTTCTCTGCCCTATCTCTTGTTCGAGTACGACCGAGTCCGAAAGGTGGTCGTGTGTCTTGAAAAGGGATTGGTCGGGATAGATGCTGATTTTGTTGATGTAGTATTTCTTATACGACAATGCCTTGTCTTTCAGTCGCATGGTGATGGACAGGCTGTGATTCATGTAGTTGCTGTCCACCTCAAAATAGATGTCGTCGCGACTGAAATAGTAATACCCCGAGTTTCTCATTCTGTCGGTGACAATCTCGCGCACATCGTTAAGCGTATAGGCATTGTAGATGTCGCCTTCATTGAGCTCAAATTGGGTGCTGTCGCGCATGATGTAGCTCCTGATGAGGGAGTCGTTGATGACATACTCGACATGGTTGACCGTATAAGGTTGGCTAGGGTAGACGTGGTAGGTGATTTTTGCCCGTTTTTCGCGCTCTTTCACCGTGTGGTTTACCTTGGAATGGAAATAGCCCACATTGTCTGTGTAGCGCATCATCTGAGTAGCCGAATTGTTGGCCTCGTTCGCATCATAATAAACGGGCTCCCTGCCGAATTTTTCGTTCAACCATTTCCAAGTCTTGCTGTTGGGTCTCCGCTCCGATTTGTAGTAAATCCAATTGGGGACTTTGGTCTGGAAAGTGCCTTTGTACGGCTTGAGGGTGATATATTTGCTGAGTTCCGACTTGCTGATCTGGGTCTTTTCGCCTTCAATGACGACCTTGTTGCTCGAAACCAGGCTCTTGCCTTCGGGGATGAAACGGTTGATGCTGCACGACGACATGAGTATGGCCATGAACATTCCGATGACGATATGAAGCCTTTTGCCCGACATGCAATGCAGATTTTCGGCAAAGGTAAGAATTTTCCGTTTATACGACCTCGGCCACGGTGAAATTGCTGCCGCCGATGAAGACGATGTCGTCGAAATGCGCGTTGTTGACGGCGGAACGGTAGGCGTGGCTGACGGACTCGAACACCTGTCCTCGCAGACCCATGTCAAAGGCTTTCTGGGCTAAGATATTGGCGTCCAAACCTCTCGGAATGTCGGCCTTGCAGAAGTAATACTCGGCGCCATGAGGTAGGAGCTGCAACACGCTGTCGATGTCCTTGTCGTTGACCATGCCCAGGACGAAATGGAGCTTGTCGTATTGCATCTCGGCCAATTGTTTGACGACTTCGGTGATGCCGGCCACGTTATGTCCCGTGTCGGCGATGGTCAGTGGGTCTTTGTTGAGGATCTGCCAGCGACCCATAAGATGGGTGTTGCGGATGACCCTGCCGATGCCGTCGCGGATGTCGTCGTCAGAAAAGTCGAACTTGCTGCGTAACAGGTCAAGGGCGCACATCACTGTGGTAAGGTTTTTCTCCTGGTAATGGCCCAAAAGCGGGAGGTCGAGGGCTTCCATGTAAAGCTCGCTGTTTTTCCAGACGTCAAACTTCTGCACGCTATTGGACTCGATATGGATCTTGTCGCAGTCGAAGATCTGGTCGGCAAAGTAGATGGGGCTGTTGCCCTCTTTGGCCTTTTCGATGAAGACTTGCTCGGTCTCGGGATGTGTTTCGCCAATGACTACGGGGATGTTAGGCTTGATGATGCCCGCCTTTTCGTAGGCAATCTTGGCTCGCGTGTCGCCCAAGAACTTCGTATGGTCAAGGTCGATGTTGGTGATGACGCTCAACTCGGGCGTGATGAGGTTGGTGGAGTCCAAGCGACCGCCCATGCCCACTTCGACGATGGCGATGTCGACATTCTCCTTTGAGAAGTAGTCAAAAGCCATGCCCACGGTCATCTCAAAGAAGGAAAGTTCCATCTGTTCGAACTTCTCCTTATAGGTGTCGATGAATTGCACCACGTTTTCCTCAGGGATCATCTCGCCGTTGATGCGGATGCGTTCACGGAAGTCGCGGAGATGTGGCGAAGTGTAAAGTCCTGTCTTGTAGCCCGCTTCCTGGAACACAGAGGCAAGCATGTGAGAGACGGAACCTTTGCCGTTGGTGCCCGCCACGTGCACCGACTTGAAGTTGTTATGCGGGTTGTCCAGCAGTTGAAGAAGTTGTATGGTGTTGTTGAGGTCAGCCTTGTAGGCGGCGGCTCCAATGCGTTGGTACATCGGGAGCTTGTTGAACATCCAGTCGAGAGTATCGGTATAGTTCATAGGCGAATATTATTAGACGCGAGACACGGGACTACGGGACACGGGACATTGTCCCATGGTCTCGCGTCTCGTGTCTCGAAGTCTCGCGTCATAAAAGATTATTGGTTGATGACAAAAGTATATGTGATGGTGCCGTGTTGCTCCTCAGGAGCATTAGGATCGGCAGCAAAGGTCGAGCGTTTGGCAGCTTGGATGGCTTTCTGTCGCATCGTATTGTTGAAAATCTCGGTGCCTTTAGTGGCGACTTCGGCGCGAACGACTTGACCGGCACGGTTGACCCAAATGTCCACCACAATCTTGCCTTCTTCACTGAAGTCATCATCGGGACGATGCAGAGATTTTGCTCCACGGCCACCGAGGTCATAACCTGTTCCGTTGCCTTTTCCGCCATTGCCATCATAGTTTTTGATGCCCGCCAAACCATTGGGCTTGCCTTGGTCGCCAGGTTGACCTGAGATGCCTTCCGAGCCGCCTGCCTGTGGGCTGTTGCTGCCTTTAAACATAGCCCTGTCGTTGACTTTGGGCTTGGGCTGCTCAACGGGTTTCGTTTCTTGTTTTGGCTTAGTTGTCTTGGGCTTTTCTATGGCAGGGGCTTCCTCGTCGTTTTGGGTGACGATGTCTTCCTCGTTTTTGCTTTCCTCCTGTTGGGGCTGGGCTGCCATGGGTATGGCGGGCGTTTCAGGCTGGATGTTGCCCATGCCTTGGTCCATCATGCCCAGGTCGACTTCAACGCCTTCTTCGCCAGGAAGCGGGAAAGGCACATTGAAGGCCGTCACAAAGAGAAAGATCAAAAGCACCAAGGCGTGGATGATGATGGTCCCCGCAATGGCTATACCCTTGTTTTTCTTTTCTTTACTGTCCATGGCACTCGTTATTTCTTTGGCGAGGTGGCCAAAATGACTTTGTGGTTGTTGCCCGTGGCGTTGTTGATTTCGTTGACGGCATCAATGACGTTGACGATATATTGCACGGGGACGGTCTTGTCGGAACGGAGCACCACGGTGGCTTGGCTGTCGTTGCCAATCTTGGTGTTGATCATGTCCATGAGTTGGGTCTCCTCGGCGGGTTTGTCGTCAACGAAATACTGGTATTGGTCGTTGATGTAAACCGTGATGCTCTGCTTGGCCATGGTCTTGCTGTTGCTTGAGGGCAGCATGAGCTTGATGGCATTGGGCGCAATCAAGGTCGAGGTGAGCATGAAGAAAATCAGCAGCAGAAACACCAAGTCCGACATGGACGAGGAGTTGAACGTGGGTTCGACCTTATTTCTTGATCTGATGGCCATAATGTGCTGATTTTAGGCGGGTTCGTTCAAGACATCCATGAATTCGGTCGCCTTGCCTTCAAGCAGGTTGACCACCTTTTGGATTTTGTTCGATATGATGGCGTGGAAGAAATAAGCGATGATACCGACAATCAGACCGCCTACGGTGGTCACCATGGCTTTGTAGATGCCTTCGGAAAGCATCACAATGTCAATGTTGTTGCCGGCAGTCGACATCCTAAAGAAAGCGTCAATCATGCCTAATACCGTGCCCAAAAAACCAATCATCGGGGCGGCACTGGCGATGATGGCGAGAAGGCTTACGCCACGCTCCAGCTTGGCGACTTCCAGGTTACCCACATTCTCGATGGCCGAGTTGATGTCGCTCAAAGGACGGCCGATGCGCGAAAGGCCTTTCTCAATCATGCGTGAGATAGGGGTGGAGTTGCCGCGGCACAAGGCCTTGGCCGAATCCAGCTTGCCGTCTTTCATGTATTCGCGGATGCGGTCCATGAAACCCTTGTCGTATTTGGTGGCACGCGAAACGGTGATAAACCTTTCGATGAAGATGTACACCGCGATGAGGGATAAAACGGCCAATAAAATCATGATCCAACCGCCTTTGGCGGCAAGGTCGAAAAGGGAGAGCTCTGCAGGCTGGGCTGCGGCTTCAGCGGCAGCGGCTGTGCCTTCGCTGATGGTCTGTTGAATTTGTAGGAGGTTCATATTGTGTTGTTGAATTGTTGAATCGTTTAATTGTTGATTGTAGGGCTGTCACAATGTTGCAGCCGAATATCGTTGATAATACGGAATAATCCGTGTTTTATTGCATTATCGCATATCAATCACGTCCACCTTGGGGTGTTTTTTCGCATCGAAGGTGAAGAATTTGTCGTCCAAGGTCTGATCGTATTTCATTTCTTCCACGTTGACTACCAGTTTGCTGCCGTCTTCCATGTAGATGTCGGCACTCTTCAGCTCGGTTTTCTTTGTATTGATTTTCAACGTGATGTGCTTGTATTGTCCCTTAGGGTTGGCCAATTCGATGCTCGCAATGCCTTGGGCGTCGATATTGGTCAGCGATGCCACATAGCTCTTGTCCAAAGAGGTGAGGAGTTTCAGCGGCGTATTGTCGGTGCCTTCGCTGGCGTTGCTCACCATGACTTCCTCGTCGTCAACGAGATACGACCAGATGGTCTTGCCGTCGGAGATGGTTTGTTGCTCGGCCATCTCAACTTTGTAGGCCTCACCTTGCAGCCAGGCATGGCCTTTTTGGGAATCACCTAAAGTTTTTCCGTCGGGGCTGAGTTGATAGCTGAAAGCCATCTCCACGTTCTTATGGCTCTTGATTTGGTCGACTAAAACGCGGATGAGGGCATCGGCGTTGTTTTGTGCGCTAACTACCTGTGCTGCAAACAATAAGAGCAAGCAGGCGATGATGTTTTTCGTTCTCATGGTCAAATTCCATTATCTTTGTTGTAAAGATCCCGCAAAATCTGTTCCAAAGCGGCTTCGGAGGTCACTTTCACTTCGCGTGACTTACTTCCTGAGAACGGCCCGACGATGCCGGCAGCCTCCAACTGGTCGATGATGCGACCAGCGCGGTTGTAACCGAGTTTCAGCTTGCGTTGAATCATTGAAGTGGAACCTTGCTGAGTCTGCACTACGATGTGGGCGGCTTCCTCGAAGAGGCTGTCGCGTTCGCCATCTTCCTCGATGTCGGCGCCTTCGCCCTCGTCTTCGGGTACCTCAGGCAGCAGGAATGGCTCGGGATAACCCCTTTGTGCTCCGATGAACTCGGTGACGGCTTCCACCTCAGGTGTGTCGATGAAGGCGCATTGCAGACGCACCAGATCATTGCCCGTGGAGAGCAGCATGTCGCCGCGACCGATGAGTTGGTTGGCGCCGCTTTGGTCGAGGATGGTCTTCGAGTCGACTTGCGAGATGACGCGGAAAGCAATACGGGCCGGGAAGTTAGCCTTGATGGAGCCCGTGATGATATTGACAGAAGGACGTTGGGTGGCGATAATCAGGTGGATGCCGACGGCACGGGCCAGTTGGGCGATACGCGCTATCGGGGCCTCCACCTCGCGGCCTGCGGTCATGATGAGGTCGGCGAACTCGTCAACGATGAGCACGATGTAAGGCAAGAAGCGGTGCCCTTCAGTAGGCAGTAATCTGCGTGCCTTGAATTTCTCGTTGTATTCGATGATGTTGCGGCACTCGGCAGCCTTCAAGAGGTCGTAGCGTTGATCCATCTCGATGCACAGTGAATTCAGTGTGCGTACCACTTTTCTCACGTCAGTGATGATGGCGTCTTCTGAATCGGGGAGTTTGGCCAGATAATGGCGTTCGATGCGGTTGTAGAGGGTCAGCTCCACCTTCTTCGGGTCGACCATGATGAACTTCAGCTCCGAGGGATGCTTGCAGTAGAGCAAGGAGGCGATGATGGCATTCAGTCCCACCGACTTACCTTGACCCGTGGCACCAGCCATGAGGATGTGCGGCATCTTGGCGAGGTCGAAGACGTAGGTCTCGTTGGAGATGGTCTTGCCGATGGCGCAGGGCAGGGCGAACTTGGTGTTTTGGAACTTCTCAGAAGCCAACACGCTGCGCATGGAGACGGTCTCGGGCTTGCTGTTCGGCACTTCGATGCCGATGGTGCCCTTGCCCGGGATAGGGGCGATGATACGGATACCCAAGGCAGCCAAACTCAAGGCGATATCGTCTTCCAGATTCTTGATCTTCGAGATGCGGATACCTGCAGCTGGAACGATTTCATACAATGTGACCGTGGGACCAATGGTCGCCTTGATCTTGTCGATGGCGATGCCGTAGTTGCCCAAGGTCTCCACGATCTTGTTCTTGTTGGCGTTCAGTTCCTCTTCGTCGATTTCCGACTTATGGCCGCCGTAGTCGTTGAGCATGTCCAAGGTCGGGAACTTGTAGTCGCGCAGCTCGTAACGTGGGTCGAAAGGCGTGTCCAGGGTGTGGTGTTCCATGTTCTTGCCTTTGTCGACGGTCTTCTCGGCGGTTGTATTCTCGATGACCAGCTCCACTTTCTCGGCTTCGTTGTCCGTCTTTTCGGGGACGTTGTCCTTGGGCTTGTTTTCGGTTTCTACCGTCGTGACGGAATCAGTTGTACTTTGTGTCTCGTTGTCTTTGGGATGGATGAGGACGTTCTCTTTGCCAGTCGTGTTATTCTCGGGATTGACAATGACAAAGGTCGGGTCTTTGGTATAGGAGGTCGCAGGCGGCAGGTTGGAACGTTCGTCTTCGCCTTCATCTTCATCGATGGAGTCAGGGTCGATGTCTTCACCAAAGTCAGTTGTGTTTTCCTGCTCTCTTTCAAACTGTTCCCTGATGCGTTGTTCGGCAAGGATGGCAGCCTGTTTGCGAGCCTCTTCTTCCTTTTTCTCGCGTCGATTTTTGAAATAGTTGAGTGTGAGGTTGAATTCGTAGACAAGGAATACTAGCAACAGGAAAGCGAGGATGATGATAACACCCGTGTTGCCGACGTAATTGGACAAAATGTCGTTGAGCCATTTGCCGACGGCACCACCAAAGATGGCGCATTGAGGAGCCATGGTGGCGATGAAAGAGAAGAACAGCGGCAGCCACGTCAAGCAGAAGAGTGCCCATTTCCAGATGTTCCACATTTTCATCTTGGTGGCATCGACGAGACGCAACCCGATGAGGGCCAGCAAGTAAACGAAGAAGAACGAGCCGATGCCGAACGACTCCTTGATAAGTGTTTGGGCAAGGAAGACGCCAGCACTGCCTGTGCGGTTTTCGATGTTGACTTTTTGGCTAAAAATCTGATAGCCAAATTCTTGGTGATGGCCGCTGAAGAAGCTCACCAGATAGGAGACCAAGGCGATGCCCAAGAACACAGCCAAGCAAAGGAACAAGATGCCGATGATTTTGCCGATGCGGCCTTTGGTTTCCTTTACTTCAACGTCTTTCTGGGGTTTAGCTTCCTTGTTTTTGGACGTTTTCTCGCTCTTTTTGGAGGTTTCCTTTTTTGGTTTCCCCTCTTTCTTTGTTTCTGTGGTTATGATGGGTTGCTCTTCCAACAGCTCGGCCTCGGCTGAGGCTTTCGGTCGGAAGGTATTTTCTTTACGGTTGTTTCCTGTGGCCATGTTTTGTCTTCGTTGATAGCTTGCAAAAATACACAAAAAGTTGGTTTTTTGGAGGTGACTAATAAAGAAAAAATCCACCTTAAACACCTAAAACTATATTTGCGTCAATATTCAGCTTTTTGCTGATACTACGGGCCAAAGACAGGGAAGGCTCTGTCTTCCCGTGCATGATTTCGCTCATTCGTGGCTCACTGATGCCAAGCATGGCAGCAATAGCCTTTTGCGAAATCCCCATCTCGTACATCCGAAGTTTGATGATATCAGTAAGCGACGGTTTGCCGATGGGATAATG
Source organism: Bacteroidales bacterium (assembly GCA_017632935.1). Lineage (GTDB taxonomy): Bacteria > Bacteroidota > Bacteroidia > Bacteroidales > F082 > Limimorpha. The sequence continues at coordinate 30,822 of JAGBQJ010000020.1, read as the reverse complement.
GATGTCCTCGTATTCTTCGATTAAGTCAATAAGCATATCCAACTCCAATGCATATTGATCGTTGGCAGGCGTATCATCGGTTACCAAATCTTCAAGATATTCAACTCTTTTCAGTGCGGCTCTATATGCCTCTTCTGTTTTGATTTGTGCCATTTCTTATAAGTTTTCAATGTTTTTTATTCTGTCGTATTCGGCGTGTGTGCCAACAAATCGAATGAGAACGTGGCTGATTGTGAATTTAATCAAGACGACCAGCCGATAGTCGTTCCCTTTGATGTTGAACACATATCGGTTGTTTCCTACACTCGAAACTGTGTTGAAGGTCTTTTTTATGTCAGAGAAGTTTTTCCATTCCGCTTCTTTTGTCTTATTAAACCAGTCTTCTAGTGCATACTTAGACTGAGGATTCTTTGTATAATAGGCAACCAAAGTGCTCTTTGCGATGATTCTCATACTTAGGCGTTGTTCAGTTTGCGCTGCAAAAATAATAATAATCTTACAAATGGCAAAATAAACTTACAAATATTGTAAGAATTTTGCTGGTTTATTATTTTTGGAATGTTTTGTTGTCAATGAATCTCAATGCAATTGTATATGCTTGAATTAACATCAAAAGCCATTGTCATGGTAACAGATTCTCTAACATAACCCCCAAACCCATTTTTGGCTCGATAAACAACACGGCATTTATAACCATTGTTTGTTTTTCCATTACATGTTACATCTTCTATAACTAAGCTTTCTGGATCCACACATACTTTCATTAAAATTTCTCTTGCTCTTTCCTTAGCCCAAAACTCTACTTCATCCATCTTTCCATCGCCAAAAACACAATATCTGGAATATGGACCATCAAATCTTTTTTGGGCATCGTAATATGCTTTTTGTGATATTGGGAATTCTGGTAATAAAGAATCATCAATGCTTATTGAGTTCCACCATTTATTAAAAAGCAAGTCTTCAATTTCTTTGACGAGCGTTCCTCTGCTTGTTCTTTCATTCAATTGTGAATCTAATGCTATGAGTTGATAGAGTAAGGTATCAAATTTTTGTGTGTATGATTCTGCAATACTTGAGTCACTTACCGCTACAAATTTTAAAGCAGCTTCTTGGTAAGCAGTTTTAGATAATGGTAATGATTGCCATGAAGAATCAAGGCTGTTCATATCATTCTTCCATTCTTTCAGTAGCAACTCTAAATTATAACACAAATCGTATCGGTTTAGTGAATCTGTGGAGTAAACTGTTTTGTATAAAGTCTCGATTTTTTGCGAATACGAAGCTGCAATTATTGAGTCGTTCAAAACGGCTTTTTCCTCTGTTTTACCTATTTGAGGTAATGGATCCGGATCAAGTGTTCCGATAAGTAATGCACCAAGAACAAATGCGATTATTGCAGTAATAACAATGACAAGTCTAGGCCTTTTGACATTTACTTTTTTAGGAATAATGAGCGTTGGCTTGATTAGTCCAATAATTATAAGTATTGGCAAACCAATCACAATGAAAAGACCTATAACGATGCAAATAATCGTACGCATATTGAGGTTTATTAGTTCAAAAACCTGAATGCCCTTTTCTGGCGGAGCAAAAGGATTTAGTTATTCTACATAGAAACTCTTTATTACCTTCTCCACGATCTCGTCATAGAATTGTTTCTTGGCTTTTGGATATATTAGGTTAACGGTGTATTCAACATCGTCAGTCAAGATGGTTTTTCTGTAGAGAATAGTGCCCTCTTCATCGGTTCCCGAAACCACAAACCAATTGTCCTTTTGGACGGCGTAGGTAACAGTTCCGATATAGCTGCCTTTACACTCCTTGAATAACTCTTCAATGGTATCATCCAATACGTTATAGGAAGCAAAAACGCTCATTTCTTCATCCTTTCCATTGGTGAAGATTCTTCCATCACCATTTTCGGGCTCGGGTTTTGGGGTGAGGAATGTGGGATACATTATAGAAAAACCAAAACGCGGGTTTGTATAGGTGTTATAACTGATGGCATCGTTACGTGTTGTGGCTTTTGAGCCAATGTTATTTGACGGTGTTTCCGTTTTCTTTATTTCTTTCGGGTTTGAACTATTGTTGAGGCATGAAGCCATGCCTAATGCCAAGGCGAATAAGAAAATAATGGTCTTTTTCATTGTTGTTGTCTTGTTTTGTGATGGGTTATTTAGGAATTTTGAACATTCTCTTCCAGCGGATGCCGCCGTTTTCCTTGTCTCTTGAGAGCCAGACGAGAATGGGCTTGCCAACGATGTGGTTCTCAGGGACGTAGCCCCAATAACGGGAGTCGGCGGAGTTGTGGCGGTTGTCGCCCATCATCCAGTAGTAGTCCATCTCGAAGGTGTAGCTGTCGGCTGGCTGTCCGTCGATATAAATCTTGTTGCCCTCCACCTTCAAGTCGTGGAGTTCGTAGGCATGGATGATACGCTCATATAGTGGCAAGGTGTTGACGTCCAGTTTTACGGTCTCGCCCTTTTTCGGGATATAGATGGGACCGAAGTTGTCCACGTTCCAGGGATAGAGGTCGGGACGGTTGGGGAAGAGGCTGGTGCTGGTGCCCATACCTGGGGCTTGCACGCTGCGCATCACCGAGGTGATATAAGGCAGTTTGATGAGCTCGTCAGCCACCTTGGCGCTGATGTTGAGGACGAAGGTGTTGGGGTCTTCGGTACGGTAGCCCTCGGTAATGTCGTATTTGTCCAAGGTCTGCTTGTTGATGCCGCCGTTGGTGGTCACCACGGTATAGTTATGCTGCATGTTCTCGGGCTCGAAGGCTTTCTCGCCGTTGATATACACCACACCGTTGACGATTTTAAGGCTGTCGCCAGGCATACCGATGAGACGTTTCACGTAGTTTTCGCGCTTGTCCATGGGATGGGCGATGATTTTGCCCGGAGGATCTTGGAGCCCCATCTCTCTATAAGGTATCTTATTATTCCATACTGCTTCTCGCCCATAAATACGTACGAGGTCATAGTAGTTGACGCTGCTTTGGTAGTTCTCGCAGACCGTGTCACCGGCGGGGTAATTGAACACGATGGGGTCGTAACGCTTCATCGTCGACACACCAGGATAGCGGTGATAGGGTAGCTTGATCCATTCCACATACGACTTTGCAGTCTTGCTCCACGGTAGGGTGTTGTGCACGAAGGGGAAGGAAAGCGGCGTGTTGGGCCCCTTGGGTCCATAGTGTATCTTGCTGACCACCAGATAATCGCCTACGCAAAGCGACTTCTCCATACTCGAAGTGGGGATGGTGAACATCTCAAAGACGTAGGTCCTGATAATCAAGGCGGCGACCACGGCAAAGACGATGGCGTCGAACCACTCGCGGGCGGTCGATTTCTTGGGCCGTTTGGTCGTCAGCGGGTCTTGGTATTTGTCGTCCTTGGCGATGATGGGGAAGAAAATGTATGGCAAAAGGGCGGCCATGCCTTCTTCCCAAACCTTGAACCTGCCGAAGCACTTGCCCAGCTCGACGAGCATGAGCAGCAGCATGAAGATGTTGATGTAGGGGAAGACGATGAAGAACCACCACCAGAATTTCTTCTGTTTGCCGATGATTTTCAACATGATATAGATGTTGTAATAGGGGATGAGGCTGTACCAGCCTTTTTGTCCGGCTTTCTCAAACTGCTTCCAGCAGAACGCAATCGGGATAGTAAAGAGTGCTGGGACGATGATAATGAACAATAATAATGACATTTTTATTTGTGATTTCTTTGTTAACGGAAGGATAAATGAAATAGTATTTTCGGCTGCAAAAGTAAGGATTATTTCTGTAGTAGCCAATCGCAAACTTCCATACAATGTATGGTTTTGCCTTCTACTACAAGGTCTTTCGTTTCGCCATGCATCATCACCAAGGTTAGATGATCACATTTAGTAAGGGCGGCACCTTTTAACAAACCTCCTATCTCGCGGTTGTACAGCCGTTTGCTGGGGTTGCGGAATTCATATGTGACTTGAACAAGTTCGGTGACATAGTTGCGGTCGGTGAGGGCAAAATCAACTTCAAAAGACTTCGGCTGTTTGATGTAGAATAGTTGTTCCGATTCATATTGCATTCTGCGCATCAGTTCGATGGCAACGATGTTTTCCAAACGCCAGCCGAGGTTTTCGGTCTGTAGCGCATCTTCATGGTCGTCTACAAATGCCGTGTCGATGGCGTAGCATTTTCGGCTGGTTTGTCGGTCAAGGCTTTTGTATGAGAATCGTGGCAAAATGCGTAGCAGATAGGCCTCCTCAAGATAAGAAACGTAGTTTTTTGCCGTGTGTATGGATTTTATTTGGTAGTCTTTTTTCAGCGAAGCAAACGAAAGTTCTTGGCAAAACTTGTCGAGCGTGGCATTGGCAATCTGCCGCAAAGTGGTTTTGTATCGGATTTTATAGCGTTTGCAGATGTCCTTAGTTAGGATGGCTTCAAGTAGCGACATGATATAACGCCGTTGGTTTTTCATGCACATTGTTTCAGGGAAACCACCTTGCTTCATATATTGCTCCAAAGCATGAAGTCTCAATCCCGATGCTTTAGTGGTAAGGCTTGTGGTGTCGATGCTTTTTGCGGTGCAATATTCCTTGAAAGAAAAAGGGAACAGTTCGATTTGGTTGTATCTTCCCGTAAGATGGGTTGCCAAGTCGCTGCTCAATAGGTTGGCGTTGCTTCCGGTGATAACCAAATGTAATTTCTGCCGTAGCAAACGGTTGACAAACAAAGGCCATTTCGGGGCGTTTTGTATTTCGTCCATGAATAGGCAGTCGAAGTTTCCGTATAGATTGTACAAGGCTTTCAGAATGTCATTCAGTTGTTCAGCTTTCAGATTGGCGAGGTTTTCGTCGTCGAAATTGACGTATGCGAAATTGCGTTTGCTTTCTATTAGCACTTTCTGGCACAGAGTCGATTTTCCGCAACGTCTCACCCCAATGACAACTTGGACGAGATTGCTTTCCAAATCGAGCTCTTTTTCTTCTTTGCGTGTGACGAACTGGGAAAAATCCGTTTCCCGAAGCTCATTCATTTGGTCGCGCAGTATGACTTCAAAATCCTTTATTTCCATCCTAGAATCAAATTTGATGCAAAAATAGTAATAATCTTTTAATTACAAGCATCAAACTGCACTTTTTGGAAAGGTTTTTGTATTCTAAACTGCACTTTTTGGAAGGTTTTTAATGCTCTAAATTGCACTTTTTGGAAGATTTTAGAACAAATCTTCCATCCCAAACACGCCCGTCTTCCCAATGAGAAATTCGGCGGCGGCAATGGCACCCAAGGCAAAGCCTTGGCGGTTGTAGGCCTCGTGGGTGAGGGTGATCTTGTCGGCGGGCGACTCGGCCATCACGCTGTGGATGCCGTTCACCTCGCCTTCACGCGTCACGTTAATATATAAGGTACGCTCGGCAGACGCGTCGATGCTCCAACGGTCGTAGTCGTGGTTGACAGTGAGGATGTCGTTGGCCAGCTTCACGGCAGTGCCGCTGGGCTTATCGAGTTTGTGGATGTGGTGCGTCTCGGCCATCGAGAGTTGGTAGCCGTATTGCTCCGCAAATCTTGCCAGCTGCTTGTTGAGCAGGAACATGATGTTCATCCCAATGCTGAAATTGGGTGCGGTGAAGAGGCTTTGCTTCTCGTCGAGGCAGCGCTTTTTGATTGCCTCAAAGTGGTCCTGCCAAGCTGTGGTGCCCACTACGACGGGCAAGTGCAGGTCGAAGCAGCGGTGGATGTTGGCCACCACTTGGTCGGGCTGGCTGAAATCGATGGCAACGTCGGCCTGCTTGACGAGGTGGAGGCGCTCCTCCCATTCTTGGGGGTTGTCGACGGTGACGACGACGCTATGCTGGCGGGCGAGGGCGGCTTTCTCCACCTCGTGGCCCATCTTTCCGTATCCGATGATTGCTATTCTCATATTTTTTGGAACAAAACCTTCAAAACCTTATTTAGGGTTGGGAAAGCCTGCCAACCGGCGGCTTTCCGGCGGCAGCACGGTTGTGCCAGCCGCCACACCTTATAATTGCTTGATTGTTTTGCATTGTTTTGCGTGTTTTGTGATTATTAAAAGTTCAATTTAAACGATAGCCCCACTTGGGCGTATTTCGGCATCATGACGGGCTGTTCAATGGGCCGATAAGGGTCAACGCTGAACGAGAGGTCGTCGCTGATGTCGTAGTTGTAGAGGTGCCCATCGACGCAGGCATCCACGATGTTCAGTCCATACCAAGCTATGGTCAGGATGGTGTAGAACTCGAAGTCGCGGCGATACGATTCCTTGTAGGTCTGCAACTGGCTGTCGGAGTATCTGTTGGCCAAGTCTGTCTCATGCTGGTTGAGGGTTTCCCCTTCGGGCAGGTCGCCGGTCTTGAATTCGTAGGCGTGGAGATAGGCGTTGTATTCGGAGTAGTTGTTGTAGACCAGGTATCCCAATCCGCCCAATCCGGCATAGACGATGGGTACCTTCCACCATTTGCCGTTGTAGACCTGTCCTAACCCGGGTAGACAAGCCGACATGATGGTGGCTTTCTTCGGGCTATGTGGTTTTTGGGCTTTGATGGGTTTGGTTGTCTTCGTTTCCTTCACCACCGTGTCGGCGGTGAGGATGGCGTTGCCTACGGTGTCGAATACCACGTTTTGCGCTTCCGTTTTCTGAAAGGCGACAATCATGAGAATGCCGAGAATGAACAGGAAGCGGCGTGGCATGGCAATCATTTGTTGTTGAACAATTCCATGATGCGGTCAAACTCGGCTTCGTCCTTGAAGTCGATGACCACGCTGCCGTGACCCTTGATGTCGCGTTTCACCTTCACTTTGGTGTTGAGCGTCTGCGACAGGGTTTTGATCTTGCTCTTGAAGTGTTCGGGGATGAAGTTGGTCTGCTTGCGCTCCTTGTCGGCTTTGCCCTTGGCTTTGTCAGCCATTTCCTCAGTCTGGCGCACGGTCATCTCTTCCATGATGATTTGCTGGAGGAGCTTCAGCTGCTCTTCCTTGTCGTTGATGTTGATGAGGGCACGGGCGTGACCCATGCTGATGTGGCCGTCGCGGATGGCGAGTTGTATCTCAGGCGGCAACTTCAACAGTCTCAAGAAGTTGGCTACGGCGCTACGGCTCTTGCCTACCTTCTCGCTCACTTCCTCTTGGGTGAGGTTGCACTCGTCGATAAGGCGTTGGTAGGAGATGGCCACCTCAATGGCGTTGAGGTTTTCGCGGTGGATGTTCTCGATGAGGGCGAGTTCGAGCATCTGCTCATCGTTGGCCACGCGAATGAAGGCAGGAATCTTGGTGAGTCCTGCCATCTTGGAGGCACGCAGACGGCGTTCGCCCGAGATGAGTTGGTATTTGTTGTAGCCAAGCTTCCTGACCGTAACGGGTTGGATCACACCTTGTTCCTTGATGGACTGAGCCAGTTCGCGCAAGGCGGTCTCGTCGAATTCGGTGCGGGGCTGGAAGGGATTGGTCTCGATGAGGTTGATGTCGATTTCGGCCACGGCACCGGCCACGAAATCGCCGCTAATGTCACGGCTGGTGATGTCGGTTTCGGGGCTTTGCAGGATGCTGTCGAGACCGCGTCCCAATGATTTTCTGTTCTTGTCAGGCATGGCGTGTTAGTCTTTGGTGGATAAGTTGTTCTTTTCGAGGATCTCGCGGGCGAGGTTGAGGTAGTTGATGGCACCCGTGCTGTTGGCGTCGTACATGACGATGGTCTTGCCGAAGCTCGGGGCCTCACTTAAGCGGGTGTTTCGGTTGATGATGGTGTCAAACACCATGTCTTGGAAGTGCATCTTGACCTCTTCGACCACTTGTTTCGACAAACGCAGACGCGTGTCAAACATGGTGAGCAGGATACCTTCGATGTCGAGATTGGGATTGAGTCGGGTCTGCACGATTTTGATGGTATTCAGTAACTTACCGAGGCCTTCGAGGGCGAAGTATTCGCATTGCACGGGGATGATGACCGAGTCGGCTGCTGTGAGCGAGTTGACGGTGACCAAGCCCAGCGACGGTGAACAGTCGATAATGATGAAGTCGTAATCATCCTTGATTGGAGCGAGGAGCTTCTTCATCATCAGCTCACGCTCAGGCAGGTTGATCATCTCGATTTCGGCGCCTACAAGGTCGATATGGGCGGGAAGCACGAAGAGATTGGGTGTCTCGGTCTCGGCGATGACGGTCTTCGGGTCCACTTGATCGATGATGCATTCATAGATGCTCGTCTCCACGGTCCTCGGGTCGATGCCCACACCCGAAGTGGCGTTGGCTTGTGGGTCGGCATCGATGAGGAGGGTCTTATATTCTAGGACGGCCAGACTGGCCGCCAGGTTGATAGCGGAAGTGGTCTTGCCCACGCCGCCTTTTTGGTTTGCAATTGCTATTGTCTTACCCATTTTTCAGTCTGAAATTTACGCTACAAAAATACGCGTTTTGGCGCGATTTATTGCCGACCCAAACGGAAAGTTATCAACACAATAACGATTTGTTGATAAGTTTTTGTCGCTCAGGAAAAGGGCAACAAAAAAGGCCGCAAGTTGCTGCGGCCTCTGTGTGTAACGTTATGGAATGTTTATTTGTCCAAGCTGTCGAACCATTTGTCGATGGCACTATCGATTTCGGTGTGGCTTTCGCCTTCCGTGTGCTCGTAGTGACGCGGCTCGGGCTGGTCGTAATAGTCGGCAGGATACTCACCCGTCTCGATGTATTTGATGGCATCGGTCAGGCCTTTGGAGACCTTCTCGAAGTCTTCCTTATAGAGGAAAATCTTGTGCTTCTCGTAGAAGAAGCGTTGCAGACCTTCGTCGAAACGGCGCTTGCTTTCGGTTATGGTGATGTACTTTTCGTCGTTTTTCGTGGCTTTCACATCGAAAAAGTAAGTTCTCTTTCCTGCTTTCACTGCCTTCGAGAACAGCTCTTCTCTTTCTTTCATTTCATTTTCTTCCATCATGTCTTTCAATAATTTGATACTTTCTAATTGGTCTATTATGTTTGAAAAGTGGGGCAAAAATAGGAAAAAAATGGATATTGCTGCCTTTTATGTATTATTTTTGCACTCAAAACGAAGTTAAATCTGTAACCTTATGGAACTGAATCTGAAACGTCCAATAGCCTTTTTCGACTTGGAGACAACGGGCCTGAATCCCTCGCAAGACCGCATCGTGGAGATGAGTGTGCTGAAAATCAACGTGAACGGCGACGAGGAACAACGTGTCTGGCTCTTGAATCCCGAGATGCCAATTTCTGCCGAGTCTACTTCGGTGCATGGTTATACGAATGAGATGGTGGCCGACAAGCCCACGTTCCGCGAGAAAGCCAAGGAAATAGCTTCCTTCATTGGCAATGCCGACTTGGCGGGCTACAACATCCTGAAGTTTGACCTTCCGATGCTGGTGGAGGAGTTCCTCCGTGTGGACTATGATTTCGACCTCAAAAGTCGCGACTTCATCGACGTGATGAATATCTACATGAAGATGGAACCACGCAACCTGAAGAGTGCCTATCGTTATTTCTGCCATGCTGAGTTGGAAGGTGCGCATGGTGCCATGGCCGATACCAAAGCCACTTACGATGTGCTCCGTGCGATGCTCGACAAATACCAAGGTGTTGATTATGAAGATGGTAAAGGAAATAAGTCGCAGGGGCCGGTCAACGACATGAAGCAGCTCTCGGAGTTCTCTGCCCATCATAAGAACGCCGACCTTTCGGGACAGATCATTTTCGATGAGGAAGGCAAGGAAGTCTTCATGTTCGGTAAACATAAAGGCGAGCGTGTCGAGGATGTGTTTCGTAAAGAGCCGCCCTATTACGACTGGATCATGAAAAACGACTTCCCGCTCTATACGAAAAAGGTGGTGACTGCCATCAAGCTGCGCATGGGTGGAAAAAATGTAAAACGATGAAAATCATCTGCATAGGACGTAACTATCTGGCGCATGTCAAGGAATTGGACAATGCCTTGCCGACCGAGCCCATGTTTTTCATGAAGCCCGAAACGGCTTTGTTGCCTGCAGGCGAGCCTTTTCCCTATCCCGATTTCAGTAAGGAGGTCAATTACGAAACGGAGTTGGTGCTGCACATCTGCAAAACAGGTAAGGCGATTGACGAGAAAATGGCTTCTGAGTACTATGATGCCATCACTGTGGGTATAGACTTCACCGCACGAGACCTACAGAACCAGTGCAAAGCCAAAGGCCATCCTTGGGAAATCGCCAAAGCTTTCGACAGTTCCGCTCCGATGGGCAGTTTCAAGAAAATCAGTGGATTAAAACACCCTGAAGACATCGCTTTTGGCATGAAACTCAACGGCGAGTGGAGACAGCAAGGCCATAGCCGCGACATGATTTTCAGTTTTGATAGAATCATTGCCCATGTTTCCCGTTTCGTCACCTTGAACGAAGGCGACTTCATCTTCACAGGAACACCACAAGGCGTGGGTGAGGTGCATGTAGGCGATACGTTGGAGTTGTTTCTCGAAGATGAATCATTGTTTTCTTTTTGTATTAAATAATTAAGAATCAATAAAATAAATCCTATGAAAAAACTCGTTCTCTTTGCCCTGCTTGCCATGGCATTCCAACTCTCGGCCCAGCCGCTGTGGCTGCGCCACAACGTGATTTCGCCTCAGGGCGACAAGATTGCTTTCTGCTATAAAGGCGACATCTATGTGGTGAATGCCAGTGGCGGCAAAGCCCAACAAATCACGACGAACGTCGCTTACGATGCCGACCCAGTGTGGTCGCCCGACGGCAAACAAATTGCCTTCGCCACTGACCGCAATGGCAATTTCGACATCTATTTGGTCTCGGCCGAAGGCGGCGTGGCCAAACGCATCACCACCAACTCGGCCAGTGAGATTCCTTTGGCATTCTCACCCGATGGCAAGGAGATTTATTTCTCTGCCCAAATCCAGAAAGCCGCTGAGAACGTGCAGTTTGCCTCAGGCTGGATTACCGAATTGTATAAGGTAAGCACCGAAGGCGGTCGCCCCGAGCAGGTGGTGGCCGTACCCGTGTGCAGCATGTCGTTCGATAAAGATGGCAAGTCGTTCTTGTATTACGACCGCAAGGGCAGCGAGAACGTGTGGCGTAAGCATCACACTTCTTCCGTGGCCCGTGATGTGGTGTATTACAACGCCAAGAAAAAGACGCATACTATCCTGACCACCAACGTAGGCGAAGACCGCGATCCAAGATATTTGCCAGGCTACCAAGAGGTCGTGTTTTTGAGCGAATGTAACAATGGCAGCTTCAACGTGTATAAGGCGCCTGCCAACAACCTGGAAAACGTTGAGGCAGTGACCCATTTCAAGACGCACCCCGTACGCTTCTTGAGTGTAGCCAACAATGGCCTGATGTGCTATGGCTACATGGGCGAGATTTACACGCAACGCATTGGCGGCGAGCCACAAAAGGTGAACATCGAAATCGTCAATGACCAAGCGGAGGAACAGCTGGTGAAGCAGGACTTCAAAGGTGTTGGCAGCTTTGCGCTGAGCGACGACGGCAAACAGATGGCCTTCGTCTCGCGCGGCGAAGTCTTCGTGACAGGTGTCGACGAATATGCCACCACCAAGCAAATCACACATACCGCACAAGCCGAGCGTAGCCCATCGTTCTCGAAGGATGGCCGCACCTTGGTCTATGCCTCTGAACGCGACGGTTACTGGAACCTCTACCAAGCCACCATCGTCCGCAAAGAGGATTATAACTTCGCCTATGCCACCTTGATTGACGAGAAGCCGCTGTTCGACAACGACGGTATCGAGCGCAGCAATCCTGAGTATTCGCCCGATGGCAAGGAAATTGCCTTTATTGAGAATCGTAATATTCTGAAGGTCTATAATATAGCCTCAAAGGAAGTGCGTCAAATCACGGATGGCACGCAGCATTACGGCAGCTTGGGCTATGAATGGTCGCCCGACGGCAAGTGGTTCGCCGTGACCTTGATTACCCACATGCGCGACCCCTATTCGGATGTCGGCATCGTGTCGGCCAGCGGTGATATGAAGATCTACAACATCACCGAGAGCGCCTATTTCGACGATGACCCGCAATGGGTGTTGGATGGTAATGCAATTATTTATAATTCAGATAGATATGGAATGCGTTCCCATGCCTCTTGGGGCAGCCAACGGGATGCTTTCATCGCCTTCCTCAACCAAGATGCCTACGACAAGTTCCGCTTGAACAAAGAGGAATATGCCTTGCTGAAGGAAACGGAAAAAGGCAGCAAAGACAAAGACAATAAGAAAGACGAATCCAAGGACGAGGGCAAGGACAAGAAAAAAGACAAGAAGGACGATAAAAAAGATGACAAGAAGGATGAGAAACCCAAAGAACCCAAGAAGATTGAGGTGGACTTGGAGCATCTGCAAGACCGTGTCCTCCGTCTGACCCCGATGTCGTCGAGCCTGAGTGGCATGGCGCTGACCAACGATGGCGAGAAGCTCTATTTCATGACCTCGTTCGAGAAAGGCTACGACCTTTGGGAGATGGATGTGCGCGAGAAGTCGATGAAGATCACGAAGAAACTGGGACAGGGCGGTGCCCAGCTGAGGATGAAGGGCGACAATCTTTATGTGCTCTCGGGCAATAACCTGCAAAAATTCGACAAAGCCGGCAAGTCCACTCCTATAAAATATGACGCCATTATGGAACTCAACCTCGCTGAGGAACGCGAGTATATGTTCAACCACGTCTTCCTGCAAATCGAGAAGCGTTTCTTCATGAAGGACCATCATGGCGTGGACTTGGCGATGATGAAAGAGGCTTACCAGCCTTTCTTGGCGCATATCAACAACAACTACGACTTCTCGGAGATGTTGAGCGAAATCTTGGGCGAGCTGAATGTGTCGCACACCGGTTCGGGCTACAGGCCTTCAAGCAAAGGAGACGCCACGGCGGAGTTCGGTGTGCTCCTCGACCTCGACTACAAAGGCGACGGCCTGAAGATTGCCGAGGTGGTGGAAGGCGGTCCCTTTGACAAGGGCAAGTCGAAAGTGAAGGTCGGTTGCATCATTGAAAAGATTGACGGTGTGGAGATTACGAAAGGTATGGACTACTATCCTTTGCTCAACAACAAGAAGGATAAGACCGTCCTTGTGACCGTCTCCGATGGCGGAAAGACTTGGGAGGAGACTGTGAAGCCCATCAGCCACGGCGCGATGAACGATCTGCTTTACAACCGTTGGGTGAAGCACAATGAGGAGGTGGTGAAGAAACTGTCCAACGGGCGTCTGGGCTATGTCCACATCAAGAGCATGGGCGACGCCAGCTACCGTGACGTGTATTCACAAATCCTCGGCAAATACAACCTCTGCGATGGCATTGTCATCGACACCCGTTTCAACGGCGGCGGTCGCCTGCACGAGGACATCGAGATACTCTTCAGCGGTGAGAAATACCTCGAACAAGTCATCAACGACAGCGTGGCTTGCGTGATGCCTTCGCGGCGTTACAACAAACCTTCCATTATGATTGTGGGTGAGGCCAACTACAGCAACGCGCATGGCACGCCTTGGGTCTACAAGTACAAGAAGATGGGCAAACTCGTCGGTATGCCCGTGCCCGGCACCATGTCGAGCGTGACTTGGGAGACCTTGCAAGATCCGTCCCTGTATTTCGGTCTACCCGTGGTGGGTTACCGTACCGAGCAAGGCAACTGGCTGGAAAACACTCAGTTGGAGCCTGATGTGAAGGTGCGCAACACGCCCGAGAAAATGGCCGATGGTGTGGACGAACAGCTGGAAGCCGCCGTGAAGGAATTGCTGGATGAATTGAAGGATTTCCATTATTGGGGGGAATAACCCGCAATTTTAGCACAGTTTTTGCGTTTAAATGGGAAAACAATCCATCCCATGCAAGCGCGTTTGCACCTTGTTTTATTAATGGCCATCGTCAGCCTCACCGCTTCGGCCCATTCCGTGGTGGAGCGCGATGGCTATTTTGCGGTGGAACACGCGTGGGAATACAACAAGAAGAATTGCGCCATCTCGCTGAATATCAGCAAAGAGCTCTACCGCTATTTCCGTTACGACCGTGAGCATCTGGCTTATCGTTACAAGTTTCAAGGTGACGAACTGCCGCCTAATTACTATAGTTTCATGCTTTCGGAGCACGACCGGCCTGTGATGCAGGCCTTGGCGAATGAATTCAGCCGCAATGCCACCTCGGAGCTGGAAAAGATCAATCTGGCACTCACTTTCGTGCAGTCTTTGCCATACGTTCACGATGCCGACAGCAAGGGTACAGATGAGTATGTCCGCTTTCCAATAGAGACTTTGGTGGATGGCTGTGGCGACTGCGAGGACAAGGTGGCCTTGCTGACCGCCTTGCTTTATGAGATGGACGTCGATTTCATCCTGTTGGTGCTGCCCGAGCATATGGCCATTGGCGTGCATTGCGATGGGGTAGAGGCCGAGCGTTATCTCATGTTTCGTGGGAAGCGGTATTATTATCTGGAGACCACCATGAAGGGTTGGTTGATGGGACAGATCCCCGAGGATTATGTCGATGCCCGAATGGAGGCCGTTCCCGTCGATGACGCGCCCAGCCTGCTTATCAAAAGCGTGAAGTTTGAGTCGAAGCCGACATCGGTGAACGCCAAGGCTAACTGCGAAATGGAAGTTGACTTGCACAATTTGGGCCCGGGTCGGGTGACCGATGTAATGCTTCATGTGAGGGTTATTGAGAAGGGGAAGGCCGACTACTTGTTGGCCGAGGAGTATTTCCCGCTCAACACTTTGCAGGAGGGTGAGCTACGCACCGAGAGGCTTTCGCTCATAAGCCAGATTAAGGAAAACTGTGCCTTGGAGGTGGAGCTGACGGGCGCAGAGGTTGAGACACAATTCTATACGTTGGGGTTGAGTTATAGTAGGACTAGTAAATAATTATTCCACTATCACCTCATCCATGAAAATCCAAGAGTCATATCCTGCTCCAGGCAAGCCCTCGGGCAGTTTTCCGGGATTCTTTACCACAATCCGCAGGTAACGCGCTGAAAGATTGGGTGTTTCAAAACGTTCACGGAAGGTGTGGTTGCCAGTCAGCGGAACCTTTGTCGTCAGCGTGAAGGTCTTAAAGAGCTTGTAGTTCTTGCCATCGGTGGAAGTCTGGATTTCAACCACATTTGGTTGCAGAATCCAATCGTGTGCATTCATCAAGAAGCCGATGTTCAGCGCTTTTACAGGTTGGGCACTGCCGAAGTCAATCTCCAAATCGGCATCGATGCCGTAGAAGCCTTGCCAACGGCCGTCCTTGTAGTCGTCGCTGCCGAGGGTGCCATCGAGGAGGGCGTTGTCGCCGCCGCCCGAGTACTCGGGGCGGTAGTTGCCCGCTGGGCTGTTAAGTCGCTTCAACTTCCCCATGGCCTGATGATAGCGGAAATAACGCTCAGTGCGAACAGCTTCACCTAATTCATTGAAACAAGCCGCTTTCACGAGGCATGGACGCTCCAAAACGATGGGCTTTTTATAGATGGAATCATTTGTCGTCACCTCTTTTCCGTCAATGGTGTAATGGATTTTCTTGTCGTCGAAAACGGTCTTCAGCGCGATGGCTGCATGGCCTTCTGTATCGGTTGTCGTCTCTATAAATGGCAGATATTCAAGCTGCTGTAGTTCTTTGGCGATGTCGTCGTATTTCTTCATGTTGACGTCAAGCCAATAGGGTCGGCTCTCGATATTCCACACGTTGACGTATTCGTTTTTCAGGTCGTGGAGCGTGGTCATGAGCTCTTGAACCATCCGCTGGCTTTCGGCGATGTTGGCCTTGCTTGGATCGTTGTAGGTGCGGTAGAGTTGGCAGCGGGTCATGTTGCGTTTGGCGCACCACTGCATGCGATGCACGGCATAAAGGGCATTGTCGAAGAAGTCGACGTTGCACTTCACCTGTTTCTTGTCGTTGACCAAGGTCTTCTCCAATGCAGAAAGTGACACAAACGCCTTTTGGTTTAAGCCTTTGATGGAGTCGCTGACGAGGGCGGGGTAGAAGGGTGTCATGGGCTCCGTCATCGCGGTGAACTTGCCGATGCCGTCGATTTTTGTCCATTCAGAGAGTTCGTCAAGGTGCTTTGAAATGCCGTCGGAAAGGCTTCCCAGGAAGTGGGTAGTGAAGTTGGCTTCAGTGTCACGTTCCAGGGTTGTGGTGGGATTCCAACTGGTCTCGGCACCCAAGGCGAGGCCATATAAAGCACAATGGGTCAGCGACTCGCCGAAGTCATCCCAGCAGGTGTTGATGACACCCATGGCGCCGTTTTTGTAACCATCACGACACAAGTTGGTGATGTTGGCTTTGAACTCATAATGCTTGGGCCAAACCCTTTCAGACAGACTCGCACCGGGTGCCACGAAGTAGTTGCGTCCCGATTTGACGTAAGGTTGCAGGAAGTCGTCGAAGCTGTCGCTGCCCACATAACTCCACGCGATAAGGGAGATATCTTTGTCTAGATTGTCGAGGATTTCAGGGTGCTTGTCAGCAATGTCGCCCCACATCATCACGCGCTTGCGGTAGGGTCGCAGCATTCTGTTGACACGGTTGATATGCTGGTAATAAGCTGTGGTTTGACCTACCGAATCCACATATGCCTTGGCATAGCCTTGACCGAGGCTCTCGGTCTCGTCGCAGTTGATGTTGAAATAGGGCGACTTGTAGGCTCTGGCCACCTCGCGGAGGTGATCTTCAAGGAATTGGTAGGTCTCCTCTTTGGCAGGGTTAAGGTTTCCTTTGGTGTCGGCCAAGTCGCTGTAGAAAGGATTACAGAGGATCTCCTCAAAATGCCCGAAACATTGCTGGTTGCCAATGATTTGGATATGATAAGGTTTGCAGTAATTCTCCAGTTCCTTGATTTCCTCGGCGGTGAAGGCGTCGGTGGGGGCGACGTCGGGGTGGCATTTCGTCTTGAAAGTGTGCTCGGTGTAGAGCGAGAAGGCATTGAGTTTGCACTCGGCCATCATTGGGATGAGGCGTTTCAGGTAGTCCATGCTGACGATGGGTCCGCGGCTGATATCGTCTTGCCAGGCGCGAATTTTGAAGTTTGGCCAGTCGGTGATGGTCATGCACGGGATGGTGACTTCGCCTTTGTTCTTCAGGAAAGAATAACGGTAGAGTTGTTTCAGGCTTTGGGTGGCATAGAAGAGGCCTGTGTTGGATGTGGCCTCCAAGCGGATGAAGTTGGGGTTAATGGTCATGCGATAGGCTTGGTCCTCGTTTTCGCTCACGCCGAGGTGGTCGGTCTTAATAAGCTCAATAAAATGCATGCCCTTGATGACCACGCGTGAGAACTTTACTTTCCTTCCGCTGATTAGGTCCAAGTCGTTGCGGAACAGGGTGATGATTTGGTTGATTTCGGTGTCGGCAGCATCGTAGGTGAGGACGACGTTCTCGTCCCAAACAAAATGCCCCTCTTGGGTCTCGACTTGCTGTGGGGTAGGGAGGATATGGGTGTTTTGGGCAAAGGCGTTTAAAGCAAAAAAGCAAAGTATGATAAGCAGTTTAACTCTCATGGGTGGAAAATTTCTGCAAAGATAACAACAAAACGCTATCTTTGCCCCAAAATTGTAAGAACTATGATACGACTGGAAATCTGTGCCAACGGCATCAAGTCGTTGCAGAACGCGATGGACGGCTGCGCCCAGTGCGTGGAGTTGTGCGAGTGCCTCGAAGTGGGCGGTGTGACTCCTTCGTTCGGTACTTTGGCCAAGGCCATTGATATTTCGTTTATCCCCATGCGCGTGCTCATCCGTCCGCGACCGGGCAACTACATCTACGACGAGGATGAAGTCGAGATGATGAAGACCGACATCATGCTCTGCAAGAAGCTCGGTTTCGAGGGCGTGGTCATTGGGGCTTTGAACGACAAGGGAGAACTGGATGTGGAGACCATCAAGGCCTTGATGGGAGCAGGCGAGGGACTGAAATTCACTTTCCACCGCGCTATTGATGCCTGTGTGAAACCTTTCGAGGCTGTTGAAAAGTTGATAGACCTCGGTTTCGACAAAATCCTGACCTCGGGTGGCAAGCCCACGGCCTTGGAAGGTGTCCCGATGATTGCAGAGATGCAGCTGCGCTATGGCGACAAAATCGGCATCATGCCGGGCGGCGGTATCAACCTCGGCAATGTGAAGGAAATCCTTGACATGACGGGTGCGGTGCATTGCCACGCCTCCTTGGCGCATTGGGTGCCGCGTTTCAACGAGAAACTGTATCCTAACCAAAAGGACAACACGGGCGCCGCGATGGTCTGGACCGAGTCGAACCGCGATTTGATTTACGAAATGGAAAAAATGCTGAACCCGTTTTAGTTCATTACAAAACCCACAAAACAGGCGAAACTCCTTTTGTTTGTGCGGCGGTGCGCAACCGCGTCGCCGCCGGAAAGGAGCCGGTTGGCGACTTTCCATTGAAAACTGTTTTGAGGGTTTTGCAGGTTTTGTGAAAAAAGAAATTGTAGCAATGAAAAAAGTATTGTTTTGTTTGATTGTGCTGACGGTTTTGGTTGGCTGTCAGAAAGTTGAAAAGCCCAACGTCGTTGCGCAGCTCCTCAACCAAGGCTGGACGCTCACGGGCGATACCTTAGATATTAATATGCGGGTCGATGTGCCCTCGGTGGTGCAGCAAAGCCTTTACGAAAACGGCATTATCCCGCATCCCTATCTCGGCACGGTGGAAAACGACCTTTTATGGATTTCCGACCATCCTTGGGGCTACACCTTGCGTTTCGATGTGGATAAGGAACTTCTTGAAAAACAGGTTGTTGAATTGGAATTTGAAGGTATCGACACCTACGCCGAAGTGAAATTGAACGGTGAAGACCTATTTTTCGCCAACAACCAATTTCGCACTTGGAAACACGAGGTGAAAGACTTGCTGAAAAAGAGAGACAACCTTTTGGAAGTGCATTTCCCTCGTTATGACAGCATACAATTGGCTTTGTATGAGCAACATCAGCCTCAATTGCCTGAAAAATATGCCGTTTCGCGCAAGGCACCCTATCAGCATGGCTGGGACTGGGCTCCGAAATACAAGAATGTGGGTATCTGGAAACGGGTGGAATTGTTGGGTTGGTCTGATGCGAAATTACAAAATGCTTATGTGGTCACGGAAAAAGTTGATACCGAGAAGGCTACGATGCGTTTTTGCCTTGATGTGGAAGGTAAGGCTGGAGGAAATTACGTGGTGGAAGTTTATGTCAATGGTGAGAAAAACAGCGAGAAAAATGTTCATTTGGGTAGTGGCTTCCAATCTGAAAGCCTTGAATTTGAAATCTTAAATCCAGCGTTGTGGTGGCCTAACGAGATGGGCGAACAACCGCTTTATGTCTTTGATGTACTGCTGAAAGACGGAGGTAAAATATTGGATTTCAAGAAAATAAGGTCTGGTATTAAAACCTTCGAGATGGTTGATGAGCCTGACAGCATCGGGCGGGCGTTCTATTTCAAGGTGAATGGCGTGCCGATGTATGCCAAAGGCGCCAACTACGTCCCCGAGGAGATGATTGAGACCTGGATTGATGTTGACCATACGATTCAACTCTTGGAGCAAGCCAAAGATGCCCATTTCAATATGCTGCGTGTGTGGGGTGGCGGCATTTATCCTTCCGACGACTTTTTCACATTGTGTGACAAACTCGGCATCTTGGTTTGGGAAGACTTTATGTATGCTGGGACGATGTATCCCTACGACGAGGCTTTCCTTGAGAACGCAAGGATTGAGGCGGAAGAGCAGGTGAAGCGATTGGCTTCGCATCCGTCGTTGGCCTTGTGGTGCGGCGGCAACGAGATTTCCGAAGGCTACTATAACTGGGGATGGCAAAAGTCGCTGAATTGGTCTGAGGAAGATGACAAAGCGATTAAGGCAGGATACGACCGTCTCTTTGAAGGCATTTTGCCGAAAGCCGTTGCTGACTTTGACGGGTCGCGACCCTATTGGCCCAGCTCGCCTTCGAAAGGCTGGGGCCGACCCGAGAGCCTGACCGAAGGCGACGTGCACTATTGGGGCGTTTGGTGGGGCGAGTTGCCCTATGAAGTCTATCACGAGAAGGTGGGTCGCTTCAACAGCGAGTACGGCTACCAAAGCTATCCCGATTATTCGACTTTGCTGAAAATCGCGGAAGGCGAGGAACTGAGCAAGGATGCCGAAGTCATTGCGGCACACCAGAAACATGCCCGTGGCACACGGCAGATTGACGATTTCATCCATCGATACTACCCCAATATCCAGCCCAAGGACTTTGAGGAATATGTGCATCTGAGCCAACTCTCGCAAGCCTACGGCATGGAGATCGCCATTGAAGCACACCGCACGGCGAAGCCCTACAACATGGGCACACTCTATTGGCAACTCAATGATGCCTGGCCTGTGACTTCCTGGTCGTCCATCGACTATTACGGCAATCCCAAGGTACTGCAAGAACGACTCAAGACGCTCTATGCGCCCGTGCTGCTCTCACTCGACCAAAAGGACTACGGTGTCTTTGTGACTTCCGACCTGTTGCGCGACATCGATGGCACACTTTCGATTCAGGTGTGTGACCTTGAAGATAAGCCTCTCTTTGAACAAAAAGTACAGGTTACAATGACGCCCAACGAGAACCGAAAATACGTTGTTGAAGGCCTGGGCGAATGTCTGCGAAACGCTGACTTGCAAAAGGTTTACGTGAAGTTGGAGCTAGCCGAAGGTGAGACGCTCACTGCTGAGCGCAAATGTCATTTTTCGGCATTTTTTGAATAAGTCTTGTAACTTTTTTCGTGTTTCTCCGTATTACTGGTGTTTTCCGAGAAGAACAATAGTAAATTGAGAAACAATAAAAACCGAATTGAAATGAAAACAAGATTGATTTTAGCAACATTGTTGCTGCTGGCCTTCGGAACCGCGAAGGCACAAGAAACACTGATTCCTACTCCAGATGGGGACGGGAGCAAGAT
The DNA here is from genome assembly GCA_017632935.1 of Bacteroidales bacterium. Classification (GTDB taxonomy): domain Bacteria; phylum Bacteroidota; class Bacteroidia; order Bacteroidales; family F082; genus Limimorpha. The sequence continues at coordinate 9,913 of JAGBQJ010000020.1, read as the reverse complement.
CAACACGATTGTGGTCAAAGGCTCGGGGCCGATAGTGCTCAAGCAGGGACAGAAATTGGCCATCAACAACAAGAATCACAATTTGCAGAAGTATTACGTAGTGGATAGCATCCTTTATCTTGAAGGTGCGGGCTCGCGTGAGGTAACGGTTCAGCGATTGGATTACCTTACGGTGATGGGTGCAGGAAATGTCCGTACGGATTATGGCGCTTTGCGCGGACAAAATCTCTCCATCCGGAATATGGGCTCAGGAAGTGTGGATCTTATAATCGGTTACGACAATGTTTATGTCCGTTCGACAGGTTCCGGCGATGTGAAACTGTCGGGCAATTGCCAGGTCTTCTGTGGTGAAGCACTTGGATCTGGCAGAGTGAACGCCGAACGCCTGAACTACGATGCGAAAGTCGAAAAGAGCGGTGACCAATGGAATATGGCTTTTAATCTGGACGATGATCCCAATGGTCTGAAAAAAGACTTCCTAAAAGGTATGGTACAAAACGCCCAGCCTTTCTTTGAAACGGAAACCAACCGCAAATGGTTTTTCAATAAGAATGAGATGCAAGCATCGGTCGGTAATCCTGACATGCCAGAACTCTCGCCAGACCTCTCTGAACTGATGCGTGAACTGGGCGAGAATCTTCAGCAACTCTCTGACTCTGTGGATTGGGAACAGTTTGAACGCGACATGGAACAATGGGGAGCAGAAATGGAAAAATGGGGCCGCAAAATGGAGCGATGGGGTGAACACTTCGAGGACAAGTATGGCAGATCTCATGAACGTCATCATGATCAACCGTCCTGTTGCCCAACTCCACCAACGAACGACGGACCCGCGGACAAGCGTCCCCAAAAGAAGAGCCTTCTGCTTGATCCCCACTGGAACGGCTTCGAGGCGGGCTTGAACATGCTTTTCAACACGCCTGCGGATGTTGTGAACGCCAATAACGGTGCTCAAGGCATGGAACTCAGACCATTACGTAGCTGGTACTTCGGTTTCAATATCGCCGATGTGGGCATTGCTTTCGACAGAAGACACAGGACAGGCCTGTTCACGGGTGTCGGCATCGGCTGGAACAACTTCAGTTGGAACAATGACATCACCATTGAATATGACCCTGACAATGTGGTGTATACGTTGGTTCCGATTGAATCTGACCAAGTCGTCAAGAACAGCAAACACGGCGCACTCTTTCTGCAAGTGCCGCTTATGTTTCAGGTTCGTCCAACGCATCATATGTACATCGATGCAGGTGTGACAGGTGGCTTGCGCATCGCACAGTGGAACCGCGTGAAGCTAGAAGATGGCACGCAGACGAAGCGCTATTATGGGGCAAACATAAACCAGTTCAAGTTGGATGCCTCGCTTCGTGTGGGTGCCGAGAATCTGGGCTTCTTCGCCAACTATGCCTTGTTACCCATCTTCACTATGACCAACATTGAGGTGCATCCCGTCAATTTTGGATTCAGTATCAATTTCTGAAGAAAGTCCAGGAACAAATGAAAAATGCCGCTTTCGAGCGGCATTTTTTTTATTCGTTTTTCTTTTCTTCCCACCGTTCGCGCGCTTCCTCGAAGCGTTCGTCGGCGTGGTAGTAGGCCGTCAGCGCCATGTCGGTGGCCGCCAAGCTGATTTCTTTCTTCGCCGTGCTTATGCCTGAAGAAATAAGGCTGCCGAAGCTGCTGTGGCGACCGTTGGTCAAGAGGGCGATGCCTTTGCCGATGAGCGACAGGTCGTGTTCTTCGTATTCGTCTTCGAAGCGGCTTTCATCGAATTGGGCAAAAGCGAAATCGGTAGGCATGCGGTAGGCCAGCAACTCGAAATCAGGCTCTTTGTCGTTGGACAAGGCTTGCACTTTGATGGGCTCCAACTTGGCCAACAGCGGCATCTCAACTCTTTCTTGGACGACAGGTTTTGCTTTTGCAACAGTTTGGTTTGGAATGAATTGTATTGTCCTTGAGGGCAAGGCTTCGATTTTTTCTGAGGTGATGAGCCGTTCGGGAAGGATAGGCTTCAGCTCGGCAACGGGTTCCAATTTTGGCAATGACTTCTCGGGCCACAAGGTGACGGTGAGCAGCAGACCGGCAGCGGCGGCGGCCGAGGCGATCTTGACATAGAGCGGCACGAGGGTGCCTTTTTTCTTCAGGCTTTCCTTGTCGGGGTGAGCGACGGCTGGGGCTTCCAGATGCGGAAGCTCCTCGGTGAGCTCGTTCCAATCCAGACCTTGTGCCGCGACGAAGGCTTTCAGCTGCTCTGCCTCGTCGGGGCCGAGGTTGCCCTCCATGTAATCAAGGAGGTAGGCCTCGTAGTTGTCGGTGTTGATGTTCGTTTTCATGGCTCTATGTCGATAAGGTTGTCGATGCTTTTCAGTTTGTTTTTCAGCGCGGTGCGGGCGCGGAAGATGTTCACCTTCACTTGCGACTCACTCATCCCTGTGATGTCGCCTATTTCCTGGTAGCTGTATCCCTCATAATCGCGTAAAAGCAAGGCGTTGCGTTGTGCCTCGGGAAGGGTGGTCAAGGCCTTGTGCAGGATGTCGTTGACATCGGGGTAGGGGACGCCTTTTGGGTCGGCGAAGGTGGCGAGTTCTTCGATGTCGCTCGTCCGCTGGCGTTGTCTGACTTCGTCAATCATGGCGTGGTGGGCGGTGGTGAAGAGGTAGGATTTCGCTTTGGCAAAGTCCACCGTCTTGGCCTTCTCCCAAACGCGGGCAAAGCTTTCCTGCACCACGTCCTCGGCCTGCTCGCGGTTGCGGAGGCTTGAGAACGCGAAGCGGAAAAGCCGGTCGGCATAAAGCTCCACGCACTGGTTGTACTGAAGTCTGTCCATCTTTTATAAGGGTAATACGGAGAAATGGGCAAAAAGTTACACTATGGTGATTATTTTTTTCAACTATGGCCCATGGCTCATGACCATGGCAGCTTCAAAACATTGAAAACTTCTAACCATGAAGAAAAGCTGCCATAGTCATAGGCCATAAGCCAGCAGCCGAACAATTAAACGATTAAACAATAAACAATTCAACAAATATTCTTACTTTTGCGCCAAATTACTAAACCATGATCCTAAATCACATCACCTGGACCCTCGACCCCGTCCTGTTTTCCATCGGCAACCTTCATGTGCGTTGGTACGGCCTTATGTGGGCATTGGGCTTTTTGTTAGGCTATTTCGTCATGCGGAAAATCTACCGCCGCGAGAAAATGGGCGATGACTGGCTGGATAAATTGCTGGTATTCATGTTGTTGTTTACGGTTATAGGAGCACGCCTCGGTCATTGCCTGTTTTACGAACCAGAATATTATCTCTCTCATCCGCTGAAGATGTTGGCCGTATGGGAAGGCGGTCTCGCCAGTCACGGCGGCGCCATCGGCATCCTATTTGGTCTGTGGCTCTATGTGCGTAGCTACAACAAGTCGACCAAGAAGACGAAGGACAGTCCCCAGCGCATCAACTACATATGGATCCTTGACCGTATCGTTGTCCCTGTCTGTCTCGTCGGTGCCTTGATCCGTTGCGGTAATGTGACCAACCACGAAATTTACGGTACGCCTACCTCGTTGCCTTGGGGCTTTGTCTTCATGCGCGGTGCTGATCAATTCTGTGGCACGGTTGACAATTATACACCTTGTACTTCGGGCGACTGCTGCCCGCCAAACGAATGGCTGCCCTGCCACCCGACAGGTCTCTACGAGGCCTTCTTCTGCCTCGTGGCGATGGCCCTCCTGCTGTGGATGTACTACAAGCGCGACCTCGGTCACAAGCAGCCTGGCCTGATGTTCGGCACATTCCTCGTCATCATCTTCGGCTCGCGCATCGGCATCGAGTTCCTGAAGAACGTGCAGGTGGACTTTGAGCGCAACATGATCTTTGACATGGGCCAATGGCTCAGCGTTCCTTTTGTGCTCATCGGCATTGGGATGATCGTTTGGAGCTTTGTGCATCGGAAAAAGATGGAGCAGCAAATTTGATTCTTCTGTGCACACCATAAAAAACCAGCGTCTGGATTTCCGGACGCTGGTTTTTATTACCATCTCAACAAAACCTTAGTCGTAGTACAAGTTGAGATACTGCATCATGCGGTCTTCGATGTCTTTTGCCAACTCGTTCCTTTCGTACTTCTTGGCTGTGTCGCTGAAGTGCTTGAGCAAACTCATGCCTTCGTCGATGTCTTCCTCGAAGTATTTCCTGAACTTGGGCTTCATCTTGCCATAATACTGGATGATGTTGCTGTAGTTATTGACCAAGTTCATGAGATAGGCATCGCCTTTCTCGGTCTCGCCACAGATGTAATACATCTCGGGGAACTGGTAGGTGTGGATCTCGGCAGGGAACTTCTCGTTGGGGAAGAACTCCTGGTATTTGTCCAACACGATGACGGCGGAATCCATCTGGTTGTGGTTGACCAAAGCTTGGGCCAGACGCGAATAGGCCAATTGGGCATAGCTCATGTTACGCACGCTCTCGCGGTCAGGCACCACGCCTTCTTGGTTCATGCTGCCCCAGTTGACGATGCCTTCATCGGCTTTGGTGACCAGCAGGTCATATGCGCCGTCACGATACACACCGCCATAACCTTTCAAGTAATCCTCGGCTTCTACGGGAATGAAACGATAGGCCAGGCCTTCCATGTGCAGGTACTTGGAGATGCCCAACACTTTCGACATGTCGCTAAACGAGGTGAAGTACACGGGACGCTCCCAGTTGTTGGTGGCCATGAAATCAAGCAACATGATAGCATTTTTGTAAATGTAGTTGTCCTTGATTTCCCACGTGATTTCGTCCACGATTTGGTTTTTCATGCTCTCGGGCACGATGCCGTTGCGGATGCAAGCCTCCTTGTCGACGGTGAGTTTCAAGCTACGGCATGGGACATAATTCGTATAGGATCCGTTGGCATAGCGTAACACCGCTTTGGGGTTGTGGATGAAGTCGATGAGTTGCTTCAGCTCTACCTGTTTGCCCTTGAAGTATTCTTCCTCCTCGACAGGAATCTGCTCGTTGATACCGTTGTCATATTCCTTTTGTGTCAAGGTGAGCGGAAGCTTATCGGACTCATACACCTTGCGGCCCATCTGGTGTACATACCAATAGCCGCTCGACAACATATAGTTGCACACGCGCACGTCGGTGCGGAAGCCTTCCACTTCCTGCACATACCACAAGGGGAAGGTGTCGTTGTCGCCACGGGTGAAGATGACGGCGTTTTCAGGCAGCTGGGCAAGATAGTTGCGTGCCCAGTCGCGGGCCGAGGTCTTGCCCGACCGGTTATGCTCTTCCCAGCCGTTGGCAGCCAACACGCAGGGCACGGCCATGAAGCAGATCAAGCCAATGACCACAGCGGTGATGACACTGTTTCTCTTCGTCAGCTTGTTGATGAGGTCGATAAGGGCGATGACGCCGAAACCAATCCAGATGGCGAAGGCGTAGAACGAGCCAGCATAGCTGTAGTCACGCTCACGGGGTTGTTGCGGGGTTTGGTTAAGATAGATCACGATGGCCAAGCCCGTCATGAAGAAGAGCAGGAAGATGATCCAGCTTTGTTTCAGGTCTTTCTTGAGCAGCCAAATCAGGCCGATGAGACCGAGGATGAGAGGCAGGAAGTAATAGGTGGTGCGTCCTGGGTTTTGCAGGTTGGCAGGGATGCCGGTCTGGTCGCCGAGTCGGGCACTGTCGATGAAATTGATGCCGCTGAGCCAGTTGCCGTGGGTGAGTTCGCCTTGGCTCTCGATGTCGTTCTGACGGCCCACGAAGTTCCACATGAAATAGCGCCAATACATCCAGTTGCACTGGTAGTCGATGAAGAACCTCAGGTTTTGTCCAAAGGTGGGCTTTTTGACCGCTATGCTTTCACCACGGTAGTTTTTGACATGCACGGTCTTGCCAGTAACCACACCGTTTTCGTTCTTTCTATACCTTTCGTACATCTCTGAGTGTGAGCCTCTTTGCGTACTCCACATGCGCGGGAACAAGGTCTTCATCTCATCGGAATAGTCAGGCAGGCTGCGCTTGTTGTCGTCGGTGATGACATATTTCCCTTTCTCCTTGTCCTTGACGTAGATGGGGTTGCCGTCTTTCAGGCCTGTGACGGGTGCGTTGTAATAAGGTCCGTAGAGCAAAGGCCAGCTGCCATATTGGTCACGGTTGATGTATGACAGCATCGAAAGGGCTTCCTTGGGCTCGTTCTCGTTGATGGGCGTGTTGGTATTGGCACGGATGATCAGCATGAAGAACGAGGAGTAGCCGATGAGGATGAACATGAGGGAGAGGATGGCGGTGTTCCAAATCACCTTGCCTCGCTTGGCGGTAAACCGAAGCCCCCATACGATGAGTCCGATGATGACGGCAAAGAACACGATGGAACCCACGTTGAACGGTGCGCCGAGCGAGTTCACGAAGAACAACTCCGTCTTGCCCGCCAGGTTGATGACCTGTGGCACGAGGAACATGTTGAGGAACCACAGCAGCACCACTGACACCACGCCAGCCAGCACGAAGCCCCAGAACGAGGTCTTCTGCCATTTCTTGAAGTACACCACATACACGAAAGCAGGGATACACAGCAAGTTGAGCAGGTGGACGCCGATGGAGAGGCCGATGAGGAAGGCGATGAAGACAATCCAACGGGTGCTTTTCGGGTCGTCGGCCACTTGTTCCCATTTCAGGATAGCCCAGAAGGTGACGGCGGTGAAGAACGACGACATGGCATAGACCTCGCCCTCCACGGCATTAAACCAGAACGACTCGGTGAAAGTGTAAGCCACAGCGCCGACGAAGCCGGCCAGCAGCACGCCAATCTTATTCGCCCAAGGCGCGTCTTCGCCTTCTTTCATCCACACCTTGCGAGCCATCATGGTGATGGTCCAGAAGAGGAAGGCAATGGTGAGAGCGCTACAGATGGCCGACATCACGTTGACCATCATGGCTACCTTGGTGACGTCGCCGCCCGCAAAGAGCGAGAAGAAACGCCCGATCATCTGGAACAAAGGTGCCCCAGGCGGGTGACCCACTTGCAGTTTGTAAGCTGTTGAAATGTACTCGCCGCAGTCCCACCAGCTCACGGTAGGCTCAAGCGTGAGGAAATACACGACGGCGGCAATAATCGCTACCAGCCATCCTGTAATCGTGTTTAACCTTTTGAATGTCATAGTGATATAAAAACTATTTGTTGATTATTCGAAGGGTTTTGGCATTTGCCAAATTGCAAAAGTATTGAATTTTGGCATACCACGACCAATAAAATAGAAAAACCTGCCTTTTAACGACAGGTTTTTAGAGAAAATTGTACCGTAAAGTTTATTTCTTTACAGTCTTTTTAATGTTCTTCGCTTCGGCTGGAATTTCTTGGTCTTGCAAGTGCTCGTTGCGGTATTTTCCTTGTGGAATGTCATGGAAAATGTACTCGTTGCACTTGCGGGCGGCCACGATGTGGTCGGTGAGGGCAGTGTCGAGAACTGAAACCGCGAGACTGGCCAAGGCACCGGCAAGTCCACCGCCGTAGTTGTTGTTGTCGCTCAGGTCGAGATAGAGGTCGCAGGTGCGGTCAAACAGCACTTCGTTGGATGTGGTTGACTTCACGAGATATGTAATCTTGGTCTGGATGCCGAACCCTTTCTTTTCCCAGTTCTCAATCACGGAGAAGATGACTGCGTCGGCGCCAAACACCTTGCCGAACATGCCCACGTTTCCGTCGATGAAGTTCTCGGCATCGTACGCGCTTTCGGCCTTGAAGATTTCCATGGCCAAATGGGGCGAGATGACGTAGTAACCTGCCTCAGCCAGGGGCTGGTTGATGGAAGTGTAGAGCAAGTCTTTGGCTTCCACGTTGTTAGAGTTGTTGATAGGCGGCATAACCAATAAGGTCATGGGCTTTTCGTCATACATCTTCGGGTAAAGCTCGCCGCGCGTGAAGGAGGCAGTAGTTCCGCAAGAAGCGAACAACAGGGCGCAGGCTGCAATCAGGAGGTAGGTGATTTTTCTCATGGTTTATTGTTGACTGAATTTTTTGATGAGAGGTTGGATGAAGATGCTTGACTCGGGGTAAAGCTCTATCTCCTTTTGGAGCATTTGCATGCCTTTTTCCCTGAATGTTGCGCCATAGTCGCCCGAGGCTCCCATGGTCTCTCTCTGTCTTTTCGTAGCCTTGCTTTCGAAGGCTTGAGATGTTTCAGGGGCAAGCAGCAGGTAGCCGTACTCAGCGCAGATGCCGGGAGGTACGACGCCTCTTTGTCCGCCAGGGTGGGTGACCATGTACTCATATTGGCACAGCAACGCACACACACTCTCTGGACTTTGTGTGTGGTAGTTATCGTAGAGCAATGTCTCGTATTCCGAGGCGCTTTTCGTACTGCTTTTATAGCCCCAATTGTAGAGCATGGGCTTGGTCTCTATGCATGAACTGAGTAGCAAAGCCAAGCCAGTCAGGACAATCAGTTTTTTCATAGCTCTATGATTTTGGTGTCGCCGGTCGAGAGTATCACTTCCTTGGAATAGATCTTTTCGCCGTTGCGGGTCACTTCAACCTTGTGCCTGCCGGGTGTGGCTTGAATGGAGCGTTTGGCAGTGCGTTTGATGTCGCGGCGGGTTTTGTGGGCGATGTCTTTGACGGTGGCTGTGGCGTATTGTTGACCGTCGATGGTGACGTCGATGTCGTAAGAGGATGAGGCCGAGAAGCAGATGGCAGCTTTGTCCTCAACGCCCGAAGTGACTGAATAGTTGCCTACGCCACACGAGGTGAACAGGGTGGAAACAAACAGGCAAAGGGTGGCAATAATGACTTTTTTCATGGTTTATTCCTCCATCAAATAATAGTTTTCAAGATGCTCAGTGTCAATTTTTTCGCCTTCGTAGGTGGCGAACGAGATTTCCGTTTCCGGGGTGTCGCCGTAGTTGCTGACCACGGTGATTTGTCCCATCTTCTTGCCCGGAAGCTCGACATTGGCGCCGGTTTGCGGATTGTTCACTATCTTACCTTTTTTATAAAGGCCGAACGTGCTGCCAGGGGTGATGCCTTGCGTTGCGCCTCCTGAGATGACATAGTTGTCGTCGTCGACGGTGAGCACGTAACCGCGCCACGGCTTGTCCATGCACTTGTTGATGATGTTTTCCACCAATTGGGTGAGGGCTGCCGAGATTGCTTTGTCGCTTAAAGTGGCGTCAAAACCGGCGGTGCCGCCGATGCCCAAGGTGGTTTTTGAAGAGGTCTCGGCTTGGCCTTTGGCCTCATCGGAATAGATGATGAGTCCTGAAGCCACATCGACGAGGCGCACATTCACTGCGGCCTCAACGGTTTGGGTCTTCGTGGTGCTGAAGATCTTCTCGTCGCCTTCGGTCTTGCGGCCAAACTGGGTGATGGAGCCAAGGATGATGTAGTCGGCGCCGATTTTCTGCATCTCGGAGCCAGCCTCTTTCACGAGGATGTCAAGGTCGTCGCGTTCGAGCAAGATGAACTTGCCGCTGGCGGCCAACTTCGACGAGAGAATGTCCATGGCTTGCTTACGCATGGGGTCGTTCTCGCGGTCGTAGAAAATGCCTTTCCCGTATTGGGTCTCGTTGGTGAAACGGCCAATAGCCACTTTGCGTTTCAGCGTTTTGCCCTCTTGGGCGAAAGTTGCGGTGCCGATTGCTGCAACAAGCATAACGGCCAAAATCAGTCTGATGTTCTTCATTGATTCTATAGTTTTGGTGATAATCTGCATGTTTTGTGGGTTGCAAAAGTAATGCTTTTTTATTGGGGAATCAAAATTTTTGAAAAAAATAAAAAAAACACTTGCGCGTAACGAAATTAGTTGTACTTTTGCAGCCGCATTCGGGAACGAATGATGTCGAGTGGTGTAATGGCAGCACTGCAGATTTTGGTTCTGCCTGTCAAGGTTCGAATCCTTGCTCGACAACTTAAGGTGGAAGAAAAGACCT
>JAGBQJ010000019.1 GCA_017632935.1 Bacteroidales bacterium | reverse complement strand
TCTCGGGTTCCGCCTTGATGTTCTCTTGTGTTTCCTTTGTTAAAGGTTCCTATCCCTGACGCCGCTCCCGCGGCGCCTGGTCTTGTGCTGGCCTCAGACTTTCAAAGAACTTCGCCTTCGGGATCCCCTCTCGTCTTCCCCCTCGTTCCTTCCGAAAGCGGGTGCAAAAGTACAACCTTTTCCCGAACTGGCAACATATTTTTTCGAAAATTTTTCAATTTTTCTTTATCTCGCTGACTGTCAGCTAGGAAATTTTTAAAAACAAGAAAAATCCAGACACTTTTGACACCTTATTATATAATAGGTTTCGTTTGACCGATTATTATGCCATTTCACAATTATGTTTATCTTTGCAGCACAAACCACATGGAATAAAACGGAATCCTATGTCAAACAAGCAGATCAAAGGGAGCCTAAGCGGCATCGTCGACAAGATGAACAAGACCTATGACGGACTCATTGGGGAAGGGTTCAACTTGGGTCTCGACCGACGCGTCGTGCCTGTAATGGTTAACGGCGCAGTGACGGGCTGGAAAATGCAGCGCTGCGAAGAGGACGTCTGGGTTGACTTGGACGAAACACCCTTTGAGAGCATGGAGGCGCTGATAGCGTTTTATAAGAAGGAAGGTTAATACAGCTACTAGGAATTCCCTAACGTGCCTTGGCAGTCATGTCAATTATTGTCCTTTTTGCTTGACCAAAAAAAACCATTTACACCATACATGAACGGCATCTTCGAACGGGTGATGGAGCCGTTTAGGTAAGGGTTATTCTTCTCCGATTCGAGCTTTAATACTTTCAAGAAAAGCCGCTGTGTAGTACTGGAAGAAGTTGAAATTCATGGCCAAAGAAATGGCAAGCAGCAGCTCACCCTCCAACGACGGTTTGCGGAACACCTTGTAGAGATGGTTACGCGTGCAGCCGATCTCGCGTGCCAGCCAGCTCACGCTGCGCTGGTCGGCTTTGAGTTGCTCCCGAATCAGTTGCCCTATGTGGATGTTGTGGTGTTCCATCGTCTGCCTTTGGTGCTTCGGCTCTTTTCCAATAGGCAATGAAAAAGCGTGAAAACTCATTACCGTATGTTGCTGTAGGCTCTGGAATGCCTTTCGTACCATAAGCAATAAGATTCACGCTAAAAGCATGAACCTTTGCTTGCTCATTCCTGTACGAGAAATTTTCCAGATTTACAGCAAAGGAACAAGAGCAAAAGCTCAGTTGTATTTCAGTTGTTTATCTCTTTTCCGTTTTTGAACTTTAAGAATTAGGCTTCAAAAATACGGAAAATATCCAAAATGGATATAGGTTTTGGATGAAATGACGATAAAAAGCTACTTTATAAGGTTGTTTTTATGTCAGGAATCAGCGAAATCTGTCTTTTTTCGGCATTCCGCCGGTTTCTGACGAGAAGAATGACTATTGTTTGCTTTGCAGTTCCCGTATAATTTCATCCACAAGATAAGCGTCGCCCATGTTGTGCAGATGATACATCTTTTGGCTCAAATAACGGTATGTGTCGGAATTATAGAATAAGCCAAGGGCGCGTTCTTGGGAAATGTTCAGTGTTTCTGCCAGCAGTGACACCACCCGCGAATACTTCATCTGAAGCAGGGTTTCATTAATCAAAGGATTATCAACCATTTTCATCCTCCTTCTGTATTACAACCGCTTCCACAAAATGCAGGTAACGGTCTATCAAAGCTTGATTCAAGATACAAATCTGGTTGTTCGGTTTCTCATATTGGAGCCTTTTTAGTGCTTCTTCCTTGGGAATCAGCTCGGAAAAATAAAGTTCCAAGGTGTTGAACACATCGTCGTTCGCAATCCCACCTTCCACCATGTCATAGCCTTTCCAAAGCATCTTGCCTCGACGGTTGGCCACCACAAAATCAAGCCAATCGCCATCGTATTTTTCAAATTGCAAAAACTTAAAACCGGAAGAAACGGCTTGTTCTTTGTCAAATTCATAGATATTGAGTATCTGGGGCTTGCCCGCATTAAAAGGCCTTGCCGCCCACGAAATCACCTGTTCCTCCAGATTAGTGACATAAAAACCTTGTCCGAAATCAAGATTGGACCTGCCAACATGTACCAGCGGCTCTTTTACCGTAACAATCGATCCATGATAGACTTTCATGCCATTGCTCCTTTCTTGTATATGAAGTCTGGATTAATTTGGGCGAGATATTGTATTACCTCATCAACGATATACTCTTTGCTTTGGGTGTGCAGCGTAGGATAACTGGGATAGAGATACTCTGAAATGCCGTTGGCTTTTTGTAACTCCCAATACACTTCAGCACCAGAAATGCCCAATCGCAAGGCTGTGTTTTCTATGCAGAAGATGACAAATGCCGTTTCTCTTTGCGTCTGATTCATGGATGTTTTGCTTTTCAATGGTGCAAAAATAAACAAAATCCATTGCACCCGCAACCACGTCTATAAAATCTTCAACAAGCCTTCCCTTGACAGCAACCTCATCCTGAACATCTCCAACACCACGCCCTTCATTTTCTTCCAGTATTATTCGGCGGAAGTGGCGGCGGCATTGAAAGAGCGGATGGGGGAAGAATAATTACACTTTATGCCAAAACCCAGCGAGATTCGGCTTTTCTTCGGGATTTCGCTGGTTACCAAATACGCAAAATGGGCGGAAGGAATGTTTGTTTTATTGTTTTAATGAACAAAATTTCTTTTACCCTCATCCCCTAAAAATTCGATGTCGTTTGTGATGGTAGTTGCATTTCATTAATTCTATCAATCCGTTTCTGCATATCATCATTATGATCTGGACAAATGTCTGCTTTTATTATCTTTTGCAATGCTGATTTCATTTCGTTCGCCAATCCAAGAAATATTGAGAAATCATTAGCCTGGTATTCATTTTGTAATTGTTTTTGTTGTTCTAGTTTCAATATCCATGCATTAATATGCCCAAGTTCATGTCCAATCATAGCCATCTCTTCTTCGGCTAAAAAACCGCATTTATTAAAAGCATCCTAATGCTTAAAGATTACATTATATGCAGTATTACTCGAATATGGGGACTCTTTATACGTATCCAAGTCTTTATACGGGTCTTTTAATTGAGTGTCTATAAATACTTTAATATCTGAATTTTTAAGTCGAGGGTATTTAATTCATGATAGATTTTCTTTAATAGTTTCTGCCCGCGCTCTGAATGGTATAATCTATCAAAATAGAAATTGAAGAATGTTTTCACATCATCAAATTTGAGATTACCGTGGCGCAAGTAAACATTCAACTCCTCGAAAAAGCGTAAGAACAATTCAACTTGGTATGCTGAAGGTTCGGTATCATCTGGATCTATTTCGCGAAGATACTTCACTACAGTTTGAAGGTCATTACTTTCCAAATACCTTTTGTTTAATTGGGAAAGCAGTTTGTTGGTCTCTTTCAGTTTGTAACTGTGTAATTCAAAAAGCGACAGAATGAATGCCGCAAGTGCAACTATTAAAATCAATAAATCTATAATGTCTTTTGCTGCCATAGTTGTTTGTTTTTATAGTTTTTGATTTCACCATTTAGAAAGAACATCTCTGTTGAGAGTTTTATAATGCTGCAAAAACACAACAATAATCCGAATATACAGACTAATTGATTGATTATCAATGCTTTAATTATCCAAATCGGATATAGATATTGTATCCAAAATGGATAATTCAGGAGAAAAATGGATGAAATGGATAAAAAACTTATGGCTGATAGCAAAAAAAGTCACAGCCATAGATGCCCGCCCTCGCGCTTGCCACCGCCGGCATGACATGGCTGCCGGACTCGACCCTTTCACGGCTCCACACCCACCCCTGAAAAAGTTTATACCCATATCTAAACTTTTTCTGATATGGGTGTAAAAAAGTTTAGATATGGGTCTCACGGAAAAAAGATATGGGGTATTCGGGCGCGCGGGCCACGGCCGACATGGCGGGGAAGCCCCTAAGGCAAAAAAGCGTCCTTGATGTGGTCAATGACGGGCTCGCCGTTATTGAAAACGATGGAAATGATGTCAAAACGGGTCTCTAAATCCAGTTTGTTTCGGAAGAGGTAGGCATTAGCCGCCGCGATAAGCATCCGCTGTTTCTGGCGCGTCACGGCGATGTCTGGCTCGCCGTAGGCATTGGTCTGGCGGGTTTTCACCTCCACGATGACCAAAAAACTGCCATCCTTGGCGATGATGTCAACCTCCTTGTGGACATTGTGCCAATTCCGCTCCAGAATCTCATAGCCCTTGTCGGTCAGATACTTGACCGCGATTTCCTCGCCGAGCTTTCCTAAATCATTGTGTTCAGCCATAATACATCATTTTACTATTTCACCGTAACAATCAAAATAATCCGCTTGGGTGATTTTGACTTGATAGAACTCGCCGATTCGCAATTCCTTTTCGGCTGAAACGAGAATCTCGTCGTCGACTTCGGGAGAGTCGTACTGCGTGCGGCCGACGTAATAGTCGCCTTCGAGGCGGTCGATGAGCACCTTCTCGGTCTTGCCCACACGCTGCGCGTTGATCTCCAAAGAGATGTTCTGCTGGATGGCCATCAGCGTGTCCACCCTTTCTTGCTTCACCTCGTCGGGAACGTCGTCCTTCATCTCGTATGCTGCCGTGCCTTGCTCGGGCGAAAAAGCGAACACTCCAGCCCTCTCGAAACGCATGTCTTTGATAAACTGGCAGAGCTCCTCGAAGTCGGCCTCGGTCTCGCCAGGGAAACCTACGATAAAAGTGGTGCGGAATGCAATATCAGGCACATGTTTACGCACATTCTCCACAAAACCAATGGTCTGCTCGCGGTCCACGCCACGGCGCATGTCCTTCAGGATATGGGTGCTGATGTGCTGCAAAGGAAGGTCGATGTAATGGCAGATCTTGGGATTCTCGCGCATAAGGTCGAGCAAATCGTCGGGAAAACCGAGCGGATAGCCATAATGCAGGCGGATCCACTCGAAGCCGTCAATGTCGCAGAGGGCTTTCACCAGCTCCACGATGTGCGACTGGCCGTCAATGTCGTGGCCGTAATAAGTCAAGTCCTGAGCAATGAGGATGAGCTCTTTCACGCCTTGCTTGGCCAGGCCTCGTGCCTCTTCGATGAGGTTGTCCATCGGCACGGAGACATGGCCACCACGGATGAGCGGAATGGCACAGAAGGCGCAACGGCGGTTGCAGCCTTCGGAGATTTTCAGATAAGCGTAATGATTAGGAGTGGAAAGCACGCGGCGACTGCAATAGTCGGGCTGCACCTCTTCTTTCAGCAAGTCGGCGGCAATAAGATTAACGCTCTCCACACCATAAAAGCCATCCACCTCGTGGATTTCCTCCTGCAGCTCTTTGCGGAAACGCTGAGAGAGACATCCCGTGACGTACAGCTTGCTGATCTTGCCCTGCTTGCGCAGCTCGGCATATTCCAAAATAGTATCGATGGATTCTTCCTGGGCATCACCGATAAAGCCGCAGGTGTTGATGATGACCACGTCCGACTTCTTATCCGAGTCGTGACGGATTACATAACGGTGCTCCAACAAAGCGGCCAGATGCTCCGAGTCGACTTTGTTCTTGGAGCAACCGAGGGTGATGATATTTAGGGTAGGCTTCTTCATGTATTATTTTGACACGGGACTTCGGGACACGGGACACGGGACGTTTAGTCAGTCTCGTGTCTCGCAGTCTCGCGTCTCGTGTCAAAAGAATTACTCAAACAACGAATCCACAAAGGCTTTGCGGTCGAAGACCTGCAGATGGTCGATGCCTTCGCCGACGCCAATGTACTTGACCGGGATCTTAAACTGGTCGGAAATACCGATGACCACGCCGCCTTTGGCGGTGCCGTCCAATTTGGTCAGTGCAAGGGCGTTGACTTCGGTGGCAGCGGTGAACTGCTTGGCCTGCTCGATGGCGTTTTGGCCTGTGGAGGCATCCAACACGAGCAGGATCTCATGCGGTGCGTCGGGGATGACCTTCTGCATGACGGTCTTGATCTTGGTCAGCTCACGCATGAGGTTGACCTTATTGTGCAAACGCCCAGCCGTGTCGATAATGACCACGTCGGCATCCTGGGCTACTGCCGACTTCACCGTGTCGAAAGCCACGGAAGCGGGGTCGGCACCCTGACCTTGTTGAACGCAAGGCACGCCTACCCTATCGGCCCAAATCTGGAGCTGGCTGACGGCAGCGGCACGGAAGGTGTCGGAAGCACCGAGCACGACCTTCTTGCCCGCATTCTTGAAGTTGTAGGCCAACTTGCCGATGGTGGTGGTCTTGCCCACACCATTCACGCCGACGACCATAATGACATACGGCTTCTTGTCGGCAGGAATGTCGAAGGTGGTGCCGTCACCCGACTCGTTTTCTTGCAGCAGGCCCATGATCTCCTCCTTTAATATAGTATTGAGTTCTCCGGTACCTACGTATTTGTCGCGGGCCACACGCGACTGTATGCGGTCGATAATCTTCAAAGTGGTCTCGACGCCCACATCGGAGGTGATGAGGATTTCCTCTAGGTTGTCGAGCACCTCGTCATCGACGGTCGACTTGCCGATGATGGCTTTGGAGATACGGGAGAAGACGCTGGTCTTGGTCTTTTCAAGCCCTTTGTCGAGGTCTTCCTTTTGTTCTTTTTTACGGGTTAGAAATGAGAATAGGCCCATGATTGTCTTTTTTTTGACGCGGGACTTCGGGACGCGAGACGCGAGACTATTGGTCCCGTGTCTCGTGTCAAATAGTCTCGTGTCAGATTAAACACAAAAAAGCTCTTCCATAAAGTCATGGAAAAGCTCTGTTGTTCTGCGGTTAACGCAAATTATCTCTTAGCAAGGTACTCCTGCACCTTGTCGGCAGGAACGACGATCTCCTCGAAATAGTAGGCACCGGTCTTCTCAGAACGCTTCATTCTGATGATCTTGCTAAAGGTCTTGTCTAAGCTACGAAGGGTAGCAACAGCTTTCTTTGCCATAACTCTTAATTATTTAATCTCCTTGTGGAGGGTCATCTTTTTGAGAATCGGGTTATACTTCATCAACTCCAGACGGTCGGGAGTGTTCTTCTTGTTCTTCATGGTGTAGTATCTCGAAGTGCCAGGCATACCGCTAGCCTTGTGCTCGGTGCATTCGAGAATGACCTTCACGCGTGCGTCTTTCTGTTTCTTTGACATAGCTTATCTTCCTTTCAAAAATGTGGCTGCAAAAGTACAACTTTTTCAGATACCCGCAACCGTTTTTTCAAAATTTTATTCTCCTTGGATAACTCTGTTCACAATTTGCAGAATTTCAGCCTCTTGCGTCAAAGCGGCAGCTTCGATTTCAGCGGCTTCCTTCAGAATTTCAGCCTTGAAAGCCTCGTCTTTGAGCGATGAAGCGTTGATTTTCACGTTCAAATGGGCACCCATGACAGCCGAACGAGCGCACAAAGCACCCACGCCAGCGTCGGTGATGGAGTTCGGATTGCCTGTCTCGGCCATAGCGCGGACGACCTCAAAGGCCTTGAAAGCGACCTTCATCGTGCGGAAAGGCACCTGGGTGGCATACTTGGTGGCCTCTTGGATAGCTGCGCTGCGGGCGGCCTTCTCCTCGTCGGTCTTCTTCGGCAGGCCGAAGGCATCCATGATCTTATTGAAGGCGTTGGTGTCTTCGTCGACAAGTTCAAGCAACTCATCCTTGATAGCTTGACCCTTGACGGCCCAGTTGGAGAACTCTTCCCAACGCTCATCCCAACCCGGCTTGTGCGACGACAGGTTGGCAACCATCGTGGCCAAAGAGGCACCGAGGGCACCCATATAGGCCGAGATAGAACCACCACCGGGAGCGGGGCTTTCGCTGGCGGTCTCGTTAGCGAAGCCCGTACAGGTCATGTCTACAAGTTTCTTCTGCGTGTGGTCTTCGATGAGGTATTCGATGACCTTTTCCTTCGGGTCGAAGGGCTTCAAATCATCAAGACCCATCGACTTGATGGCGATCTTCATGATTTCCTCTTCGCTCACGCCGAGGCTGCGTTGTTGCTTGGCCAGGTAGAACTTACCAGCATCCATCAGCACCTTCTTGGGCACCAGACCCACAATTTCGCAACCAGTAACACGCACGCCACGGGCAGCGGCCTTGTTGCAGACCTCCTCGAAGCAGACATGGACCGGCGAAACGCTGATGTTGGTGATGTTCATCGACACCTGGGCGATGCCGTAGTCCTCGATGAACCAGCCAATGGCCTTGGTGGCTTTCAGCGTGCCGGGAATCATAATCGGTTTGCCGTTCTCATCCTTCATCGGCTTGCCAGTCACCTTGCCGCCTTCGCGCATCGGGCGACCCTTTTCGCGCACATCGAAGGCGATGGCGTTGGCGCGGCGCGTCGAGGTGGTGTTGAGGTTATAGTTGATGGCCACGAGGAAGTCGCGGGCACCCACTTGGGTGGCACCCGTGTGGGCCACATGTTCGTTCCATTCGTTAGGGCCAAAATCGGGCTTCCACTGCTCGGTGCCGAGGCGCGAAGCCAGGCTCTCGTACTCACCCGTACGGCAATAAGCGAGGTTGCGGCGCTCCTTGATGTAGGCGGCCTCTTCGTAGCAGTAGATCGGGATGTTCAGTTCTTCGCCGAGGCGTTTGCCTAACTTGTGGGCATACTCGACCACCTCTTCCATGGTGATGTTGCTCACGGGGATGAGGGGGCACACGTCGGTGGCACCTTGGCGCGGGTGGGCGCCGTGGTGCTGGCTCATGTCGATGAGCTCGGCGGCTTTCTTCACCACGCGGTAGGCGGCTTCGCACACGGGCTCGGGCTCACCCACGAAGGTGATGACAGTGCGGTTGGTGGTCATACCAGGATCCACGTCCAGCAGCTTGACGCCTTCCACTTTCTCGATTTCGGCAGTTACTTGGTCAATGATGTTTTTATCGCGGCCTTCGCTGATATTCGGCACGCATTCAATGAGTTGTTTCATTATTGTTATGTTTAGATTAATTCATTGTTTTATGACGCGCTTTGCGTCACTGCGAGGAACGAAGCAGTCCAGAAAACAAGTTCTTTCTCTGGATTGCTTCGTCGTTCCTCCTCGCAATGACGCGAAGCGACCGTCCGTTTTGCGGCCGCAAAGGTACGGCTTTTTTCGATACTAAAAAATCATTTCTTTTCCCTAACGCTGTCAAGAGCGACGGTGTCGGCGGCAAGGCTGTCGGGCACAATCGCTACCACATCGCCGGCGAGAGGCTCCTCGGGAAGATGGACACAGCGAGTAGAATCAGTAATGGTGTCATAAGGAGGATCCATGGGCATGCCCGCCGTGGGTTGAATCAACGGACCACAAGAGGCCGCAGTGATGGCCGTTCCAAGCGTCATTCCGGCAAAGACAGCTGCCTTCCCGAGACGCTGGCGCTTCTCTAATTCACGCTCCAAATAACGCACCTCAGCCTCACACTTGGGGCAAGTACCCGCGCAGTCACCCTTGTGGGTGCATTCCGAGGTAATCAGTTCAATGTCGTTTTCCGCCGCGATCTGCTTGCGGATTTCCTTCAGGATCTTACAAGTTTGTTTTCCTTTAGCCATTGTAATATGTATATTGTGTTTTACTTATTCCTTAACAGGCTCAACATAGCCTTCCAGCATCGGCTCCAAAGGGGCTTCTATCGGGAAATGAATCGTTTTGGCACAGCGGCACTCGAAAGGCAGCCTCCAAGATTCATCTTTCAGTTTATAGTCACCAGGCTCCCAGGTCATCTTCGTTAAAGCCGAAGAAACGGCATCGTCCAATACCTTGTCAAGACCTTTCACCACATTCACTTCGCTCATCTCGCCTTTCGTGCCTACGGAGAATTCCACCACCATGTCACCACTGATCTTTTCGACATCGAAAACGCCTATCAACCCAGCGAAAAGGGCTTCGCGGAACTTCTTCTCACCGCCATAGTAATATGGTGCCTTGAATTCCACAGCCTCTTCGGCCAGCTCTTCCATGTTGCTGCAAAGCTTGCCTTTCTCGCCTACATGTTCGTACTCCACTTTTCCGCTCAAAATAGACATGTCTTCCATCCCCGAAAAAACGAACTTCTCCTTCAAGTATTTCTGATAAAACTCCGAATCGAAGCTATAGATGTCATGGTACATGCGCACAATGCCCATCAGCGGCTCCTCGATGAGGGTGTCAGGCTGTGGACGTTCAGGCTTTATGGCCACCACATCGCCGGCAAGCGGGCGATGGATGGTGTCGTCGGTCATCTCGGTGCCATTCGGGCAGTTGGCAGTCGACTTGGCCACGTCACTAGTCGACCCACAAGCCGAAGCCGCAACCAAAGTACCGAGCGACATGCCGGCAAATACAGCAGCCTTGCCCAAGCGCTGGCGTTTTTCCAACTCGCGTTCCAGATAGCGTACTTCCGACTCACATTTCGGACAAGTGCCAAGGCAGTCGCCCTGATAGGTACATTCAGAAACGACCAATTCAATATCGTTCTCTTCCGCAATCTGTTTGCGGATTTCTTTCAAGATTTTACAGGTTTGTTTTCCTTTAGCCATAGTATATCACCTTATAATATATGTGAACTCTTCAATGTCTGTCACACCCATTGCCCTAAGTTTTTCCACACTTTTTTCCACGTTTTCGTCCGTGTTGTACTCTGGAATATGGGGAACTCGCACTTTGACGCGTTTCGGGTCACCATGCTGCAAAATCCATTCCAAATTCTTCAGTGCCAAACCGATTTCCTTCCCCGTGTAGGCAAGATACGTCTCAGAATTCATGTCCTTGATGTCGACAATATAGCCATCCAAGACGGCATTCATCTCCTGGACCGTCTCAAAAGGCACATGCAGGCTGGTCTCCACCACAAGCTGCCACTGTGGACCACAAAGCGCACGAAACTCCTTGATGAACGCTGCCTGCAATAGGGGCTCTCCCCCGCCAAAAGTGATGCCGCCTTGCGTAGCCAAGAAATACAACTGGTCAATTTTCACTTCCTCATAGAGCGACTCGGGCGTATAGTCACGGCCTTTGTCCATGTCCCATGAGGTCTTGTTGAGACAATATTTGCAGCGCAAAGGACAGCCGTTGAACGTCACCAAGGTGGTGACGCCCTCGCCGTCGGTGGTCAGGCGGTGACGGCTCAGTCCAAAGATTTTTGCTGTAGTCATTCTTTTTCAGGTTTTTCTACGCTGTGCTTCTCGCGAGAAAACATATTAAAGACAACACCCACTTGGGCGTTGAAAGCGCTCGTATTCAAGGGCTTGAAAACCCCAAGCAAGTTATTGGTAGTCAGGTAGATGTTGCAGCATCCTAACATCGCTGAGAAGCCAAGGCCTATGTTGTCATAGCTATGAGGCATGGCCGTGTAGGTGGCGCACACGTTGAGGTTGTCGTAAAACGAGCCGTTATAGGCCAACGTGAAAGCAGGACGGAAGCCGCTGCCCAAGAAGCGTCCCTGTACTTGCGCACTGAAACGGTTATGGGCATCAAGGTCGTAGTTGCCACGCAGCAAGAGATTGGTATTCAACGCGGTATTGTACTTCTCCAAAGGAGCAAAGTCTAATTGGAAGTAGTTTTTCAAAGTGTCCATGAACTGCTCGCGGTACCAATCATCGGAGGCGATGCGTTGCAACTCGTCCATGTCCAGACCATTGAAGAGGAAATCGCCGTTGTCGTAGAACTGGCCTGCGTCGTTTACCTGACCCGTCATTTCGATGTTGTTCTTTCCCCAATGGATAAAGCCCAGGTCGTGAACGGCAGCTACAGCACTGAACTGCTCGTCGAAACGGTATTCGGCGGCAAAGTCGAGGCCAAAGCCAGGATTACTGAACAGCTCACCCACGCCGAAAGAGCCATCGGTCATCAAAGCGCCGGATTCATCAGCATAAACCGCACTGGGCAGCGCCAATCTCATGGCAATGTTTTCCTTCATGCGAAGCGCGTAGGAATCGGGGTCGGTGATGAGTGTGGCGTTGAAGGCATCGGTCTTCACGTCGGCAACGCCAAAGAGCAACTTGGCCTTGCCGCCCAATGACAGCCGCTCATTGATGTTCCACTGATAACCCACCGCAAACTCCTGATACGCCATCATGTTGAGGTCCATGTCGACTTTGGCAGGATTGTCCTCGCCGACAAAGGCGCCGTTGCCGTAGCCCAGCAGTTTGAAGAGGCCGTCGTTATATGAAGCATCACCTTGCGCCTTTATACCATAATTAATGGTCAACATGCCTGTATTGAGGCGTTGGTACAAAGTGAAAAAGTCCATGTGGAAACCGAAGCCCATGAAGTTGTCCTCCTCAAGGCTGTTGGCAAACTGCCTCAGGTTGACCGTCGCAGGACGACCTTGCGCATCAAACTCGAAAAGGTTGTCGTAACGCAACGTGGTGTTCTGCACGTCTAAGCCAATATTACCAATCGCAAACGACACGACTGTCCGGAAAGGCAAATCCGTAGCCGGGTTGGCATTCATCTGATAGGGGTTGAGCCGCATAAAATCGACGGGCGAAACGGTTTGTGCCTTGGCTGCAACCACAACCAACAGCAACACAAACATCGCTAATACTCTATTTAGCTTTTTCATAATCAATCCATTTCATCTAATTCAACATCTGCATTGTATTTCGCTCTGGCTTTCAGGTAAAGGTCGAGCTTTTGGTTGACGTTCAAGTCCACGTCATGCGCATCAGAGTCCAGTTCGTAAGACATGATGATGCGGTTGGAATGCATCACACGCTCCATCCTGTCCTCATCAACGACGATGGTCAAGTCTGTCTTGACAGGCTCGCCGTCAAACGAGGCTTCCATCAGATTGGCATCAAGCAACAATGTATCCGTAATTCTTTCGTGTTCAGAGTCATACATAAAGAAACTACCTTTCAAGGTGAACGGCAAAGTGGAAGTAAACATCATTTCCAAAGTCAACTGCTCAATCATGTCGGGCAACTCCAAATTGGCTAGATTCATGTTGACGGTATCGAGATAAGTGATGTCATCGACAGCGAATGTGAAAGGAATCTCCACATTAATGCGTGTGTCAATGCGGGTTGTGTCGTTCACGGTCACCATCTCATGAATGCCCTCCGGATTCACGATGAAGTTGGTAGTAGCGTAAGCCCTTCCGCCCATCGCGTTGATTTGACCGTTCACTTCCCTATTGAACACCTCACGGAATTCCGTTTGAGCCGGCAAGGAAACAGACAAAGGCAACGGCTCAAGGACAGAATATGGTGGCAAGCCCTCACTGTAGACCAAAGCCGTATCAACCACCAAGCGGGCGCCCAAGCCGAAAGTATTACGTTCGCTGACCTTAATCCTTGCGCCTTTCACTTCAAGTATTCCGCCCAAATTGTCGGAGAAAAGCGTAAACACGGAATCGAGACTGCTTCGGCTCTCAAAACGGTCTACGAAACCTTGCATCTGGCTAATCACCAAATTGTTACCCTTGATGTTGACGTCAACGGAAAGCTCCGGCTCCGACGTGCTGTAAGCGTGGACATAAAAATCATAGCTGAGATTCAATTTGTTAGCCGTATCAGCCACGTATTGCAAACCATCCAAATCGAAGCCAAAAGCATTGTCATAAACTGGGAGATCGAGTTCGAAGTCGTTGCCTGCTTCATTTATGATGTTTTCGGAACGGACCACCACCCGCTGCACATTGCCGAAATTGGACGTCACCGTGAAATCAAGGCGACCCGACTTCATCTGAGCGCGCATCACATGTACATGATCCGACTCGAAAACAATGGAGCGGTCAAAACTCACTAAAGTATCCTCATTCGGCAACGGCATGTTCTGGTATTCGTTTTCGAACACATAATCCACTTCATAATTCAAGTCATTGAATTTCAATATATCGGATCCGTTCACGACTCCATTTTTTTCGACATCGAAATGGAAGGTCATGTCGCCCGCTTCCGACCATTCAAGTTCGTCCTGGATCTCAAAGCGTTCCATCAAGTCCATGACGGTGAACGACTTGGAAGCCACAGGCAACAGCACTTCGCCCTCCGCGTTGATGCCATGCACATTGCTCACATTGTAGTGCTCTTTGTTGCAAGCAACGACCGTTAGCGCAAGGGCCATAGTCACAAGTGAAAGTCTTATTGTTTTCATATTCATAGAATTAAACAAATCTACCATTCAGAATCATCTTGGCGACCTTGTTGGCGCCATAATAATAAGGCATGAATTCCAGCTGCGTCATCGGCTGGGTGATGATGAGGTTGGCGAGTTTACCCTTTGTGATACTGCCCACCTCGTCGCTCACGCCCATGGCATAGGCCGTGTTGAGCGTGGTGGCATTGAGGGCCTCTTCGGGTGTCAGGCGGTAGCGGATGCAGGCCATGGAGAGGATAAGCTGCATATTGCCTGAAGGCGAAGTGCCAGGGTTGAAGTCGGAGGCCATGGCCACTGGAAGGCCGGAATCAATCATCTTGCGTGCCGGCGAAAGCGGCAGGTTGAGGAAGAAAGCACAGCCTGGCAGCACGGTCGGCATGGTCTCAGTGTCTTTCAGGCACTCAATCTCGGCATCACCCATCTGCTCAAGATGGTCGACGGAGATGGCGCCATATTTCACGCCCACCTGCACACCGCCCGAGATGGCCATCTCGTTGGCGTGAATCTTCGGCCTCATGCCATACTTGATGCCCGCCATGAGGATACGTTCGGTGTCCTCAACAGTGAAGAAGCCCTGGTCGCAGAACACATCAATGAAATCGGCCAAGTCCTCAGCAGCGACCAATGGAATCATCTCGTTGATGACCAAGTCGACATAATCCTCTTGATGACCACGGTATTCCATTGGTATACCATGCGCCCCGAGGAAGTTCGATTTGATGGTCAAAGGCGAGTTTTCTTTCAGTCGGCGAATCACGCGGAGTAGCTTCAACTCGCTCTCGGTGGTAAGGCCGTAGCCGCTCTTGATCTCGATGGCGCCCGTGCCCATGCGCATCACCTCGTCGAGGCGCTGTTGGGCCATGTCGTAAAGCTCGTCCTCCGAGGCTGCCGCCGTTGCCTTGGCCGAGTTGAGGATGCCTCCTCCCCTCTTGGCAATCTCCTCGTAGCTGAGCCCGCGGATTTTGTCGACAAACTCCAGCTCGCGCGAGTTGGCATAGACCAGATGCGTGTGCGAGTCGCAGAAAGCGGGCATCACCACGCTACCTTTCACGTCATAAACACGATGGTTTTCAGAAAGATATTTCCGGCAGGCCTCCGAGTCCATCGGGCCGTAGTCGACGATTTTTTTGCCTTTGATATAAAGGAAGGCATTCTTAATCCTTCCTGTTTCGGACATTTCGGGGCCGCGTTTCAGCAGTCGGTCCTTTTCCTCGATGCCGACCAGCTCTTTGATATTGACAATTAGCATGATTTCAACAAATTTTTCTGCAAAGATAAGGAAAAAGGAGCCATTTGCACGATTTTTGCTATTTTTGTCCCCGAAAAATCGAAACACTATGAAAAAAAGCATTCTAATCGCCCTGACCATCATCGCTTTTGGCCTTACCGCCAACGCACAAGACAAAACAGCAGAATCCAAAGTAAAGCACTTGACATACAAGGAATTCCTGAGCAAGGTATGGAACTTTGAGAGTAATCCGAACACCTTTGTATATAAGGGCAAATTGCCCGCCGTCATTGACTTCTACGCCGACTGGTGCGGTCCCTGCCGCCGTGTGGCACCTATCATGGAAAAGATGGCTAAAGAATATGACGGAAAACTTCTCGTCTACAAGGTCAACGTGGACCAGGAAAAAGATTTGTCCAGCGTTTTTAACGTAACCAGCATCCCGATGGTGCTCTTCATCCCGATGGAAGGACAACCCATGAAACAAGTTGGGGCCTTGCCTGAAGAAGGCTACAGGAAAGTGATTGAGGAACAACTGCTCAAATGACGCTCTTCACCACAGCTTATTTTCCAAGCATCAGCTATATGGCTCGCTTCCTTGCCGAAGAGACGCCTGTCATCGAGGTTTACGAGACCTATCATAAACAGACTTATCGCAACCGATGTCGAGTGATGACTGCCAACGGGGTGGAAAGCCTCAGTGTACCCGTGGTGAAGGTGAACGGCAACCACACCATGACCAAGGATATGGTCATTAGTCCCATCGAGCCTTGGCAACACATTCACAGCCGATGTCTGGAGTCGGCTTACAAAGCCGCGCCTTATTTCGACCATTACTATGATTATCTGAGGCCCATTTTTGAAGACCATTTCGAGCGGCTCATCGATCTGAACGACGCAGCTTTGCAGGCGGTGTTGAAGATGCTGAAAGTCAAAAAGGGAATTGTGCACACGACGGATTATGTCCGCGAGGTAGAAAACGACCTTCGCGAGGCGTTCAGTCCAAAAAAGGCTTTTGAAAACGGCTCATTCCCAGAATACTATCAGGTTTTCAGCACCAAGTTTCCTTTCGCGCCTAATTTGAGCGTTCTGGATTTAATCTTCAATGAAGGGCCGGAGGCGATGGGGTATCTGCAATTACTCCAATAGATTCCCTGCGGGAATGGAGTTTTACAATAGTTACATAGCGGCGGCTTGTGGCGTTTACCGTCAGTAGGCGTTATTTGCCGCCGCAATATACATCAAACCAGCCCTCCATTCCCGTAGGGAATCTCATCACTTCTCCGGATATGCAATCCTGACGTGATAGATATTCATCAGTTTCTTCTTCAAGACCTTGCGACAGGTTTCGATGTCGTGAAGGGTGAGGTCGGTGTTGAGGAACTGCCCCGCCTCCATTTGCTTGTTGATGATGTTGTCCACCAAGTCGCTGATTTTCTTTTCGTCAGGCTCCTTGAGGCTATGTGAGGCAGCTTCGATGCTGTCAGCCATCATCAGCACGGCGGTCTCGCGAGAGAACGGTGCCGGACCGTGATAGGTGAAAGGCGTCGGGTCAATTTCCTCGTCGGGATGCGCCTTCTGCTCGTTGATGTAGAAATAATCGGTGCGACGTGTGCCATGGTGAGTGCGGATGAAGTCGATGATGCGTTCAGGGATGTGATTCTTGTGCGCCAGTTCGATGCCGTCGGTCACATGCGAGATGATGATTTCGGCACTTTCGACGTTGGAAAGGTCGTTGTGTGGGCTATAGGCACCATGTTGGTTTTCGGTAAAGTACATTGGATTTTTCATTTTGCCGATATCGTGGTACAAGGCACCCGTACGGGCCAAAACCGTGTCGCCACCAATCTCGAACAGCACTTCCTCGCAGAGGTTGGCCACTTGAATGGAGTGTTGGAAGGTGCCAGGAGCGGTGGTCGCCAACTCACGCAGCAACGGAGTATTGGTGTTGCTCAGCTCCATCAACGAGAGCGAGGTGGTCACGCCAAAGATACGCTCAAGCAAGAGAATGAGAGGTTGCGCCAGCAAGGTAAGCAGCGCATTGAACACCAACAGAAGCACCACCCTCCATTCAATTTCGGATGTCGTCAAGAAGGTGAAGGAGAGATAGACCAATAGGTAGCCCACAAAAGCGAACAAAGCCGCCTGGATGAAGCGGTGATGCGCCCTTGTGTTCGACATACTGAACACCGTCAGCACCGTGGCCACCAACTGCATGAAGATAAACTGGAAGGGATTAGGCACCACAAGTGAAATCAGCATCACGGCAAAAACTTGGGTGGAGAAGGCCAGACGCAGGTTGAAGAATGAGCCTACCATGATGGCCAAAAGGCAAACAGGCATCATATAAATCAAGCCCGGGAAGAACTTGACCAACACATACGACGGAATGATAATCAGCAGCATAAGCGTCAGAAGCAGGACGATGTTCTTCAGCTGCGAAAACACTTTCTTGTGCAATTTGTTACCGTACAAGCCTATCAGTGCAAAGACCATAGCCACAAGGAAGAGTTGGCTCAACAAAATGCGCAACGAGTCGTCGCTCGACATCGAACGAGAGGCATACTCGCGCTGCAAGGAATTCAGCACGTTATAGGTATGCGCATCAACGAGTGTACCTTCCGAAACAATCAGCTCATCCTGTTGCACCATGCCGTAGGTAAGCGGCACTGCTGACACGGCCTTATCGGTCTCAGCCTTGGTAATGTCGGCATTGTAGAACACATTCTGGCGTAAGGCACCATTGAGAAGTTCAGAGATAAGCTTTTTATCATATTGGTTACCAGCCTGTTCCAAGCGTTCCGCCACGGCTTCGGTAGCACTATTCATGCTATAGAGGTCGCCATAGCGAGCCGTGCGTATCACTTTGTTGCGGATGATGCTCACCTCCGACTCGGGTTTCAAGTTGGTCGTGGCATTGTCGTAGGCCACAATGCCCTGCTCTTCGATGGAGTCGAACACGTTGAAGAGGCAGTCCAGATTGAGGTCGCGGTCGAAGTGCGAAGCCGCGTCCCATTTCGCATCGAAGTTGACAAACAAGAGGTTACGTGAGGCTACCATCTCGTCGTCGTTGAACACAAAGACAGGCTTCACCTTGTCTCTGGCGGCTTCCATCTCCGCGCTTATGGTTTCAAAATCCTTGTAGATCGGGAAGTCAAACGGTGCATACAAAGTCTCATGCTGCCAAGGTTTCGACAGCTGGTACTCGTACTTGAACTTGCCCGTGCGCGGCATCTGCCAGCACACCAACGCCGTCGCCGCCACAAAAACGAGCACCTTACCTATACTATAATAACTATGCCTTATTTTATTAAAGAAATTCTTTATCTTACTCATAATCAAATACTTAATAATCAGCATTACCGATTAATCCGAGGGCTAAATTAAGAAAAACTCCAATCGATTGAAAAAAAACGGCTAAAAAAGGCGCTTTGCAACGAATAGTTCGCTAATTTAGCGGTCAGAAAAACCAGTCAAATTATGACCTACGGCATCTGCAATTTATCCGTCATTCCAGTCCGCAAGGAAGCTCGGCACGCTTCGGAAATGGTAACACAACTGCTTTATAATGAAACCTATACGGTCCTGGACAAGACTCATGAATGGGTGTTGATTCGATTCCAAAATGGTTCTTCGATGCCCTTGACAAGCTCAGAAACCGATACGGAAGCCTTCGACTTTTACCAAGGCTGGATTCAAGCGAAACAGTTTTGCGAAATCAGCGAGGAAGAATATTATGCCTTGAAAACGAAACAGGTCTACCTTATTAATAAACCTGTCGCAACCTACCAAGGCAAACTGCTGAGTATGGGTACGGTGCTCTATGAGCCGCATCCCAATGCCATCGAAAGGCCGACCGAGGCCCATCCCGAGCGGATGGTCGATTATGCCAAGTTGCTACTCGACGCACCTTATCTCTGGGGCGGATGCTCCGTGATGGGCATCGACTGCTCGGGCTTGACGCAGGTCTGCGGCCGCTTGGCGGGACTCAGCCTGCCCCGCGATGCCAACCAGCAGGTTGCATGCGGCGAGTTGGTGTATTTCCTGCAGGAGACCCAACCCGGCGACTTAGCCTTCTTTGGCGATGAGGACGGCCTCATCACCCATGTGGGCATCGTCATGGGCAATGAGCAAATCATCCACTGTTCGGGTCAGGTCCGCATCGACTATTTGGACCAGACGGGCATCTTTAACAAGGAGCGGAACGAGCATACGCATCGGTTGCAGGTGGTTAAGCGGATAGTATAATATCATTGAGATTCCCTTCGGGAATGGAGTTCATGTTTTAGTTACACAGCGGCGGTGGGAGATGTTACATGCTGGTAAGTGGTTTGTGCCGCCGCAGGAAACACAAACGACATCCTCCATTCCCGAAGGGAATCTCATCTGCTTTGTTTCACGGCAAAGCCACAACAAGAATTATTGCGAAAATTTTCGCAACGAAGTTTTTCGCAATGATTTTTACTATATTTGCAACCGCTTTTAAAAACTAAAACTCAACTTGAAATGAAGAAAACATTGTTTTTTGCGTTGGCTCTTGCAGCAATATGCATTATGCCATCATGTAAAGAGTCATCCGATTCGGAGACAATTGTGATTGGTGACTCAGAAGGAATGATTGTAACCACTTACGACAGCACATTCTTGCCCTATACACATACATTCGATGAGGATCTTTTTTCTGAGCTATACAAATGCGGAAGTTTCATTGATTTGAATGGCGATGGCGTTAAGGATATCCAAATCGAATCACTCACTGGCTCAGAATATGACAACCATAATCCTGAACTCTTTTCCAAGACTTCTATCATGGCGGTGGAATACAATACTGTATTATCATATGAAAGCCTATCTTATAATAAATACACACATTGCGATACAACCGACATCATTTATGGAGACACCATTCGCGTTTATAAAAACATCATCTACTCATGCGAAAAGACTTATGAAAATGACTTCTGTCAAGAATTCTATACTTATCAAGCAATAGCATACAACAAAGGAGATCATCTTTCAATAAAAGATATTTCCCCTCAATTCCCAATACATAATCCATGCTTAGAAATTAATTATCAACCCACTTATCGTTACGATTTTGACCCCTATCCCATCAACGGCATCATTAATTACTCCTCGGTTTATGAAGAATTTGTTTGCTTTAACTTCCCATTAGATACAGATAATTATATTGGTTTCAAAATCACTGAAAATAGTGGGGATGAAAAGCTAGGTTGGATAAAGATTAAACTTATTTCCCAACCCGATGGCACACATCGCTTGAGACTATTGGAAACCGCGATACAGAAATAATCTTTGAATCTTAAATCTTTAAATCTTAAATCACAAATAATGAACAACGCACTGATTACTTTTGCGAAGCCTGACAACGAGCCGGTAAAGGCTTACCGTCCGGGCAGTCCGGAGCGCATCGAGCTCCAGAAAGAATTGGAAAGACAATCGAACGAAGTCGTCGAAATCCCCGCCATCATCAACGGCCAGGAAGTCCGCACCGGCGACATGGGTGAGGTCGTCATGCCTCACGACCACAAGCACGTCATCGCCCGCTACCACAAGGTCGGCGAGAAGGAAGTCCGCATGGCCATCGACGCCGCCCAAGCCGCCAAGCACGACTGGGAGAACACGCCTTGGGACGAGCGCGCCGCCATCATGGCACGCATCGGCGAGATGCTGGCCACCAAGTACCGCGCCCGCATCAACGCCGCCACCATGCTCGGCCAGTCGAAGAACTGTTTCCAGGCTGAAATCGACAGCGCCTGCGAGACCATCGACTTCTTCCGCTACAACAACTACTACGCCAGCAAGCTCTACGCCGAGCAGCCCGCTTCGGCCAACGACCAGCTAAACCGCGTGGAATACCGTCCCTTGGAAGGCTTCGTGTTCGCCATCACACCTTTCAACTTCTCGTCCATCGCCTCCAACCTGAACATGACACCTGCCTTGATGGGTAACACCACCATCTGGAAGCCCTCCACCACTTCCCTGCTGTCGAACTACACCGACATGCGCATCTTCATGGAAGCCGGCCTCCCCAAGGGCGTCGTCAACTTCCTGCCCGGCAAAGGCAGCCTGATCAGCGGCGTGGCCCTGAAGGACAAGAACTTCAACGCCATCCACTTCACCGGCTCGACCGCTACTTTCAAGAGCCTGTGGAAGACCACCGGCCAGAACCTCGACCTCTACAAGTCGTATCCTCGCCTCATCGGTGAGACCGGCGGCAAGGACTTCATCTTCGTCCACAACAGTGCCGACCCGCAAGAGGTGGCCGTGGCCATCGTTCGTGGAGCCTTCGAATACCAAGGCCAGAAGTGTTCCGCTGCATCGCGTGCCTACATCCCTGCTTCGATGTGGAACGACGTGAAGAACCGCGTGGGCGACATGATGAGCACCATCAAGATGGGTGACGTGAAAGACTTCACCAATTACGTCAACGCCGTCATCGACGAGGCTTCGTTCGACAACTGCAAGGGCTACATCGACCGCGCCAAAGCCAGCGCTGATGCCGAGATTGTCTTCGGTGGCAACTGCGATAAGAGTGTCGGTTACTTCGTGGAGCCCACCGTCATCCTCGCCAAGGTCCCGAACTACGAGAGCATGGTGGAAGAGATCTTCGGACCCATCATCACCATCTATGTGTACGACGACAACAAGTTCGAGGAGATGTTGGACGTTTGCGACCAGAGCTCGCCTTACGCCCTCACCGGTGCCTTCTTCGGCAACTGCATGAAGGCTCAGAAGATTGCCAACGACAAACTGCGCCACGCAGCCGGCAACTACTACGTGAACGACAAGCCCACGGGTGCTGTGGTCGGCATGCAGCCCTTCGGTGGCGCCCGCGCCAGCGGCACCAACGACAAGGCCGGCGGCCTGTGGAACCTCATCCGCTGGACCAGCCCACGCGCCATCAAGAACACCTTCGTTCCTGCTGCCGCTTATGGGTATCCGTTCCTGGCAAAGGATTAATTGTTGCTGGTAGAGACGTGGTGCGCCGCGTCTCTACAAAGACAAATACCCTGAAAATCCGTCAAAAATGTTTGGCGGATTTTCTTTTTCCCAATTTTTTCTATTTTTGCTGATTCAAGTCAACCTTCACTCCAATGAAACGCATCCTTTTATTCTTTATCACCCTCTTCACCTTCACGACACTAAACGCGCAGGTTACCTACCATTTCAGCACGAATCAGACACATGGCCTCAGCATCGAAAGCAGTACAAAATCAGGGCTTTCGCTACGTTATGCCCTCAATGAAGTCACCATTGCAGATGTTGAATATGACGGCACCAAAGGTCAGGGAATCATCATGCATGGCAGTTTCGGATCCTTTGCCGAAGGACTGCCCAACCTGCCTTTCGAAAACCATTACATCGCCTTGCCGAGTGGTGCAAAGGTCAGCGTCAGAGTCAAGGAAAGAGGTTGCCAGACTTTGCAGGACATCGCGTTGCTTCCTGCCGCTCCATTGCAAATCAATGGCGAGGACAAAAGGCCTGCATTGCGTTGGGACATGGACGTTTTCGGCAAAGATGCCAACTTCCCGATGGAGAATGTTTCCATCGCTCAAGCCACCCAAATCCGAGGCTTGGACGTGGTGATGCTGAGCGTGACGCCTTTCCGCTACAACCCTGTGAAAAAGACCTTGGAAGTCATCTACGACATGGATATTGAAGTCAGCTTTGAAGGCGGTGACGGACAGTTTGGAGATGCGCGTTACCGCAATCCCGCTTGGGACGGCATCCTACGCAACTTGGTCATCAACAGCGACATGCTGTCGGAAGCCCATTACTACGAACGTCTCAGCGAAGCCCTCCAAAACCGAGAGGAAGGCTGCGAATACCTCATCATCACCTTGGACAACCCGGATTTTATGGCCTGGGCCGACACTATAAGACAGTTCCGTACCAAGCAAGGTATTCTCACCAAAGTGGCCACCACAACCGATTGCGGTGGCAACGAGCCTGAAAACATACGCGACTACATCCTCAATGCATACGAAAACTGGGCCATCCCTCCTGCGGCGGTGCTTCTTTTTGGTGGAAACCACAAAACCAACCCCAATTTCGGCCTTAAGCCTTTCATCTACCAAAGCCCCGTCAGTTGGGGTCAGACTTACCGCTACCCCACCGACAATCCCTTTGCCGACATGAACGGCGACAGCATCCCCGACCTGGCCATCAGCCGCATGACGGTCATGAATGCCAACGAATGCCAACAGCAGGTAGAGAAACTCATTGACTTCGAGCTCAACCCACCCACCGACCCACATTATTACGACCACCCTGTCATCAACTCAGGCTACCAAGACACCAAGTGGTTTGCCATCACCGCACAGGTTACCAACAACTTTTTCCGCGACAGGCTAGGTATGCATCCCGCCAATATTTACATGAAATATACTCTAGAAGACCATGACCCTACACCCCCCGACTCCATCTGGTCGGTTGCCCCCAACACCGAGGCCGTGCTGGATTATTTCGGGCCCAATGGAGCGCAATACATCCCCTCGTCCATTGCATACCTTGACGATTGGATTGACATGGAAGACAAACTGCCGTTCCAGAACGCGGTCAACGAAGGCGGTTTCCTGACCTTCTATAGGGACCATTCCAACCCTGACTGGTGGCCATGTTCGGAGATTCATTCCTACGACATCCCCTCATTTCACAACGAAAAGCCCACTTTCTTCTTCTCCATCGGCTGCTCGACCAACAACTATTGGAACAACTGGTCGTACGACGGCTGCATTGCCGAATTGTTCCTCAAAGCCGAAACCGGAGCCATCGGCAGCCTCGGAGCCTATACCGTCACCTATTCGCATTACAACGACCTCACCACTTGGGGCATGTTCGACTACTTCTGGCCCGACTACATGCCCACGCTGGGCTGCCACACCGAGCCTGACTTCCCCTATCCCTCCTACGCCCTTGTGGCCGGAAAGCTGTTTCTAAGCCAACAAAGCTTCTTGCCTTACAACACCGACCCTGAAAAAGTGGAAAAGACATTGAATCTGTTCTCTTACTTGGGCGAGACCTACCTTAACTTATATACGGAATTGCCTCAGCCACTGTATGTTGAAGCACTCGATTGTATTGACAGCGACCAAACCCAATACATTTTTTCGGCAGAAGCAGAAGCCACTGTCTGCTTGTCAAACGAGGACGGTATCATCGCTGTAGTTCGTGCCACGGGAGAGCCTCAAAGCATCACTATCCCTCCAAGCGCGCTCCGCGAAAAACTCACTTTTACCGCCACCAAGAAAAACCGGCTCCGTTTTGAGCAAAGCATCGACGTTATCGGCTATGCCACATTCGAAGGAAACACGTCCAGTTTTGAGGTTTTCCCCAACCCAACCGATGGGAAAGTCCAACTTGTCATCGGCGAAACGCTTCAAGGCGAAGCCACGGTTGAGGTTTATAACCTGTTAGGCGAATGCTTGGTTGCCAAGAGCATTGGACTTTCGCAAAACGGAGAAGCCGTAAGCCTTGACCTAAACAACCTTGTTTCAGGCCTGTATATCATCAAGTTGAGCACTGAAAACGGCAGTTGCTCCAAGAAAGTAAGTGTCAGGTAATTTTTTATTCCTATCTTTGCAGAAAGAAATCAATTGAAAAACAGACATAATATGGTAAGTTACAAAGAATTAGGGCTTGTGAACACCCGTAAAATGTTCGCCAAGGCTGTGGACGGCGGCTATGCCATCCCCGCCTTCAACTTCAACAATATGGAACAACTGCAGGCCATCATCATGGCTGCCGTCGAGACCAAGTCACCCGTCATCCTGCAAGTGTCGAAAGGCGCACGCAACTACGCCAACCAGACCCTGCTGCGCTACATGGCCCAAGGTGCCGTGGAATACGCCAAGGAACTCGGCTGCGCCCATCCTGAAATCGTGCTCCACCTCGACCACGGCGACAGCTTCGAGACCTGCAAAAGCTGCATCGACATGGGCTTCTCGTCGGTGATGATCGACGGCTCTGCCCTGCCCTACGACGAGAATGTAGCCCTCACCCGCAAGGTCGTCGACTATGCGCATCAGTTTGATGTGACCGTGGAAGGCGAACTCGGCGTTTTGGCCGGCGTGGAAGACGAAGTGGCCGCCGAAGAAAGCCACTACACCAAGCCCGAGGAAGTCATCGACTTCGTGACCAAGACCGGCGTGGACAGCTTGGCCATCAGCATCGGCACCTCGCACGGTGCCTACAAGTTCACTCCCGAGCAATGCACCGTTGACCCCGCCACGGGTCGTCTCGTGCCGCCTCCGTTGGCCTTCGACGTGCTCGAAGCCATCGAGAAAAAACTGCCCGGCTTCCCCATCGTGCTGCACGGCTCATCGTCAGTGCCGCAAGACGAGGTGGACACCATTAATAAATACGGTGGTGCGCTGAAGGCCGCCGTCGGCATCCCCGAGGAGCAGTTGCGCAAGGCCGCCAAGAGCGCCGTCTGCAAGATCAACATCGACAGCGACAGCCGTTTGGCCATGACCGCCGCCATCCGCAAGACCTTCGCCGAGAAACCCGCCGAGTTCGACCCGCGCAAGTACCTCGGTCCCGCCCGCGACAGCATGAAGAAGCTCTATGAGCACAAGATCATCAATGTCTTGGGCTCGAACGACAAGTTGGAGCAGGCTTAAGCAGGTTTTTTTAAGCCAATTGAAAAAGTATCGCAAAAATAGGCTTTTTGCGATACTTTTTTTGTTGACTGATTATCTCAATCCCGACAAATCAACCGTGTATGTAATTGGTGGCAATGTGGCTTTTTTTTAGGAAGGCGTGGGCGTTTTTCCAACGCAAAATAAATACATTTTGTCCGTTTTTCCAACACATTTTTGAATTATTTTGTCCGTTTTTCCAACAAAACAGAGAAAATGCCTGCCAAACGGCATTTTTATTTAGTTATTAACCATATTCTTCCTACCTTTGCGATACTTTTTTTTCACACTCAATAGAAAAACATGAGCAAGAAACTGGTATATATTCTCGCCGTATTTGTTGCCATATTGAATTCGTGTTCCTATAATCACAGCATGGATAGATATGTGATAAAAGATGTTTCAAAGCCATGTAATCTCATATTATCTGCATCCGACACAACGACTTGGACTTCAAGTGTATCAATTCACATAATGGGTGTAGTAGATGGAGAATGTACATTCGAGATTGAAAATGGCGCAGCTCGTTACAACACCATTATACTTAAAGATACCATAGATTATCTTTACGAAAACGAATGGTACGAACACAAAATCAATCTTAAATACCATCCTGGCCCAAAGATTACAGGGGATAGTATAGTCATTGAACACCGAATAGAATAGAGAATAAATATTCGCCACAAATAAGCATCCAACTATGAAAAGATTACCATTACTAACCCTGCTTTTCCTATTGCTTTGTCTTCCGTCATGCAAAGAGAGGCGACAAAGCAATGACGAGATCACAACAAACAATCAAGATGTTTACGACTTTCATATTCTCTATTCTTATGATGGAGAGTCAATGGAAGACTGGTTCGATACAGATGTGGATCGCAATGTTCTATATGTCGAATTTGAGGGCTGGTTTATTGATGACACGATATCCATCAGTGCAAACGGAAAAACTATTGTTCAAGACTCAATAGTACAAACCGAACCCTCAACGGGAACATCTGCCGAATTCATAATACCTGATATTCAAACTATCAAGCAGCTGTCGCTTAAAGTCAATTCAAGTCCGACGGTATCATTTGAAATAGCACGAAAAGATTTCATTTTCGTTGGAATCAGAAAACACGAAAAGAACATCGAGGTAGTGTTTTATAAGAGACCACCAAGATATGATTGAACAACACTTGTATCTAAAAGGCAACAATTTTATAACCGATTGGGAAAAGTATCGCAAAAAGCACTATTTTTGCGATACTTTTGTTATAGCCTTATGAAAAGATTACCTTTTATTGCTTTACCGATTCTAATGCTATTGCAATTGTCTACGATGGTAGTCTCTGCACAAGTGTCATTCTCGGCGCGGGTATATGTGTTTTTACCTACCAATGAAAAACCTTTAGACCATAATTTTTTGGTCTTTCCTGCCTGCCTAAAAGTGGATGGTGAGGATTCCGTGCGTTATCAGTATGACACCACTGCTACAATATGCTTCAACGACATTGCCATTGGCTCACGATGTCACTTTTATTACTGCGAATTCGAGACACTCTACGACTATCCTGTATTCACAATTACTGCGGACACACACATCGATTCGTTGGTGTTGCGACCCATTCCCAAAAAGGAAGAAATGTTCTGGACCAAAGCCCAAAAAGATAGCACACTATTCAGCAGGGCAACACGATGGTCGCATGACCTAAAAGGACATGACACGCTCTGGTATGACAGGGATGAAGTTTGGCTTGACAAAGAATCCCGCTCTCTGAAACTTGCACGGCTCTATTATACCGACTGGGTTGCGCCTTTCGCCTCATGGCGGACATGGCCGCATGCTGCCGACAGTGCCTATCGCTATTGCCTGCATGCATACAAACAATACCCTTTCCTTTACTATCCCCTGCGCCAGTTGGCACAGCACCTTGGCAAGACAGCGGAAATTATACCACCCAAAGAACCCGACGAATACACGTATCTCCCACAACCCATTATGCCCGAAGAATGGTGGGCTGACACTACTGCCGACCTTTTCACTCTATGGGAAAAACATTACCAAGAAAACGCTTATGCCCACGACTTCACTCTTGGCATCGCCGATGAAAAAAGCCTTTGCTATCCCATAGCGCCCGACGGCACCATGCGTCTTATAATAATTGACCCTTTGGGATATGGCGTGTTGATATATCGCATCGAAGGAGATCGGATATACCATAAGAGGATAAGCGCATATGATGACGAATTAAAAGATAATGAATATTTTACACTTA
The DNA here is from genome assembly GCA_017632935.1 of Bacteroidales bacterium. Classification (GTDB taxonomy): domain Bacteria; phylum Bacteroidota; class Bacteroidia; order Bacteroidales; family F082; genus Limimorpha. Next base: position 77,720 of record JAGBQJ010000019.1, on the reverse strand, counting down.
CCGATGAAGAACTCGATACGGTAGTGACGGCCGTTGAGGCCTTCCATCATGCCGGACTCGCTGATGACAAAATTGTTCGTGTTATTGATGGTTGCACATTCGAACTCGAATACATAATAAATGGCCACTATCATCACTACATCAACTATAGCGGTATCGCTCCGCCTCAACTTGAAAACCTCATGGAACTCATGCGTCGCATTTACAAAAGAAAGTTGCCAAGTTTTATCCCTATTCAAGTAACGAGCATCGTGCCAAACAACGAATTTCAATGCTCTTTTGCAACAGTTTACTCCTGTTTGAGAGACACGCTGACAATCGGGTATTTGCTTGTTCCAAAGGAAGACGAGTCTTCGATGGAGTCATTCAACAAAAGTGTGTCGAAAGACCTTTGGGGAGATGCTGTGGGTGTCAGTCCGAAGAGATATGTGCCAGATTTGGTTGACGTGCAACAGGCCGAGTCCGTTTTGGCCGAGGTGATGAGAGATGGTGTACTTCCCCAGATGGGACCCTATTACCGAAACATCGGAAACCTTGAAAACTACACGAAGTATGAGCGAACATACGGCTTCTATTACAATGAAAAAGAGGAGAAATGTGTGTATATCCAAATGGAACTACTTGAGCCATTTCCTCGTTTGTCCGTTGGCTTCATGAAGTTTTGGGATAGCTGTGATTACAATGTATATATTAACCTCAATTTGGAGAAGCACGAAGTAATCAGAGCATATCCGAGCACTTGCCAAGGTTATTAATTGCATGTAATACCCTGCGGTTTGCATTAGAACAGGGAAGTTTTTCATGCCAAAATGAAGAAGTATCGCAAAAATCCCTATTTTTGCGATACTTTTCATTTAACACCTAAACGATGAACCTCAATCCATTAACAGCAATATCGCCCGTCGACGGGCGCTACCGTTCCAAGACCGTTGAACTGGACGACTTTTTCTCCGAATTTGCCCTCATCCGCTATCGCGTGATGGTCGAAGTGGAGTATTACATCGCCTTGTGCGAACTGCCCCTGCCGCAACTTGAGCAGTTCAACGGCGACTACGACGACCTCCGCGCCATCTATGAGGAATTCCAGACGGAAGACGCTTTGGAAATCAAGGAGATAGAAAAAGAGACCAACCACGATGTGAAAGCCGTGGAATACTTCCTGAAACGCCGCTTCGACGAACTCGGCCTGACCGAATTCAAAGAGTTTCTGCACTTCGGCCTCACCTCGCAGGACATCAACAACACCGCCGTGCCACTCTCGATGATGGAGGCGCACAAACTGGTGGTGAAGCCCGCTTTGGAAGACCTCGTCGACAAACTGAAAGGCATGGCCGAGGAATGGCGCGACATCCCGATGCTGGCCAAGACCCACGGTCAGCCCGCCAGCCCGACGCACCTCGGCAAGGAAATCTATGTCTTCGTGGAGCGCCTCAACGACCAGCTGAAGATGCTCAACAGCGTGCCTTTCACGGCCAAGTTCGGCGGCGCCACGGGCAACATGAACGCCCACAAGGTGGCCTACCCCGACATCGACTGGCCCGCCTTCGCGAAGAAGTTCGTGGAGAAGAGCCTAAAACTCAAACGCCAGCAGACCACCACGCAAATCGAGCACTACGACTACATGGCCGCCTACTTCGACGCCCTGCGCCGCGTGAACACCATCCTGATCGACATCTCGCGCGACATCTGGCTCTACGTCTCGATGGAATACTTCAAGCAGAAGATCAAGGCGGGCGAAGTCGGTTCGTCGGCGATGCCCCACAAGGTGAACCCCATCGACTTCGAGAACGCCGAAGGCAACCTCGGCATGGCCAACGCCGTGCTCACCTTCCTCAGCACCAAACTGCCCATCAGCCGCCTCCAGCGTGACCTCACCGACTCCACTGTCACCCGCAACATCGGCGTGCCGATTGCTCACACGCTTATTGCACTCAAGTCACTGATGAAAGGCTTGGACAAACTTTTGCTCAATGAGGATAAAATCCGCCAAGACCTTCAGCAGAACTATGCCGTGGTGGCCGAAGCCATCCAAACCATCCTGCGCCGCGAACAAGTGGAAGGCGCGTACGAGCTGCTGAAAGGCCTTACCCGCACGAACAAGCATATTGACAAGGCCGCCATTGACGAGTTCATCAAAGGTTTGCCGGTGAGCGAGAAGATTAAAGCGGAATTAGCGGCGATTACGCCTGAGAATTACACGGGATACAATTATTGAGCGGAAACTGCGTTTGAGATAAGAGCAACCCAACGCCTATGGCCAAGCAAAAGACTTTCTCCCGCGTCCTTACCTACGTCAAGCCCTATTGGGGCAGCATCGTCCTGAATCTGGTCTTCAACCTGATGACCATTTTCTTCTCGTTGTTTTCCTTTGCCTTGGTAGGACCGTTCCTCACCTTATTATTCAAGGAAGGCGCGGTGGAAGTCATGGCCAAGCCCGAGTTCTCTTTCACCTCCGACTACCTAATGGGCTATCTCAACTGGTTTATGAGCAGCCTCATCGCCAGTGGAGGCAAATACCATGCGTTGGTCTTCATGTGCCTGTTGCTGCTTGCTGCCTTCTTCTTCCGCAACCTCGGTAGATTCTTCGCCTGTTATTTCATGGCCAACGTGCGCGTTGGGGCGGTCCACGACCTGCGCCGCGACGTCTACAACAAAATCCTCATCCTGCCCCTCTCCTTCTACCACAGCCGGCAGAAAGGCGACACCATCGCCCGCATCACGACCGATGTGCAGGAAGTCGAGGTCTCGATTTTGAACTATCTAGAGATGCTCATCAAAGACCCGCTGACCATCCTGTTTTTCTTCCTCTTCATGGTGACTTTGAGTCCGAAACTGACGCTCTTTGTCATCCTCGTGCTGCCCGTCGCAGGTTTGCTTATCGGCAAGGTCGGCAAGATGCTGAAAAAAGAGTCGAAGGAAGGACAGACCAAATTGGCGGGCATCATCTCCACCGTGGAGGAAACCATTTCCGGTTTGCGAATCATCAAGGCCTTCAATGCCATTCGCTATTCCAGCGACAAGTTTGAAGAACAGAATAGCGACTATACCAAAGTACTCCGTGGCATCCATCGCAAGCGCGACATGAGCTCACCTATGAGTGAATTCCTTTCTTCGGCAGTGGTCATCCTCGTGTTGTGGTTTGGCGGCAAACTGATCCTTGGTGGCGGCAACCACATCGACGCTGGCAGTTTCATCAGCTACATCGTGGTGTTTTCGCAAATCATCACCCCTGCCAAGTCATTCTCGCAAGGCTACTACAATGTGCAGAAAGGCATTGCATCTGCCGAACGAATCTTTGAAATCTTGGATGCTGAAGAGGTCATCACCGAGAAAGAGAATGCCATTGAAATCAAAGACTTCAAAGACAGCATCGAATATAAGGATGTGCATTTCAGCTACGGCAAGGATGAGGTCTTGAAGGGTATTAACCTGAAGATCCCTAAAGGCAAGTTCGTAGCCCTCGTGGGTGAAAGCGGTGGCGGCAAGTCGACCATGGCCGACCTCCTGCCGCGTTTCTATGAAGTGGACGCAGGTTCAGTCTGCATTGATGGACACGATATTCGCGATTACAAAATTGGCGATTTGCGCGGTCTGATGGGCGTAGTGTCGCAGGAGACCATCCTTTTCAATGACACTGTTTTTAACAACATCGCCTTCGGCATGAAAGATGTATCAAAGGAACAGGTCATCGAAGCCGCCAAAATCGCGAACGCGCATGACTTCATCATGGAACTGGAACATGGCTACGACACCCGCATCGGCGACCGTGGCATGAACCTCTCTGGAGGCCAACGCCAACGCTTGAGCATCGCCCGCGCCGTGCTGAAGAACCCGCCCATCCTCATCTTGGACGAAGCCACCTCTTCTTTGGACACCGAGAGCGAGCGACTGGTGCAAGACGCCCTGGCGAAGGTGATGAGCCAACGCACCTCGATCGTCATCGCCCACCGCTTGTCGACCATCCAATATGCCGACGAGATCGTGGTGCTGCAAAAAGGCCAAATCATCGAGCGCGGCAAACATGACGACCTCATCGCCCTTGGCGGCATCTATAAGAAACTGACCGATTTGCAATCCATCGGATAAGCCATGAAAAAGCGATTCTCCTTTTCTACCGGCGAGCACATCGAGGCTGATCTTGAGGACTTGCATCGCCTCTTGCGCGACAACCAGCAATATTACGACAACTACGAGGAAGTCCTCGGCTCACTCGAAGACGATGAATACGTGGCCCGTGGCAACGGCTTCTGCGACCGCAAATACAGCGATGACTTCATCGAGGGGCAACTGGAGAAATATGCACAACGGGTGAAGGAAATCGAGAGATGGATTGCTGAGTGGAAATAATTCTTTAGATTTTTGCCGATAACGGCAAAAAAATAGGCGTTTTTCTATATAAAACTTGCCGTTATCGGCAAAATTCAGTGCATTCGCAACAGTTTTTAGATAAAACTTGCCGATAGCCTAGCAACTATCTTTTCTTAAATACATAACCCTTCCTCTCCCACTCAGGCATTTCCCGAGCAACGATAATGCTATAGAAATGCTCAAAAGCGTCATCGAAATGCTTTCCCTTTTCCGCATTCCATCCTCGCTCCACCACGCCAAGTGCTTTGGGAAGCATCTGATAAGTGGCATTGTCAAAACTTCTTAATTGAGAAGACCACAATTGCGCCTGTACGCCGATGATATCGCCCTTGTAATCAATGGGATTCAAAGCGAAAGTCTTGCGCTCATCCACATAACCCGCCCAATGTAGGCCAATTTCTTCGTGAGCATCGCTATAAGCCAAATCCAGATAGGTGTACGACGCAGGAGAGAGCACCACAGGGAAGCCCTCGATACCGTCTGTGTTCCATACATTGATGAAATAAAGTGAGTTTTTGAGCCTCTCTTGCGTTTCAGGCTCCAACCCTTTGGCAATGTCTTCCCAGCCTGCTAGGAGAATATCGCGTGCCTCGGCAAGGTCGAGCATGCCGTTGATAAAGATATCCTTCATCTCGTGGCGGTCGCGACCTGACCAAGCACCATCGGGCACCTCGTCACCGCCGATATGGATAGCGGGAAGCGGGACACCGGCCTCCTTATGGAGACGGATGACCTCGTCGAAGACTGCTCCATAAAACTTGTAGACACTCGGCAGATAAACGCTCAACACATTATCCGTGAAGTCCTGTGCCGACCAGTAACGCGAAGTGTCGGCAGGGTCCTGCAGGCGGAAACTGCTGTCGCCCGTGCGCCGCTCGTAGGCCTGCATCGCCTTGATGGAAGCCCGAGAATGACCCGGAGTGTCAAACTCGGGAATCACCCTGATGCGGCGTTCCCAAGCATAGCGGAGAATACGTTGGTACTCCTCAGCCGTATAAAAAGAGGTATTGCCGATTTTTCCATTGGCGGATGGCTTTAAGGCGCAGGTTTCCTGCAAATTCCAATCAGGCAGCGCATGGTGGGCGCCAAAATCGGTCAGTTCCGGAAAATCCTTGATTTCCAAGCACCAAGATTCGTCATCGGCAATATGAAAATGCAGTGTATTGAGTTTCCACGAAGCCATCAAGTCGATGATTTCGAGCACCTCGTCCACTGTGCGGAAGTCGCGCACCACATCGAGCATAAAGCCACGGTAAGCGAAGTCAGGCCAGTCCTCGATGGTCATGGGTTGTAGAGGTTTTGGCAACTTTTCGAGTGTGACTTGTGCATAGAAAGCGCCAGCCTCATCATCGGATTCTACCTTTGGTACTCCATCCTCCCCTATTTTGATGCGATACCAACCAGCGGGATGCGTTTCGAGCAGTTCCAAGGCTTCTGTCCCATAACTGACCCGTTTGACTTGCGGGATGATGTCGGCAGACTGGAGTTCATAGTTGCCAGCAAAGCATCCTTCGTCTTTTTCGGTTTGGGGATCCTCCAAAAAATGATACCGCACTTCCAACGGCAAGTCGGGTCTCCCCTTCTGTTGCAAGACGAAGGCCTCAGGCGCCCAGGAATGCCTTGGCAATGGGCGACCATAGTATTTTAGCGTGACGGTACCGCTTTGTGGTATGTCGATGTACCACGAGGTTCCCTGATAATGGTTCATCGTAGGTCCCTCCACGGAGGTCTTGCCGTCGAAAAGCTCTTGAAACCACACACGCGAGCCTTCAGGCATATCGTTCAACACGAGAGTATGCAAAGCGCGTCCTTCAGGCTCCACTGCGCCTTCAGTCCAGTCAGCTGACGGCACACGACCGCATGCGACTGCCAAAAGCAAAAACAATATGAACGCTGCTGTTTTTCGCATAATATGCGTCAAAAAGCCATTTCCTTCGCCACCCGCGCCGCCAGACGGGCATTGTTCAGCACCAGCTGGATATTCGAAGCGAGACTGTCGCCACCCGTGAGGTCTTTGATGCGCGCCAACAGATAGGGCGTCGTCTCTTTGCCGTGAATGCCCAACCTCTTGGCATCTGCCACGGCCTCATCGATGGCGGCGTTGATGCGGTCGGCATCCATGGAATATTCCTCTGGGATGGGGTTGGTGACCAACATGCCACCACCGAGTCCCATCTCCTGCTTGGCGATGAAGGCCTTGGCCACCTCCTCGGGAGTGTCGAGGCGGTAATCCACCTTGAAACCACTCTTGCGGGTGTAAAAGGCGGGCAACTCCTCCGTGCCATAGCCGATCACCGGCACACCCTTAGTCTCGAGATACTCAAGAGTGAGCCCTAAATCTAGAATCGACTTGGCACCGGCGCAGATGACCATGACGGGAGTGCGAGCCAACTCCTCCAAGTCGGCAGAGATGTCCATGGTGGTCTCTGCGCCACGGTGCACGCCACCCACACCACCTGTGGCAAACACGCGGATGCCCGCCAATGCAGCAATAATCATCGTCGTGGCCACCGTCGTGGCGCCATCTTGTCCGCGCGCCACAAGCACAGGCAGGTCACGGCGCGAGGCCTTGGTGACAGCGGTGCCTTTCTTGCCCAGATATTCAATCTCCGATGGGGTTAAGCCTGCCTTCAGACGGCCTCCGATGACGGCGATGGTGGCAGGCACTGCCCCTTCATCGCGGATGGTCTGCTCCACCCGCAACGCCGTCTCCACATTCTGGGGATAGGGCATTCCGTGAGATATGATGGTCGATTCGAGAGCCACGACGGGCTTCCCGTTTTGCAAAGCTTCAGCCACTTCGGGCGAGAGGTCAAGGTATTTATTCATATTATTTGGTTCTATATTCAACTTCAATTTTTTGACACGGGACTACGGGACGCGGGACACGGGACAAGTTCAATGTCTCGCGTCTCGTGGCTCGCAGTCTCGCGTCCAGTGTTGGTTTACGGTATCAGGACTTTCGATGTTATGTTTTGCGCAGAGCAAGCCGATGTGCGCGGCTTCTGCAATAGTAACTTCGGGGCCTGCATGTATAATGCCAGCCATGAACGCGTCGCCGGCTCCTGTGGCATTCACCACATGGCAAGGCAAAGCAGGAAAATGACGCTTGGCGTCGCCTTCAACGACCTCTAACCCATCTGCTCCAAGGCTAACGAAACGCCTGTCGACACCTTGCAAGTCAGAGAGCACGGCACTTTCGATCTGATTGCATTTCAGTGTAAAGAAATGCTTTTTGACAGACATCGCCATGGCTTCTTTAATCTTGGCAGCCTTCGCACCCGAAACGGCATCAATATAGAGCGGCTTATCCACATGATCAATGAGATAGGCCAAGGTCTCGACGGGGATGTTGGCATCGGCCACATAGACATCGACATTGCCCAACTTCTCCATCTTTGCGGCCAGCCATTCAGGCGTGATGCCATCGGCTGCAGCCATATCCGCTACACCGCCGACCATCTCGCCATCACAATCATTGATGCTCAAAAAGCAAGAGCGTGTGCCTGGTGCGGCATAGTCGCATAAGCTGATATCGAGGTGTACTTTACGGCAACTCTCTGCGGTGAACAGACCGAAGTCATCGCCACCGAACAAGGTCAGAAAGACGACCTCGTCGCCCAACAACGCAAGGTTATGGGCGATGTTACGCCCTACCCCACCGGCCGTCAGACGCACCGAACCAGGGTTGGAATCACCAGGCACAAAAGCGTTGAAGCTCGTGGCAACGATGTCGGCATTGGCTCCACCAATCACACAGATTCTCATGGTGTAGTATTTAAGTTGTTATTGGTGCAAAAATAGGAAAAACGGCCTTTCGTTTCAAAAAAATCATCAATTTTGCAGTCTAAATGCGACATCCTATGAACTCTTTCGCCGCCATTGACTTTGAGACCGCCAACAATGAACGCAGCAGTGTGTGCAGCGTTGGCGTAGTCATTGTTCGTGAAGGCGAGTTCGTGGACTCGTTCTATTCGCTTATCCAGCCGGAGCCGAACTATTACCTGTATTGGAACACGCTCGTCCACGGCATCACCAAGGCCGACACCGAAGATGCGCCCGTGTTTCCATACGTCTGGCAAAAGATTGAGCCACTTATCGAAGGTTTGCCTCTTGTGGCACACAACAGCCCCTTTGATGAGGGTTGCCTGAAGGCCGTGATGCGCTGCTATCAAATGGATTATCCCGACTATCAGTTCTACTGCACCTGTCGCGCCTCTCGCAAACACTTTGGGAAGCAGTTGCCCAACCACCAGCTACATACCGTGGCAGAGGCCTGCGGCTACGATTTAATCAACCACCATAACGCCTTAGCCGATGCCGAGGCTTGTGCATGGATTGCGCGGGAGATTTTATGAAAATGGAAAAATTTTCAGAAAAACCACATGAAAATGGAAAATTTTTCGACAATACACCATTACTTTTGGAAAAAATTCCGTAAATTTGCCGCAAAATAGTTTGAAAATGGAAAAATTTCCAAAAAAGGAAGGTGCTTTACCAGAAGTCTTATTTGCCAGTGGCGATAAGAGTTATTCCTATTATTTGTCCGATTTAGCAAAAAACGGACAGATTAGGCGTGTGGCTCCTAAAGTTTATACTTCCAATTTGGACGCATCGGACGAAGACATCGTAAGGAGGAACTTGTTTCTTATTATCGGAAAACTTTTCCCTGGCGCAGTGGTCGGCTACCGTTCCGCTTTTGAGATGAAACCCACTTCATCTGGCGACTTTTTCCTGACCTACAAATACACTAAAAAGGTCAAATTGCCCGGTTTGACGGTGCATTTGTTGGAAGGCACGGGCGGACAAGCGGAAGACACGCCTTTCGTAAACGGTTTGTTCATCGCTTGTCCTGAAAGGGCGTTTTTGGAGAACATGAAAGCCTCGTATCGAAAAGGTGAGAACACGAAATGCCTGCCGATTACTGAGGTTGAAGAGCGTTTGGAAAAAGTCATTAGGGTCAACGGTGAGGCGACCATTAATGATTTACGCGACAAGGCAAGAATACTGTCGGAACGCTTGAACATGGAAGCGGAATTTGCCAAACTAGACAATATCATCGGTGCCTTGCTTTCGACCCGCGATTCAAAAATCCTCACTTCTTCTCTGGCAACGGCAAGAGTATTTGGCGAGCCATACGACCCGCATCGTTACGAATTGTTCCAAGTGCTGTTTACCGCATTGAACTCCGATGTATTCCCTTCCTATCCTGAAACGAGCCTGACCATTGAAGCCTACCGTAACTTTGCGTTCTTTGAAAGCTATTTCTCGAACTATATAGAAGGGACGGAGTTTACCATTGAGGACGCACGAAAAATCATCGAGACGAACATGCCTTTGCCTGCACGAAACGAGGATTCGCATGACATGTTGGGTACTTTTGCCATAGTTTCCAATCGGAGAGAGATGTCTGTCGTCCCTAATACTGCTGATGAACTCATCGATTTGCTTCAAGCACGACATCGAATGTTGCTGTCGGCACGTCCAGAAAAACATCCTGGCTTGTTCAAGATGCAAAACAACCGTGCTGGTAATAGTTATTTTGTTGATTATGAACTTGTCAAAGGGACTCTGAAAAAGGGATTTGATTTTTATATGGCACTTCGTTCTCCTTTCGCAAAAGCAGTTTACATGTTGTTCATGGTCAGTGAAATACATCCCTTCGATGATGGAAATGGGCGTGTTTCGCGTATCATGATGAATGCTGAACTGACTTATGCTAACGAATGTAAAATCCTCATCCCGACCGTTTTTCGGACAGACTATCTGGATGCCTTGCGCAAACTGACCCGACAATCTGACCCATCAGCATTAATACGAGCATTAAGCCGAGTCCAAAGGTTCAGTTCGCAGCTCCAAACAACTGATTTTGAGACATTGAAACTTCAACTTGAACGCGCCAATGCCTTCTCTGATTCGGAGGAGGATATTCTCAGATTCTAAACCGACAACTATGAAAAACAACGACTATTCTTCCGCCCTCCAGTCCCTCAAAGCAGGCAACGAACGTTTCGTGACGGGAAACCTGTTACCAAAAGACACCTACGCCGAAGACCGTAAGGCTTTGTGCGAAGGCCAGCATCCCTTTGCTGTGGTGCTTTGTTGCTCCGACAGCCGTGTGGCACCCGAAATCATCTTCGACCAGAAACTCGGCGACCTTTTCGTCATCCGCAATGCGGGCAATGTGGTGGATGACGATGTGCTCGGCTCCATCGAGTATGCTGTCGAGCATCTCGGAACGCCATTGGTAGTTGTTCTAGGCCATTCCAGCTGCGGTGCTGTCACTGCGACTTGTCAAGGCGGTGATTTGCCTGGACATATTCCCGATATCGTCAAACGCATCCGCCCCTCTATCAGCACTGAGTACTGTATTGATGACAATGCTCGACGCCATGCCCGTTGGATGGCTGTATTAATTGAAGATGATGAAATCGTCAAACATGTTGGAGCCAAGGTCGTCGCCGCGTTCTACGAACTAAAAAGCGGCCAAGTGGAATGGCTGTAAAAACCTAAACAATATGAAAACATCTGCAAAACAAATACTTATAGCGTCCTTCGCTTTAATCCTGATCTTTATGAGTTCCTGCAACCAAAAAACACCTGTCGACCTCATCGTCCACAACGCCAACATTTATACCGTCGACAATGACTTCTCGAAAGCCCAAGCCTTTGCCGTGAAAGACGGGAAGTTTGTCGCCGTCGGCGATAGCGAAACCATCTTGAGCCAATACACTGCCGAGGAAACCATCGACGCTCAAGGCGATGCCGTGTATCCTGGCTTCATGGACGGGCACTGCCACTTTACAGGTTATGGCGAGGACCTCGTCCGCTGGGCCGACCTGAAAGGCTGCCGCTCCTTCGACGAGGTCATCGAACGACTCCAAACACACGACAGCCTCTACCCTTCCGAATGGCTCCTGGGTCGCGGTTGGGACCAAAACCTCTGGGAAGGGGCCGAGTTCCCCGACAACACACGATTGGCCGAAGCCTTTCCAAACAAGAAAGTCCTATTAACCCGCGTGGATGGTCATGCCGTTTTGGTCTCGAAGGAAGTGCTTGATTTAGCAGCGATTAACGAGAACACCAAGATGGACGGCGGCATGGCCATGGTCAAAGACGGGCAATGTACGGGCGTGCTGCTGGACAACCTGGCCGATGCTGCAAAGGCGTTGGTGCCCAAGATGGAAACTGCACAACGCGTCCAAGCTTTCCTAAAGGCGGAGGAAAACTGCATGGCCGTCGGTCTGACCAGCGTTACCGATGCGGGATTGGACATCGCCACCATCGAACTCATCGACAGTCTACAACAAGCCGGACAGCTCAAGATGCACGTCAACGCGATGGTCAACCCCGACGACGAGACCATGGACCACTTCATGAGCCAAGGTATCATCGACAAGGAAAGGCTCACCGTCCGCAGCGTGAAGATCTATGCCGACGGCGCGTTGGGTTCACGAGGTGCCAAACTGCTTGAGCCTTATTCCGACGACCCATCGAATACGGGTCTGATGGTTGAAAGCGATGGCTTCTATCGCCATGTCTGCCAAAAAGCATACGATGCCGGCTATCAGGTCTGCTGCCATGCCATCGGCGACGGCGGCGTGCATCACATCCTCGACATCTACTCCGAATACCTCAAAGACAAAAACGACCTGCGTTGGCGCATTGAGCACTCCCAAGTGGTCAACGAAGCCGACTTCCAGCGTTACGGAGAGTTGTCCGTCATCCCTTCCATCCAGACCACGCACTGCACCTCCGACATGGACTGGGCCGACGAACGTCTCGGTAAGCGCATCAAAAACGCATACGCCTATCAACGCCTGCTACAACAGAACGGCTTGGTGGTGAACGGCACCGACTTCCCCATCGAGGACATCAGCCCGATCTACACCTTCTATGCCGCTGTGGCCCGAAAGCATTTGGATGGCACACCCACTGAAGGTTTCCAAATGGAGAACGCCCTTACTCGTGAGCAAGCCTTGCGCTCCATCACGATATGGGTCGCCAAAGGCTGCTTCCTCGAAGACCGAAAAGGCAGTATAGAAGTCGGGAAAGACGCTGATTTCGTGATTCTTGACAAAGACCTCATGACCGTGGCGGAAAACGAAATCCCCGAGGCCAAGGTCAAGATCTGCCACATTCAATAATCCAACCGATAGATGTCGACGCAGTTGCCGCCATGCCCCGAATGACCTTGGGAAGTGGTGTAAACATACCTGCCGTCTTTGGAAATGTCGAGGCCGACGGGGAAGGAATCGGCAGGGATGGTGGCAATGGTCTTCATCGTCCGTGTGTCAACGACGGACAGGCAATTACTCGAATTGCAAGCCGCAACAACATAACGTCCGTTAGGTGTGATCTCAATCGTTCTGGTGCCAGAGCCGACCTTACAGTTCTCCCAACCATTAATGGTGGCTTTCTTATTCTCCATCTGCGTGGCGACCCTCATGAAGTCTTTCAACGGGATGCGTTGCACGTAACCGAACTTATTGATACTCAGGTACAGATAACCGCCACGGATGACCAGATGGCGCAAATTCGTCATCATGCCATGTACAGTGCCGAGATATTTTGCATTGGGCACGTCAATCACGGCGATGCCTCCACCGCCGCCCATGCATCCCACCAAAAGGTAGCGGTTGTCCTTGGTGAACACCGTTCCACGCAGGCACAAGCCACTGTTCATGTCGCGGTCGACGGGTGTGGTGAGGCTGAAATTCAGTGTCAGCTTCTTCCCTACCTCGATGCAGGACTCATAATGCCATTTTTCGGGTGAGTCGCTCATTATATTAATGATGCCCACGGTGTTGTTGCCCCAATGCGTGATGGCGACATACCTGTTGTCGGGCGAAACCGCGATCATCTTGGGCAGAGGACCCGTTTCCATCAAGCGGATAATACTGTCGTTTTCCGTGTCGATGATGGCCACCGCCGAAGGATCTTGGGCGTTGATGTCATAACTGCGACGGTAATACGGCACCCAAAGATAACGGCCGCCATGCGAGAAAGCGCTTTCGACGGGTTTCCCCATAAAATTATTGAGGTTTTTCTTGTAATGCGTGAACTCGAACAATCCCGAGGGTTTACTCCACAAAGCCGAGTCCGCTTCGGTGAACTTATGGAGAATGACCTTCAGTTTATTGTTGGTGTTGGCCTCGTAAACCACCGTCTTACAGGCTTCCAAGGAATTGACGTAAAACTTTTTCCCATTGGGATGGATGTTGACCGACTTGGGCGAGCGGACGTCCGTGTCCCACGTGTCTTTTTCGGCAATGGAATATTGCTGTTTTTTCCCCACCAGCGTGATGGCGAAGGTGCCGTCTTCCGACTTCACCGTCTTGCCAATGGAAGGATGCACGAATTGGGCTATGGCGCCGAAAGGAAAAGCCAAAGCCAGAAGAACAAACAGGAAGAGTCTGGTTTTCATATCAAATATCGGGTAATACTCTACAAGCCGTGATGTATCGCTGGACATAGTATGCTTCAGTGGAGGTGGAAACGGTCACACCCTGATGCACGGTAGCATGAATGAAAGTAAAGCTATGATTTTCAGGATCATTGTTCACAACGATGGCTACATGGCCAATCTGTCTTTTGTTCTTTCTGCCGCCGTAAAACACCAGATCGCCACGTTTCAGGTCTTCCGGTCTATGAATCACGTATCCACTAAGCAACTGATCGGGAGCGTAATAACTCAAGTTATAGCCGAAACGGCTGAAAACGAAGTGGGTGAAGCCCGAACAGTCAAACTTGTCGGGACCATGTCCGGCAGGCACATACGGAACACGCATAAACCTCATGGCATAGTCGATGATGCTGTCGGCCAAGGTGTGATTGATGCAATACTTCGATGGGTCGGGCAGGTCAAACTTGATGGAATCCCATTGCGTCATGAACACGCCGTCACAATAATCCACGGCGGGCAGCTCATGCACCTTCGTGTCGTCGCAGTCGGTCCAATCGTCATTTCCACGTACCATTTTCGATACCAAGGTGCAACCACCAAGGAATACAAGTAAAATAAATACAAAGGGAAACGACATTTTATATACAAATGTCCTGTTTTCGTCTTTCATTGGGCTGCAAAAATAATAATTTTTACCTTTGCAACGCGAAAAAAAGTGCATTAATTCAGATTAATTTTTGACCAAATCAACCTCAAAGACGCAAATGTCATAATTATAATATGTATCTTTGCACTTTATAATTAAACTCAATTCAAAAAATGAAACGATTAATCCAACGCGGACTGCTGCTTGTCATCCTGGCTTTAGGACTGGCATTCCATCTTTCTGCACAATCCACACAGATGACCATCCACATGAACGATGGCACCGAGAACACCTATTACATGACGGAGAGCGACCGCGTCTATTTTGAAGACAACGAGACTCTAGTCGTCGAATTTGTCATCAATGCAAAAGCGCACAGATACAACCTTGCCGACATCCGCAAAATCACTTGCACCGAGACGGAAAACGTAACCGAAGGGAATGCGACCTCTCTCTGTATCTCTCCCAACCCCGTTCACGACGCCTTCGTGCTGCGCAACCTCAACGGCAAAGAGACCCTTCACATCTATACCCTTGACGGCCGATTGATGAAGTCGTTGGAAGCCGTCGAAGGGCAATGCGTCGACATCTCCGACCTCCCCATCGGGCTTTACCTTGTCAAAACCGGAAGCCAAACCCTTAAAATGATCAAGCTATGAGAAAGACCTTATTAATTATGGCCCTTCTGCTGGCTTGTCTGGGCCTCAACGCGCAAAACTACCACATCAACCTGCACAATAACGGCGCGGTGGTGTACGACGACGACGTAAACGCCATCAACGACATCCGTTTCCAAGGTCAACACCCTGCCAATATACTCATTAACAATGAGTTTGGAACCACCACCTTCCCCATCTCATCTTTCGACAGCATCACCTTCGTAAAACAGTCGGCGCCACCTGTGGGTGACACGGTCTACATCACCTACAGCGGCTCAAGCGTGATTGTCGTCAACCCGTTCGCTAACGACGGCGTGACGGTGAGCACCAACAGCGCCAACGTCACGGTAAACGCCACCATGGCCAACGTGCCTTACGTCGTATCAGGCAGCTCAGCCAATGGTTCCTTGACGATATACAGCACTTCTTCATTCTATTTAGTTCTCAGTTCGTTATCGCTGACCAGCGGCAGCACGGCTGCCATCAATTTGGCCTCCAATGTCGGTGCAGCGCTGACCTTGAGAGGCGATTCAGACCTTGCCGACAACGCCAACAGCAGCCTCAATGCAACCCTCTATGCAGCAGGCAACCTCACGGTGAACGGCACAGGTTTGATGCGTGTGACGGGCAACGCCAAGCATGGCATCGCGGTAGATGGCTCAATGACCGTCCTTTCAGGTGCCATCCGCATTGTCGAAACCGACAGCGACGGCATCCACTGCGGCGGCAACTTGACATGGAACGGCGGCACACTCAACATTGTCTCGCCAGGTTCAGATGGTTTGGACATCTCCGGCAACGTGACCATCCAAAACGGCGACCTCTCCATCCATACAACAGCGGAGGCCCAAAGATGCATCAAGGTGTCGGGCATTTTCACCATGAGCAACGGCACCCTCACCCTCAACGCCAGCGGCGAGGACAGCAAGGGCATCAAGGCCGACAGCACCGTCAACATCCACGGCGGTCAGCTCACCATTGAGCACTCCGGCGACATGTCGAAAGGCATCAAGGCCGACAACGACATCAGCATCACAGGCGGCACCATCAACATCACCGCGTCGGGCAGCACCGTCATGCAGGTGGTGAACAACCAGAACGAGCCCGCCTACTGCACCGCCATCAAGTGCGACACCGACATCAACATTACGGGCGGCAACTTCACTATCACCCTGCCCACCTCCAACCACGGCGGCAAGGCCATCAGCGCCGACGGCGCCATGACCATCGACGGCGGGACGTTCAACATCACCACGCAAGGCAACGGAGCCTCGTACACCGTCAGCGGCTCGACCAAAGACGCCTACACCTCTTGTTGCCTGCGCTCCAACAGCAACATGAGCATCCTCTCGGGCAACCTCACCCTCAGCAGCTCGGGTACGGGCGGTAAGGGCATCAAGGTCGGCACGACGAGCAATGACGCCACCCTGACGATAGGCGTACCCAATGCCGACAACGATGACCTCGTCCTCAACGTCACCACATCGGGCGAACGCATCACCGTCTCTTCCGGCGGTGGCGGCGGCGGTTGGCCTCCCGGACCTGGCCAAGGCGGCGACTATGCCAACCCGAAGGGCATCAAGGCGCAAGGCAACTTGACCATCAATAGCGGCAACATCACCGTCAACTGCACACAATCGCAAAATGAAGGCGGTGAATGCATCGAGAGCAAAGCCACGCTGACCATCAACGGTGGCATCATTGAGGCCTATTCTGTGAAGGACGACGCCGTCAACGCGGCACAAAACCTCACCATCAACGGCGGCATCTATTATGCCCACAGCGATGCCAACGACGGCACCGACTCCAACGGCAACATGTTCTTGAACGGTGGCCTCAACATCTCCAACGGCGCCCGCTCGCCCGAGGAAGGCTTCGACTGCGACAACAACCAATTCAAGATTACGGGTAGCACCAGCATCGGCACAGGAGGTGGCACTAGCAATCCCACACAAAACGTCTGCACCCAGCCCTCACTGAAGATCAACACACAGCAGGGCTACGCTATACAAATTCTGAAATCGGACGGCACCGTGATTTGCACTTACCAATGTCCAACCTTCACCGGAGGTGGTGGCGGTGGCAACAGCATGGTCATGCTCTTCACCGACCCGCAACTCCAGACCGGCCAGAGCTACACTGTCAAATACGGCGGCACCATCAGCGGCGGCACCAACTGGAACGGCTACTACACGGGCAACGTCACCTATTCAGGCGGCAACCAGACCACTGTCAACGTCAACTCCATGGTCACCACAGTGAGTGCAGGAGGCGGCGGCGGATGGTAAACGTCATTGCGAGGAACGAAGCAATCCAGAGTGATGAATAAGCTAAGCAAATCTCTAGTCACTTATATCCAGCGGGGCATTTTGCCCCGCTACGCTTTTTTCGATGCGGCACATCAACGCAACCACGCCGAGGAAGTTATAGAACGCAGCTTGGCCTTAGCCCAGCACTATGACTTAGACGAAAACATGGTCTACGCCATAGCCGCCTACCACGACACGGGCCTCTGCGAGGGCCGCGACACGCATCATCTCGTCTCGGGACGCATCATCCGAGAAGACATGAAACTACGCGAATGGTTCGATGAAACCCAAATCGAGACCATGGCCCAAGCTGCCGAAGACCACCGAGCCTCATCGGGTCACGAGCCTCGCAGCATCTACGGCAAAATCGTGGCTGAAGCCGACCGCCTCATCTCGCCCGAAAAAGTCATACGTCGCACCATACAGTTCACCCAAGACCATTTCCCCAACTACAACAAGGAACAGCAATACCAGCGTTTTCGCGAACATCTGATGGAGAAATACTCTGACACGGGTTATCTCAAGCTATGGATTCCCGAATCCGACAACGCGGCGCGGTTAGAAGAATTACGGATAATCATCCGAGACGAAAACAAGATGCGCGAGGCTTTTGAACAACTATTTCCACATTGATGATTCACGGAAAACAGATATTTTGTATTTTTGCGACCTATTTAACTCAAATCGATATGAAAAAGATACTGTTTACCCTTATGATTCTTTGCTTCGCCGGCCTTGCCATAGCCCAAGAAGCTAACGAGACCGAATTCAAAATGGCCCTCGGCGACACCGTCGTCTGGGAGCCTTTCGAGAAATGCGACGCCATAGGCTACAACATCAAAGGGCCTAAAGTCATCAACTTCAAGCCGCTGCACTTCGGCGAGAAAATCCAAGTCATCGCCAAGAAAATCGGCAACAGCAGCATCATCGCCACTTGCCAAGACAACGACACCGAAGCTGTGGCCAACTTCATCGTTTACGACCCGAATGAAGTTCCCGTCGTCATCGAAAAGCCAGTAAAACCTGCTACAAAAACCTTCACGGGCACCTATAAGTTCGCCCCGCCCACCGATAATTACTTCGTCACCATCAACGACATAGGCAGCAAGTTCAACGAAACCTACATGAAACACGGCGACGACGAGGCCTACAATGATGGCCAAGGCATCGACCGCTTCTGGAACATCAAGACGGGTAAGAACTGGTACTATCGTCCCGACGCCCAAGGCTGGACCGACGACGTCGACTGGGAGTTCGAACCTCTCACCGAGAGCTTCCCCATCCTCAATGCCTTTGCCAACGAGGTGGAAAAGGACAACCTCTCTAACTACTATGTCGGTAACGAAACACTCACGGTCGGCGGTTCCGATAAACCCTTCGACATCGAATGCTGGAAGTTCTTCGTCGACTTCCCCGACGGCAACGTCATCCAATACTGGGTCGACCCCTCCAACGGCTGCACGCTGAAACGCCAAATGAACGCCGACCCCGCCAAGATAGTTACAGTCTACGACCTCAAATACACAAAACTGCACTTCGGTCCCAGCTTCAAAAAAGGGCTGCATGACACTAGGAGATAATCTTTATATCAAACCAAACATAATACAATGGAAAACATCGAATTAAAGAAAACCCCTTACAACCAGATCCATCACGACCTGGGCGCCAAGATGGCTGAATTCGCCGGTTACGACATGCCGATCCAATACACCGGCCTCGTCGAAGAGCACAACAACGTCCGCAACAACGTCGGCGTGTTCGACGTGAGCCACATGGGCGAGTTCCGCGCCAAAGGCCCGATGGCCAAGCAATTCATGCAATACTGCACTGTCAACGACGTGGCCGCTTTGAGCGACGGCAAGGTGCAATACACCTGCCTGCCTAACGGCAAGGGCGGCATCGTGGACGACATGCTCGTCTACCGCATTGCCAATGACCACTACTTCATGGTGCCCAACGCCGCCAATATCGACAAGGACTGGGCTTGGATGAGCCAGATTGCCGAAAAGTTCGGCATGAAGCTCGGCGAAGACTTCAAGAACGAGAGCGAAGAATGGGCTCAGCTGGCCGTGCAAGGCCCCAACGCCCTGAAAGCCATGCAGAAACTCACCAAGGCCAATGTGGTGGATATGGAATACTATACCTTCCAGATCATCAACTTCGCCGGTGTCGACAACATCATCTTCTCGACCACGGGTTACACCGGCTCGGGTGGCTGCGAGATCTACATCCCCGTCGCCTACGCCAAGCAGGTTTGGGACGCCGTCTTTGAGGCTGGCAAGGAGTTCGGCATCATGCCCGCAGGTCTGGGCTGCCGCGACACCCTCCGTCTCGAGAAGGGCTTCTGCCTCTACGGTCACGAAATAGACGACACCATCAGCCCCATTGAGGCTGGTCTCGGCTGGATCACCAAGTTCGTGGATGGCAACGACTTCCTCAACCGCGAAATCTTTGCTACACAGAAGGCCAATGGCGTGAGCCAGAAGATCGTCGGCTTCGAGATGATTGATCGTGGCATCCCGCGTAACGGCTACGAGGTGTGCGATGCCGAAGGCAATGTCATCGGCATGGTGCGCTCGGGCAGCCCGTCGCCCTCGACTGGCAAGAACATCGGTACCGCCTTGGTACAGAAGGCCTTCAGCAAGAAGGACACCGAAATCTTCATCAAGATCCGCAACAAGCTCATCAAGGCTGTCGTGGTTAAGATGCCGTTCCTGCCATGATGCGCTTGAGTCACCTCGTAACGGCAATCCTGTTACTATGCCTTGCTTCGGCAAGCGCTCAAGAGGTGTCCTTCTCCACCAAGGGTGGATTTTACAAAGAGCCTTTTGAACTGACCTTGTCGTGCAACCAGCACGACAAGGTCATTCATTATACGACCAACGGCAACAGGCCGACAGCCGACGATCCAGTCTATCAGGCGCCGCTGCTGTTGAACGAAAACCTATATTCACGCTCCGACATCTACACTATCCAGAACTGCCCCGACGACCTTTGGTTTCAGCCCGAATCGGTCAAAAAGTGCATCGTCATCCGCGCGGCGGCTTTCGATGATGCCGGAAACCGTGTAGGCCAAGTGACGACGCAGTCCTATTTCATCAAATCGATGGGTTGCGACACACACGGGTTGCCTGTGGTATCCATCTGCTCCGACTCGTTGGATTTGTTTGATTATGAGCTCGGTATCTTCGTTCCTGGAGCCTCGTTTGACCCAGCAAATCCAGGCGAGACCGGCAATTACTATCTGTCAGGAAGAGAATGGGAAAGACCGACGAACTTCGAGTTTTATGAGTTGGACAACACGGGCGTCAACCAACAAGCAGGCTTGAGGACGCATGGAGGCAACGGGCGCAAGATTCCGCAAAAATGCGTAAAACTCTATGCCCGCGAGGAGTACGGCAAGAAAAAGTTCAAACACAGATTCTTCGAATCCATCGCCGACACCAGCTTCAAACACTTGGTACTCAAGCCTTTTATCGCCACTTGGTTTGTGGCGGGCGTGAACAACCATATCAGCAACCAAATCGCAGCCCCGCTGAATCTGGAAACCTTGGCCTCGCGACCCATTGCGCTTTATCTCAACGGAGAATACTGGGGCATCTATTACATCCATGAAAGACCCGACGAACGCTATCTAGAAACCCATTGCCACGTTGACATTGACGACATCAACCTCATCGAAGGTTGGCGCGGGAACTGCGAAGCGGGAAGCAACAGCAGTTTCCTCGCGCTTTACGACTACATTGCCAACCACGACCTCGCCGAGCCCGAGGCCTACGCCTACGTGGAAAACCATATCGATATTGACAACTTTATTGATTATCAGATACTTGAAATCTTCACCGCCAACTATGACTGGCCTGCCAACAACATGCGCTGCTGGCAGGAAGGCGACGGCAAGTGGCGTTGGATCTTCTTCGACGGCGACATATGTCTAATACAGAAGGACTTCGACGCCTTCGCCAATGCCACCTATGATGGCCCAAGTGGATATCCGGCAAGCTCGAGGTCGACCTTGTTTCTCAGGAAGCTGTTGGAAAACGAGACCTTCAAGGTGAAGTTCATCAACCGTTTCAACTTGTTGTTACATACGTCATTTGCCTACGAAACGACAGGCCGATTCCATGATCAGATTTTCGAGGCACTCGAAGGAGAGATCCCCAACCAAGCGGCACGTTTCAACATTCCGGAAAGTGTCCCGATATGGGAACGCCACATGAGAGGCATTGATGAGTTTTTGTCGGAAAGGAAAGGCTTTGTCGAGGCGCAAATGCACGATTATTTCCTCCACGACGACTATCGCCTTACGGTCGAAGCCCTATATCCCTCGCCGGCCCAGACCGAGATACACATCCAGATGAAACTCGACAAGATTGCCTTGACTGACATCCAAATCTTCGACCTTACCGGAAGGCTATATTACAGCCAGAGCTGCGCTTTCGGCACGGAAGAGACAGAGGTCACGATACCCATCCATTTGCCATCGGGCGTCTATGTCCTGAGAATAGGTGATAAAGCCCGAAAGTTTGTTGTGGTCAACTGAATCCACCGCGACCATGTCCGGATTTTTCTCAAACGGTTTGTTTTTTGGCAGGATTTTTGTAGTTTTGCAGCGTAAAATAGAAAACAAAATCAATTCTAATAATTAAAAACCTATCAAAATGAAAAAGTTAAGTGTAATCTGCATGACGATTTTAGCCGTCGCTTTTATGGCTTCCTGCCGCGGCCCACAAGGTCCTGCCGGACAAGACGGCAACGCCAACGTGGCTTCATCGACGGTGACCGTCTACTCCAATGACTGGGAATGGTCTAACCATAACTGTCAATGGATGGTTGAAATCGACTATCCTGCCATCAACAACAATGTTTTCAACCATGGCGCCGTCCTCGTCTACATGGATGTAAATGGCTCATGGAACCAAGTGCCGTTGACCTATTACTATCAAGACATGATCACATACGATGATGGCACACAGGAAGTTATCAACTGCGCTGCATCCATCGAAGTAGCCACCTTGAACGACGGCGGCGTGCGTCTCTACTGGACGGAGAGCGATTTCTTCGACGGCATGCGCCCCGACACCCACGATTTCAAGATTGTGGCCATCGAAGCCACGGTCTACAGCAACCGCAGCGATGTGGACTACAGTAGCTACGAGGCTGTGAAGAAGGCCTTCCAGCTGGCTGATGATTGATAAAAACATGAAAATGAATCATAAATGTAGAGACGTGCCATGGCGCGTCTCTACATTTTTTATTGCATGGCCAACGAAAACCACATGAAACCGACATAGCCCAACGTCAGCAAGGCGCCTTCCCAACGGGAAATCTTGCGCCCTTTGCCCGTGAAGACGAACAAAAGCATCAAAGCGTTGGCTCCAAACAAGATGAGGAGTTGCTTGTTCATCATAGGTTCAAACGGCAATGGGGTGATGAGTGCGCTGATGCCCAACACCATGAAGATATTCAATATGTTTGAACCTAGCACATTGCCTATGGCGATGGCCGAGTTCTTCTTTAACGCAGCAACAATGGAAGTGATGAGTTCGGGAAGCGAAGTGGCTGTGGCAACAACCGTCAGGCCGATGGTACTCTCGCTCATGCCCCAGTTGCGGGCCAAAATCTGTGCGTTGCTTGAGACAAGTTCACCGCCGAGGTACAACCCGCCAATACCGAACAGCAGCGAAAGGATAGTCTTGCCCCATGGCATGACTTGTTGTGTCTCTTCGCTCTCTTCTTGCGGGTCCTTCTTCAAGATGGTCAGCAACAAATAGCCCACGCCCATCATGAGCAGGACGATGCCCTCAATCCAGTTGATGGTGTGTGCCTGTTCTGTGAAAAAAAAGTTGGCCATCAAGGTGATGGCGAGCGTGGCGACGAAGCCCACGGGGATGTCGCGGCGGACGGAGACGCGGCTCACGTCGATGGGCCACACGAGAGCACTCACGCCAAGGATAAGCAGGATGTTCATTGTGTTGCTCCCGATGATGTTACCGATGGCCAAGCCAGGGCTGCCTTTCGCGCACGAAAACACGTTGACGATCATCTCTGGCAACGAGGTGCCGAAGGCCACGATGGTCAAGCCGATGATGAGCGGCGACAGCTTGGCACGCACGCCCACGCTGGTGGCACCGTTGACGAGCCAGTTCGCGCCTAAGATAAGAGCCACAAAACCTGCTGCAAGTAATAATATAGGTATTAAGGATTCCATTAGATATTGTAGTTTCTAGCGCCAAAAATCTTACTACCAACCCGCACCATCGTCGCCCCTTCCTCGACGGCAATCGGATAGTCTTCCGACATGCCCATCGAAATCTCCTTGAACTGCGGCTGGTCAGCGAAATAGTCGGTCTTCAAAGTGTCAAAAATGTCTTTCAGATGCTTGAACTCCTTGCGGACTTCAACTTCATCATTGGTGAAAGTGGCCATGCCCATCACGCCGCAGATGCGAACGTTTTCCATTGCCTTGAAGGCCTCTGAATCAAGCAGCTGGCGCGCTTCGTCCATGTCGAGGCCGAATTTGGTTTCTTCCATCGCGATGTGGAACTGCAACAGGCAGTCGACAACGCGGTCATGCTTCTTGGCTTCTTTGTTGACGGCTTCGAGCAGGTTGGCCGAGTCGATGCTGTGGATCAGCGTGACAAAGGGGATGATGTATTTAATTTTATTGGTTTGCAGGTGGCCTATGAAATGCCATTGGATGTCTTGTGGCAGCACTTCGTGCTTGTCGCGCATCTCTTGGGGGTAGTTCTCCCCGAAAGCGCGATGGCCGGCATCGTAAGCCTCTTGTATATCGCTGACGGGCTTGGTCTTGCTGACAGCCACCAAAGTCACCGACTCGGGCAATGTCGCTTTGATTTTCTGAAGGTTTTCTTTGATCATGATTCCAAGAATTAATAATCGTGCAAAAATACTGATTTTCCTATTTCTAGTATACATTTTTTTCATCACACCATCACCCCAAAGAACGGGGATCGCAGCCATTGCCACTCTGATACTACATTAACCCCTCCCGCTTCCATAGTTCAACAATTGCAAAAAAAGTAGATTATTATGTGCAAAGTTCAAAATAATTCCGTATTTTTGCGGTTTAAAACGGTGAAAGTTTAATCTAAAACGAAATGAAAAAATCAGTTTTTATCCTCGCGTTATTGAGTGTCATCACTTTGATGACCGCCTGCAAAAAAGAACCATCTATCACGCAAGGCGTGTATGGCACAGTAATAGAACGTTACGGTGACTGGATGCCTGGCTCAACCGCTGACCATGGTGAGAGGCCCGTCGCATGTGATGTGTATGTGTACGAATACACTATGCTTTCGGACTTCGACGGTTTTTATTCCGTTCATTATCCCATTGACGCAATGCCCAAGCCGCTTGTGGCCAAGACCACGTCGGATTCCAAAGGCTTTTACGAAATCAATCTCGCTCCTGGCTCATACTCGATATTTTTATTAGAGGACGGGGAACTATATGCATGCGGAGGCGATGCCTACGGTGGCATCAATTCCTTTACAATCAATTCAAACGAAAAGTTGGAAATACAACTTATCCTCGACCACGCGGTATATTGAAACGCTGATGGTGTATTTAACACTGGATGATTAAAAACCGAAGCCGCGCCCAAACAGCGTGGCTTCGTTGTTTTTATCAATTCAACAATTAAACATTTCAACAATTAAACAATAATTCTTACCTTTGCACCCAAATTTTTGAATTATGTTTGAAGGTTTAAGCGAAAAACTAGAACGCTCTTTTAAAGTCCTTAGAGGACAGGCTTTTATCACGGAAGTCAATATTGCCGACACAATGAAGGAGATTCGTCGCGCCCTGTTGGACGCCGACGTCAGCTATAAGATTGCCAAGGATGTCACCAACAACATCAAGGAGAAGGCCCTTGGCCAAGAGATTCTCACCTCGGTGAAGCCTGGCGACATGATGGTCAAGATCGTCCACGACGAATTGGCCGAACTGATGGGCGGCGAGGCTGTCGACATCAACCTGAAAGGTCAGCCGAGCATCATCCTCATCGCAGGTCTGCAAGGTTCCGGTAAGACCACTTTCTCCGCCAAGTTGGCCTCTTATCTGAAACGCAAGCGCAGCAAGCAAGTGTTGCTGGTGGCGGGCGACGTGTACCGTCCCGCTGCCATCGAGCAGCTGAAGGTCTTGGGCCAGCAAGTTGAGGTTGAAGTCTATAGCGAAGACGGCAACAAGAATCCCGTGCAAATCGCACAAAACGCCATCAACCACGCCAAAAGTCAAGGCAAGAATGTGGTTATCATCGATACCGCTGGTCGTCTGGCCGTCGATGAGGAGATGATGAACGAAATCGCCAACATCAAGGAAGCCGTGAAGCCGCATGAGACCTTGTTTGTGGTGGATGCAATGACAGGTCAGGATGCCGTTAACACAGCGAAGGCCTTCAACGACCGTTTAGACTTTGACGGTGTGGTACTGACTAAGCTCGACGGCGACACCCGTGGTGGTGCGGCCCTCACCATCCGCACGGTGGTGGAGAAGCCTATCAAGTTCGTCGGTATCGGCGAGAAAATGGATGCCTTGGATGTGTTCCACCCCAAGCGCATGGCAGACCGTATCCTCGGCATGGGCGACATCGTCTCCCTCGTGGAGCGTGCTCAGGAACAGTTCGACGAAGAGGAAGCCCGCAAGCTGCAGAAGAAACTCGCCAAGAACGAGTTCAACTACAACGACTTCCTGAAACAGATCCAGCAAATCAAGAAGATGGGTAACCTGAAAGACCTCGCCAGCATGATTCCTGGCATGGACAAAGCCATGAAGGGCGAAGAGATTGATGACGACGCTTTCAAGAGCATCGAGGCCATCATCTATTCGATGACGCCCGCCGAACGCGAAAACCCGAAGTTGCTCAACGGTACGCGCCGTAAGCGCATCGCCGACGGCAGCGGCACCTCGATTGTCGAAGTCAACCGTCTCGTGAAGCAGTTTGAGGAAACCTCCAAGATGATGCGCATGATGACCACTGGCGGTGGTAAGAAGCTGATGCGTGCGGCTAATGCAATGAGAAGAAGATAAACACCAACACTATGGATAACAAGATAATAGACGGAAAGCTTATTTCCGAACAGATTAAAAAAGAAATCGCGGCCGAAGTCGCGGAAATGATTGACAAAGGCATTGCTGCCCCACATTTGGCAGCGGTCATTGTGGGCGAGGACGGTGCCAGCAAAACCTACGTGGCCTCGAAAGAAAAGGCCTGCCACTCGGTGGGTATGACCTCCTCGGTGTATCGTCTGCCCGTAACCACCACTGAGAAAGAGATGCTCGATATGGTCGAATTCCTCAACAACGACCCTGAGATTGATGGCTACATCATCCAATTGCCCTTGCCCAAACACATCGACGAAAACAAGGTCATCAACGCCATCAAACCCCAGAAGGACGTGGACGGCTTTACCAGCATCAACGCGGGACGCATGCAGCTGGGTCATCCCTGCTACATCCCTGCCACGCCCAATGGCATCATGGAACTCATCAAACGCTCTGGCATCGAGACCGTTGGCAAGAACGTGGTGGTGTTGGGTCGCTCCAACATCGTAGGCACGCCCATGGCCATCCTCATGTCGCGCAAGGGCATCGACTCGACCGTTACGCTTTGCCACAGCCGCACAAAGAATTTGCCTGAGATTTGCCGCAATGCCGACATCCTCGTGGCCGCCATCGGCAAGCAGGGCTTTGTGACCGCTGACATGGTGAAACCCGGTGCCGTGGTCATCGACGTGGGCATCCACCGCATTGACGACCCGACCAGCCCGAAAGGTTACAAGATCTTGGGCGATGTGGATTACGACGAAGTCTACAAAGTGGCTTCCAAAATCACGCCCGTCCCGGGTGGTGTTGGCCCCATGACCATCGTCTCGCTGTTGCAAAACACCTTGAAGGCAGCCAAGGGCGAGGTCTATCCGAAATAATTTTTTCATGGATTTTGTAATTGCGGGATTGCTTTTTCAAGGCAATCCCGTTTTTCGTTGCCCCTAATCCAAGATTTTTGCTTAGTTTTGCATCATTATGAAGCGATTTGTCCTCATAGTATTGTTTTTCGCCCTGGCTTCCTCGGCTTTTGCCCAACATCCCAAAAAGGCAGTGAAGGCCTACGAGGCGGCAGAAGAGGCCTTTATGAAACGCGACTACAAGAAAGCGCATCAGCAGGCGCTTAAAGCCGTCATCGAAGACCCCGACTACGCAGAAGCCTGGCTCTTGGAAGGCGAAATCGGGATGGAGACACAAGACTCTGATCTTGCGATACTGGGCTACGAGAAGGCTTTGGCTTCCGATTCCATGGCCTTTCCGCCCGCAGCCATCACCTTGGCGCGGCTTTACGACAAACAAGGGGCTTACAAACGCGAAATCGCCTTGTTGCGCTGGTACCAGTCGAAAAACTTCAATCACGCGGCCAACAACGCCACCGTGGCTGAGCTGCTTGACTTGGCCACTTTCCGAGACTACGCCCTCACCCACCCTGTCGCTTTCGAGCCTGAAAGCATTGGAGCGGCTGTCAACACCAACGATGACGAATATGTGAACATGCTGGCGTTTGACGGCTCGCAACTGTTGTTTACACGCAAAATGCCCGTAGGCAACGGCTTTCAAAAGGATTTCCTTTTTGTCTCGCAACAGAATGACGAGCAATGGTCTGAGCCTCAACAGCTTGCTTTCTCTGATTTTCCCGAGAATGTCGACCCAGGCGCGGCCTTCATCTCCGCCGACGGCAAAAAACTCTATCTGACGGGTTGCGGCTGGAGCCGCGACAGCAGCTGCGACCTTTACGTGTCGGAATGGAAAGACGGACGATGGGCTATGCCAAAACGGTTGTCGGAAGGCATCAATACGAGGAGCTGGGAGTCGCAACCTTGTGTGAGCAGCGACGGCAAAGAGCTCTACTTCGTCTCGCGCCGCTCAGGTCAAGCCGACATCTATTGCGCCAAACGCAACGCCGACGGCACTTGGGGCGAGCCGCAGAATGTGGGCGAGCCCATCAACACGAAAGGCACCGAGATGGCTCCTTTCCTGCATCCCGACGGGCGCACGCTTTATTTCTCGTCTGACAAGCACATCGGCATGGGCGGTTTCGACCTCTTCATGAGCCGTCGTGGCGAGGACGGACAATGGCAAAAGCCTGTCAATTTGGGCTTCCCCATCAACACGAGCGGCGACGAAATCAACTTTTTCGTGGACGCCGACGGCAAGACCGCTTTTATCTCCTCGCAACGTGAGGGCGGCATGGGCGGCTATGACATCTACACCTTTGAATTGCCCGAAGAAATCCGCCCCGACTCAGCCAACTACCTCGCCACCGTCGACGTGGTGGAACTTGCTCCAGGCGATGCCGTGGTGTTGCAAAACATACAATTCGAGTTCAACAGCTCGGCTCTGACAGCCGATTCAGAATCGGGCATACAAATACTGACTGAGTTTCTCAAGCGCAATCCCGACCTAAAGGTGGAACTGGCCGGACACACGGATAATGTGGGCAGCGAGAGCTATAACCTAAAACTTTCCTCCGATCGTGCCGAATCCGTCCGGAAAGCATTGATTGCCAACGGCATCGATGAAAACCGCCTCACAGCCAAAGGTTATGGAGCCACAAAACCCTTGACGCCCAATGACACCGACGAGCATCGTGCCTTGAATCGCAGAACGGAAATGGTTGTAACTAATTGAGTCTTTTGCAGCAGAAAGCCATTAATGCCTGAATCGGTAGCGCACGGTGAGTTCGTCGTCGCTTGGCGTAGGCACATCCCAATAGGGATTCCCATCATTTTCATCATCATCTGAAGAATCCTCATCATCCTCGTCCCAATGATACACCTCTTTCTGCGGGCCTTCATTACGCAGGAACACGGCCAACAACATACCTATGATGGCTCCGCTGAGATGACCTTCCCAGGAGATTTTTTGCGGTATGGCCAACGAGGGAATCATGTCCCAGATGAAACCGCCATAAAGGAACACCATGATTAAAGAGATGACAATGAGCAAACGGTTGCCGCGGATGAACCCGCTCGCGATGAGGAAGAGGTTGAGTCCATAGACGAGTGCGCTCGCCCCGATGTGCGTCGATTCCGGCTGGCCGATGCACCAAGTAAACAGACCGCTGGCGAGATAAGTGATGAGCAGCACGCGGTTGGCAAGCGTGGGATAACAATAATACAAAGCCGTTCCCAAAACCAAGATGGGGACGGTATTGGAAAGCAGGTGCTCCCAATTGGCATGTAAAAAAGGCAAGGTCAGGATGCCGACGAGACCATGCAAGGAACGCGGCGCGACACCGTAACGGCTGAAGCTGACGCCATACGACACCTCAATAATCTTCACCACCCACATGACCGCCACGATGAGCAAGGGTACGATGAGGCTACCCAAAAACTTCCGTCTTTCCGCTTTGTTATCCATGATTACGAGGTCGTTCAAGAATCATTCCGCGGGCAAAGGTCGGAAATTTTGGCAGATTTTGTATTTTTGCGCCATGAAAAACAGAGGTTTCATCGTTCATCTGGCTGGTGTAGTCGCCATGGTTTTCTGGGGCATGTCGTTTGTATGGTCGACACAGGTCTACCAAAGCCTCAACCCCACGGCGACCATCTTCCTACGTCTTGTAATTGCAACCATCTTCCTGACAACCATCCTGTTTGTTTTCCGTCTCAACGAGAAAATACAGCGGAAACACCTCAGCCTGTTCGCCATAGCAGCTCTATTTGAGCCTTTCCTCTACTTCATTTTTGAGGGCTATGGACTGAAGAATTCCTCCCCCGTCATCGGGGCCGGCATTATCGCCCTAATACCCTTAGTGACACCTATCGCGGCACGCATTTTCCTCAAGGAGCGGCTCACCCCTATGAATATCGTAGGCTTCATCATCTCCTTTGTCGGCGTCATTGTTATGCTGCTCAACAAGAACCTCGAACTCACAGCCTCACCCAAAGGCATCCTGTTCCTTTGCGGGTCAGTGATTGTAGCAGTAGGCTATTCCATCGCTTTGATACGACTTACCAAACTCTATAAGCCTTTGACCATCACTTGGATGCAGAACATCGTTGGAATGATCTACTTCATTCCCATGGTCTTCATTATGGAGCGCTACGAGCCTTCAAACTTCGCCAACGTGGGTGCTTACATCGTTCCTTTGGTATGTTTAGGCATCTTATGCAGTGCCGGAGCCTACGCCCTATGGGCATTCGCTTTCAGCAAGCTGGGCGCCTCAAAAGCCAATGTCTATTCCAACCTGATTCCCGTCTTCACGGCCATCTTCAGTTATCTCCTCGCCATCGAAGCCTTGACGATGAATAAGATTGTCGGCATTCTGGTGGTCGTGGTGGGATTGGTGCTGTCGCAGATGAAATCACACAAATAAAAAGGCGACCATCGGATGATGGCCGCCCTTGGGGTTTGTGGGTTATATCGTCAAATGATTCTGTTTATCGCACGAAGCGGACTAAGTTTTCGTATGTTATGAAGTCGCCCATGTTTTTTGATTCGAGCCGCAAAAATAATCATTTCCACCGACACCCCAACATTTTTCCTTCCACCCCTTGCGGGTTGCGGAAAAAGTTGTAATTTTGCAGGCAGTTGGTCGCGGAAACGGAATGAAAAATGAATTGATTATCAAGACGTAAAGGGGCGGCCAAAAGGATGCACCCTCCGCGATAACACCTATAACCCCTCGTCAGAGGGGTTTTTTATTGCTCGCTTGTACAGAGTTTGGAATGCCAAACATCTTTTGTCTGTCATACTTTTATGGGGTTTAGTTTTACCCTGCAAAGTAACAACCCTTGTCAAGAATTATCCGTTGATTAAACGTTTGTTGTCGACAGTAGTCGTTTGTTGTCGTTTGCTGTCGGATATATTACTGAAAACGTGATGGATAAAAAAACAGGCGACCCTCAAAAACGAAGGCCGCCTGTCGTATCGTCTTTTTACAGATTGGGGTTATGTCATTTTTCGTTTTATTCCACGTAGAACTCGACCTTTCTAATATTAAGCCAAATCCATTGTTGATCAGTGTTATCAGGGGACATTATTGTTACAGATGAAGCGGTACCGTTCCATGTAAGTTTAGACCCGTCATCACTCCAGCCAGAAGGGATTAAACCAGTATAATTATTGTCGTATGTAATCTCAATCTTCGTTATATTACCAGAATTGTAAGAGAAGGTTAATGTAGAAGGATAGTACGTATCATAATAATCCACTCCACTCTTTAACTCCAAACCACGTTGGGAATTCCAAGTAGCCTTACCGTTTCCAGTGCCAGCAGTGAGCGTTGCTGTAATGCCACCATTTTCATAAGGTGAATTACAATTAAAGTTGTAGGCAGTAT
The DNA here is from genome assembly GCA_017632935.1 of Bacteroidales bacterium. Taxonomy (GTDB): domain Bacteria; phylum Bacteroidota; class Bacteroidia; order Bacteroidales; family F082; genus Limimorpha. The sequence continues at coordinate 45,976 of JAGBQJ010000019.1, read as the reverse complement.
TCCATGTCACGTCAGGGGTTACTGGTGCTGTGCCTCCAATTTGGATAACGGGGCGGACAAGGTATTCATCCCATGTGCTTTGATTCACAAAACTTGCTATTTTATGCCCGTCACTTTTATGGAAATCTACTGCCTTTGCCAAAGATGAAAAATCGCCTTCCGTACCTGTCCAATAATAAAAATGTATATAATCATTATCCAAATCCTTATACAAAGGCTCACCGCCAGCAATATTTAACTTTGTCATTAACTCATCGCAATTCCATCTTTCTGACCATTCATCAAAGCTGCATCCGCAAGCAAGAAACATTTTTGTCCACTCTGCCTCGGTGGGCAGACGCCATGCTTCACCTGTATGATTATTGTAACTTTGAATCATAGAATTCGCATCACCCCAAGAAAAGTTGGTTATGGGTTCAGATTCCGGATCATACATAGTCACCCAGTCATAAAGTCTGATGGCCAAGGTATAATCTTCGCCCACATAGGCAACCATGGCAATGGGGTAATTATCGTTGTCGTAAATCAAACTGCCAACACCTTCCGTCGGTGGAGTAGGAGTGGGTGGCGTAGGCGCGGCGACTTTTCCCAAAGTGAATGTAATCCCAGAAACGTTGATATGAACATATGCAGGCAGCGTTACTGTTGAAGCCGGCGTGTCGTCGCTCCATACCAATAAAAACGTTTGATCCCACCATTCCTCTACGCTTTCTATATTCCAACCATCGGGGTCACCATATATTTCATCATTGCTGGCGATTTCAATCCTCGTGAAGCCATACCCGCTGGGGGCGGAGAAAATGAGACGGCCACCGTCAAGTGTTATACTGCTCCAATTAAATTCGGCAATAGGCTCCCCTTCCCCTCTCACAGATATGCCGTCCATGGTTACCGGTTGTCCATCGTAGGAATGGATATCGATACCGCTGATGACAGAGTTGTCCCAAATCACGGTGTTGTTCACAGTCATGGCGACACTTTCGGAGTGATACTCGTTAAGCCCAATGGCCGACAATGCGGGGCGTTGGCCGGTATAGCTGTGGTCTTCGCTGTAGGCCGTGCCGTATGGGCCTGCTTCCAATTCGTCTTGTGGCAGGACGATGGCCCAATAAGTCTTCTCGCCGCTGCCAGCCTGACCTGGCATCTTAATCAAACCACCCTCAACTTGGTCGTAGCTGAAGCCATTGTCGGCGCCAGTCGGGTTGGTGAAATCAACGGTCACCTTATTATTCATACCCGTAATGCATATGGCTGCCTCGGAAGGCGTAGTCACATCAAACTTCATGATGGAACATTTGTTCTTCAGCATGGCATGATGCGAACCGTTTTTATATGTTGAGCGTGCGTATGAAATCACGGGATATGAAGCGGTTTGGTCAGTAATCGACAATGTGGCTGTATTACCATCAATTGCCGGGTTAGCGAAACGTGTTCCACCGAGGAAGTATAAATCCAAAGGTTGGGTTGCCTGTTCTTCAGTGACATTAATGTTACCGCTGAATGTAGTGTTGTCGCTTTGACAGGTCAACTGGCCAACATAACTGCCGCCGTAGCCTACATAAATCACGTCGCCTTCCTCAAACACAACGGGGGCATAGTTATACTGTCCGTTGTCACCAGTCGGGTCAACATTTACCCTTGAATTGCTGTTGCCACCATCCAAGGTGAGGGTGATGTATACGCCATCAGGTTCGTTTTGGGAAGCAGGTTGCTCTTTTTTGCACTGCGTAAGGCCAAAGACCAAAGCCAATGCCATCACAAAATAGGTCATTCTTCTCATGGCTTAGTCCTCCTTCTTTTTAAGTGCAACATAGCCGAGGCCAGCGCCCAGCAGAATCAAAAGGCCGCTGCCCAACGGGGCTTCTTGGCCGATGCCTTGGTTGTTGATGTAGCCATCGTCATTGATAGTAACGACACCACGGGTGCTGTTTTTCATCAGTCCGCCTTGGGAAGCTTCTTTGGATTGGTTGCTGCCAAACATGCCACCGGGACGGTTTTGTGCGTTCAGGTTGGTGGCTGTCAGCGTCATGGCTGCCAGCCCGAGTGAAAACACGATGGTTTTCATTGTTTTTTTGTTGGTCATTAGTTTAAGTGATTTAAAGATTAAAGATTTATGATTTCAAGATTTCAAAATTTCAAGATTTGACTTCGTCTAATGCTTTGCATTTCAAGATTTGACTTCGTCTTCAAGAAATGAGCCGCAAAAGTACGGTAAAGCACACATTATTATAATAATAGCATAGCGACAATTTGGCGAAAAGCCAAATTGTCGCATATAAAAAGCCAAATTATCGCATGAAAAAGCCGTTTTGTCGCAGATGTGGGGACTGTAGTTTGAAGGGAAAGCGGTCAAGCCAAGTCAAAAACTTCCATGCCTGGATCGCTTCGTTTTGCTTCGTGCCTCGCAAATCTCTGATTCGACGTAGTCAATGACGTCCCTCGCGATGACGCGAAGCGGCAGTCAGGCGCCAAGCGGCTGTAGGACTCCCCCGCCCTGCGGGCACTCCCTCTCGGAGGGGGATGGCGCGAAGCGGTAACGGGCTTGCAACAGAAAAAAAGGCGACCATCGGATGATGGCCGCCCTTGGTTTTGAGTTTTAGACGATGGTCGTCAGGTTATTGATCGTTGACCATCCAGCCTTCGGGGATGCCGCGGATGCCCCTGGGCCAGGTTGAGCCACTGCCACCTGCGTCGGTTGAAACATTTGCGCCGCTGGCTTTGGTGAAGGTGCCGCCAGAGGCCACACCAATCACCCAGTTGAAGGTGCTGTTACTTGAATTGATTGCAGAAGTGGCGAGGCAGGTGATGCTGTTCAGGCTGCTGCAGCTTGAAAACATTTCACGATAGCAATTACTAGTCAGCTCAGGGGCGGGCAGCACGGGGGCCTCTGTCAAGCTTGTGCAGAATCTGAACATCTGAAAATAACAATAACCTTCCAGCGTTGTGGCTGGCAGAATAGGGGCAACGGTAAGGGAAGAGCAGTATAAGAACATTGCTTGGTAACACCTGGGGGACAACGTCGTGGCGGGCAACTCGGAAGGTCCAGCAACCAGGTTGTCGCAGTAGCTGAACATTTCAGCATAGCAATAATTAGCAGAAGCCAGCGTTGTAGCAGGCAGCAGCAGTCCGCTCGCATCGGTGAGGTGGTCGTAGTTATTGAAAAGCCTATAGAAAGTATAAGTCTCCAGCAGTGTGGTGGCCGTGGCGAAATTTTCCTCATCCACCAGGCTCATGATGTTGCCGTACACCTTCACATCAGCCGTACCGCCAGTAATCATTGTACCTAGATAGGAGGCGATGGAGGTGCCGTTGCCGTAGAATTGCACCTTGTCGCCCAGGGATACGTTGATTTCTGTGTTGCCGCTCATGGTCTGCTTAGCACCACCGTTCAGTGTGTACTGCATGCCCGACTGCGGATCATACACCACGATAGTGCCGCCCGAGAGGGCCTCAAGGGTGAGCGGGACGGCGTAAGGATTGACCTCAACAGGAACCATCGTGCTCAATGTGTTGACATACACGGGAACCTCGTTGGCGGTCGATTTGCTGAAGATCTCGTTGTCGCCGTCATACACCTTCATCGTGAAGCCGTGGAGGGTGCCGGCGGGAACCACCACGTAGAACTTCTGGGCCTCAAGGGTCAGCGTGACCGTTTCCGTGAAGTTCAGTCTCACGGTGTTCGTGCCTTCTGTTGGATAGGTGGGCTCAGGATTCATGTAGTCCACCGTGAACGTGCCGTTCAGCTTGTCGTCCGGGCCGCCCACAATCTCGATGGCGGTGATGTGAGCATTACCCGTCAGCTGCAGGCACAGCACGCCGCAAAGGCTGGTGAGCGTAAGGTTGTCCATGTCGCTGAAGGTGCCCATCATCGGGTTGGCGCCGTTGCCGAAGGTGCCCGCGCCCGAGGCCGTCTGCACGGCGGGAAGCGTCATCGTCACCGTGGTGTTGTCGAGGCCGCTGACGTAATTGTTGGGATACACGGCCACGTTGTTCTCGGCGGCGAAGGTGTATTCGCCCGTGGTGGCAAACTCGCCCGTGGTTGTCCCTGCGCCCGAAACGAGGGTGAAGGTGGCCGGAGTGGTGCCGTTGTTGACGTACAGCTTGTCGCTCTCGCTCCATTTGATGATGGTGCCGTCAAGCGAGGTCTTGCTGTCGCTCTTGTGTTTCTCGATGCCGGCAATCAGTCTGGTGCCGTTCGGTTTGGGGTCGTTCTTCTTGCAGCCGGCCAGCATCACCAATGCCGCCAGCGCGATGATCGCGAATGATTTCTTCATGGTTTGTTCTCTTTTCATTTGTTTTACCAGCCGTAGGTGCTACCGCTGTTCATTCCGTTAATTCCCGCGCCTGAAGCACTGCCGCCCGACGCGCAGAGCACGCCTTGGCTTTCGATGACTATGACTTCCGCCTTGGGAGCCTCATAGCGTTTGTTTGTGTTTTTCATCATTTGAGAGTTAGATTTAAAGATTTAAAGATTTAAAATTCAAAATTCAAGATTTGACTTCGTCTAATGCTTTGCATTTCGGGATTTATGATTTAAACATACGTGTTTACGATGATGCCCAATGCCATCAATTCCTCAAAGATGGTTTCGTCTTCTCGCGTCTGCGGCTTTTTCCCATGTGCGATTTCATAGACATGCTGCGGCAACACATTTTTGCTTTGTGCGATTTGTTCATAAATCGCTGCATTGCTGGAACCATTGTAGGAACCATACCTCAACTTGCGAAAAAAGGATGATAGAGACATACGCTATACTTAAAAAATCGAGGCGCAAAAGTACGCTATAGCACACATTTATATAATAAAAGCATAGCGACAATTTGGCTTTTCGCCAAATTGTCGCTATGCGCAGGCCGTTTTGTCGCAGGTGTGTACTAGGGTTTGTGGGAAATCCGGTATTCGGAGGGACTCATGCCGTATTGTTCGCGGAAAAGCCGCTGCAGGTTGCGTGGGGTAAGCCCCACCTGGTCGGCCACGGAAGACACGGTGGCCTCGGGCTGCTCGCGGAGCATCTTGCAAGCCTCGGAGAGACGGATGTTGTTGAGATAGGCAGGAATGGAGATGCCCCCGGCAAATCTGTTGAGAAGCTGGTTGATGGTTTCGCGCTTCATGCCAAGCACCTCGGCGATTTCGTCCCGTTGGATGCCCTGGTCGGCATAGAGGCGTTCCGCTCGGATGCGGTTTTCCATCTGAGCGAACAAGGCGAACTCGTCTCCATTATCCTCCATACGACTGGCCTTTTGCTGGTTTTGTTCCTCCCTTTCGTCAATCAACTTCACCATTGCGGCGTTTTTCTCGGCCAGCTTGCGCTTTTGGTATAAGATATAGACGGAAAAGGCCATCGTAATCAGCAAGACCAAAACCACGGCCATCATTAGGCGGTGTATGGTGCGGATGTGGGCGGTCTTCCGTTCAATCTCGCGCTGCTGCTCCAAGGAATGGTATCGTGCGGCGTAAAGGTGGGCTTTGCCCTGCAACACGTTTTCATTGAGTTGCGTGTTAAGCGCGGCATATCGCTTCCAATAGGCTTTCGATGCATCGCGGCGGCCTTCCGCATCAAGGATCTCGGCTCGGCCACGGAGAATCTCAACGTAATTCGCGTTCACCGTGTCGGTGCCCAACTGTCGTTCCACTTCATCGTAGATGGCCCAAACGCGGTCATACTCTCCGAGTTTTCTCAACGTCGGGGCTATCATGAAACGACCGGTGAGGCTTTGTCCGGCAACCGTCTGGTCGTAGAGGGCAAGATATTCCCGCGCCTCTGCGCTTTCGTCCAACATAGCGTAGGCTGCCGCCAAGTAGCCGTATGCTTTGCCTCGGTAGAAACCGATGTATTCGGGGCGTTCGGCCTCCACAGGCTCGCGTATGGTGCCGTCGTGGTAGCTGTCGGCGTGATGTTCATAGTCGTCAAGCAGGTCGAGCATACGCTGGGCGGCAGGAATCACCTCGGCGAAGCGTTCTTTTCCGATGCAAATCTCTGCCTTGCGCTTCAAGGCGACAATCATGGCATCCATTTCGTTGAATTTCCGTTTGCCTTCAAGCTGCCCAACCACAGAGTCGACCTTTGCAAAGCCTTCCTCCTGCTGACCGATACGGATGAGCAACGTGCCTATCTCGGCATCGTTGCGCAGGGCTTCCGTCGTCTCGCCTCGGCTGAGATAGATGTCTTCCAATTCGGAAGCCCAATGCAGAGCCTGCTCATAGTCTTTCCTCAACCGACAGGCATTCAGCAGGATTTCAAGCACATCTTCCTGCAAATCAGCATTCTCCACAACAGTTTTATGCTGCATCAGCCTTTCGCCAATCAGGATGGCGGTGTCGTAGTTCATCTCCTCGCACGTCCATGAATACACCTTGGCCCGCAGCACGTCGGCATCAACAGCCGACATGTTACCCACGATTTCAGCCGAGTCGATAATCAGCAGGGCTCTGTCGGGGTCGAAGGCGTAGGCTTCCATAGCCGCTTCCTGGGTGTAGAGCGTGTCGGAAGGTTGCGCGACGCGACCTCCACCCGAGTCGGAAGAACCACCGCCCGTGCAGCCTAACAGCATGAAAGCCAGAACAAAGAATGATATGATGATGCGTGATGCTTTCATTTCGGAACAGCTTACCATTGAGAGGCGCAAAAATAGGAATTTTTCTTAATTTTGCGCCCACAAACGATAAATAATGATTACCAGCAAGACCAACCCCAAGATAAAGAACCTCGTACGGCTGCAAAAAGCATCCGAGCGCCGCGAGCAGAACCGCATCCTCATTGAAGGGCAGCGCGAGATTGAGCGGGCACAAGCTTGTGGCTTCGAGATTGAGCAGCTGTATGTGTGCGAGCCCTTACTGCGCAAGCCTCTGTCCATCAAGGCCGAGTTCACCGAGACCGTGATGGAAGAGGTGTTCGACAAAATCGCCTACCGTGAAGGCAGCGACGGGCTGTTGGCTGTGGCCATACCCAAATACAAGAACCTCAGCGAGTTCAAGCCACGGAAAGACGCTTTGATTATCGTGCTCGAGACCGTGGAAAAACCCGGCAACCTTGGCGCCGTGATGCGTACCGCCGACGCGGCGGGTGTGGACGCCGTCATCGTGGCCGACCCCGCCACCGACCTCTACAACCCCAACGCCATCCGCGCCAGCATCGGCTGCATCTTCAGTGTGCCCGTCTATGCTTGTTCCACCGAGGAATGCATCCAGTGGCTGAAAAAGAACGGCATCACCATCTACTGCACCTACCTCAAGGCCTCCATCGACTACCTCGACGCCGACTTCCGCAAAGCCTCCGCCCTTGTAATGGGCACCGAGGCCACGGGCATCTCCGATGCCTGGGTCGAGGCCGCCGACCAAAACATCATCATCCCCATGAACGGCATCGCCGACTCGCTCAACGTGTCGGTCACTACTGCCATTGTCACCTTTGAAGCCATTCGCCAAAGGAGAAAACAATGAAAAAGGACTATTTCCTGCTGCATCTCTCCGTGTTCATCGCGGGTTTCACCGGCGTGCTGGGGCGACTCATCACCTTGGATTCCGCCATTCTGGTGTGGTGGCGCATGGCTGCGGCAGCGATTATCATGTTGGCGTTTTTGGCGATTAAAAAGAATTTGAACCGATACCAAATCAAGGATATTCTACAGATGGGCGGCGTCGGCATGTTATTATGTCTGCACTGGGTGTTTTTCTATGCCAGCATCAAGGCGTCCAATGTCAGCATTGGCGTGGTGTGTTTTTCATTGGTAGGATTTTTCACAGCCTTGTTGGAGCCTATCATCAACAGACACCGCTTCTCGGGACGTGAATTCCTCTTCAGCCTGCTCACCATCCTTGGCATTTACCTTATCTTCCAATTTGACTCGCGCTACCGTTTGGGCATCGCCTTGGGCGTGATTTCATCTGCACTCTATGCCTTGTTTGCCATTACCAACCAAAGGGTGGGCAAGCACTACGAAGCCAAAAACATGCTGCTTTGGGAAATGGTCGGCGGTCTTATCGGCTTGACCTGCCTCATACCTTTATATAATGTGTTCTTCCCCATCGAGCGGCTCTACCCTGTCGGCATGGATTACGCCTATCTGGCCTTTATGGTGGTCGTTTGCACCATCGGCTTATGCCTGCTGCAAATCATTGTGCTACAAAAGATTCCGGCCTTCACCGTCAACCTCACTTACAACCTGGAGCCAGTGTACAGCATCATCCTCTCCATGTTCATCTTCAAAGAGTATAAGGAACTGAATTTCTCGTTCGTTGCAGGTATCGCGTTGATAATATTATCGGTTATACTGCAAACAGTTTTCTCGATAAGAAGTAGTAAACGTCATTGCGAGGAACGCAGTGACGAAGCAATCCAGAGCAAAACATGATTTTCTGGATTGCTTCGTCGTACCTCCTCGCAATGACGCAAAGCGACATTGTTATCACAGTTTCACTTTCACGAATACTGGATAATGGTCCGAGGGATTGTGCCGGATGTAGGTGTCAAATGAAATCTGCAGCGGCGCGTCATTGGCCTTGAGGTTGTCGTTAGGGTCGTCGTCGGGTGTCCAATAGCTGTTGGTGAACACGCCGTATGCTTCAACCGTTGTGCTCGGCGACACAAACACATGGTCGATGCGGCTCGTGGTGAAGTAATTCGTCTTGAAAGCGTTGAAGGTACCATTCTCCGCAAAGCGGATACGGGCGGCATCGTAGGAGTCCTTCAACAACCCTGATTCCGTGAAAATGGTATAGATTTCATCATTTTGGTCCACGTTGAAGTCGCCGGTGATGAACACGGGCGCACCTTGAGCAATCTCACGAACACGCTGCACCACGAGCTTGGCCGCCTCGTGACGTGCCACCACGCCCACATGGTCCATGTGAAGGTTGAAGAAAAAGAACTCTTTCCCTGTTGCCGTTGTTTTGCGGTTGAGCATGCCGTGTTGTTGTTGCCCTTCTTTCACGGCAAACTTGCCCCACGTGCAGATGCGGATGCAGACAGCGTCCCAGCCTAAGCCAGGCTTGTTGGGCGTCTCGCTGAGCCAAAAGTCGCCGTGGTCGAGGAGCTGAAGTTTGTTCGTTTTATAAAAGATGGCCTCATGTTCTCCGCCATGTTCGCCGTCATCTCGGCCAATACCTATGTAATCATAGCCGTCCAAAGCTTTCAGCATATCCTGAAGTTGGACATAGAGCACTTCCTGAGTCCCGAAGATGTCGGGAGCCATGAAGTTGACCTGGTCGCAGATGACTTGGCAACGCTTCTGCCAAATTTCACCTTGAACACTGTCGTTCCATGCTTTGTATCGGATATTATATGTGCCGACCAACATATCTTGGGCGGAAAGTTGTAGGGATGCCACTATGATGAGGGCAAAGAAGAGGAGTTTTTTCATGAGATTTTGTTTTTATAGGCACAAAAATAGAAAAATAATTGTTTGTATTTCCTTTTTTTAGAAAACACGAACAAATCGGATTCTGTAGAGACGCATTGAATGCGTCTCGGATAAAACGGGAAACCATAAACCATTGAGACGCAAGCATTGCGTCTCTACAGACGGACGATTACCTTTAGAGACGCATTGAATGCGTCTCGGACAAATCGGGAAACCATATAACCATTGAGACGCATTCAATGCGTCTCTACAAGGGGAATCCTATTTCCCGTCATAGAATTCATCCTCTTTCCATTTGGCAACGTTATTCTCAATATAACAGGAAATTGCATTCAATTCGTCAATGTCGCGAACAATATGGTCATGATAACGGGCTTGCCAACCAAACCAAATGTCATTTTTCAGAGCGAATGAGGTGGTTGACGTTTTGATACCTCTAATAACAGAAGCCAAATTCTTCCTTTGAGGAGAAAATGAATTCTCCAATGCGTCGAGGCTATCCATGCATTTCTGTTCGCTCACATAATCCACGGGCGTATTATAAACATTTTCACCGATGACAACCAAAAGATGTACATGATTAGGCATAATCGTGAATGTAGGAATCTCAAGGTTCATATCAGGTCGCACCTGTGGGGTTGATAGAATCTGCTGATTCAGATATTCTCCAACCTTCGACAAAGTCACAACGCCATCTTTTATCTCACCAAAGAAATGCTCACGATTCTTCGTGCAAATCGTGACAAAATAGGTCCCACCATTGTATTGGTGCCACCATGCTCGGGCTGATGGAATGCGATAACGGCCTTTATATTTTGTTTCTTCCATAATCCACAACGAGTTTATGACCACAAATATAGGTGTTATTTCTATTCATTGCGATATTATTAATCGGATTATTCTGTAGAGACGCATTGCATGCGTCTCAAATAACGATGTTTTTCAATAATTAGACGAATTAATTGCATCTCGAATATCAACAATCATTGCCGTGTAGAGACGCATTCAATGCGTCTCTACAACAGCGGACAAACCATTTTATTATACCACGCGCCAAACACAAACATCTCCTCATCGAAAGCGAACCCATCGCTTTCATAATACCGTTGCAAACGCGGTTTGTCTTTGTCGACAAGCAATGTAACCTTTTTAAAACTATTGCGCAAGGCATAATCCATTCGGTCGCTTATCAGCATTTTACCAATGCCAAGGCCTCTATAGCCTGACAGAACGGCCATGCTGTCGAGATAGAATTCACCTGGAACGGTTTCCATCGCATTGCGACTCAAATCCATATCTGAAGTTTGTTGCACGAGACCAAAGGTCTTGGCACGCAAAGAAGCGTAGCGAGCTCCATCGTAAGCCACCAAGGCGCCCACCCTATTCCCATCGACCTCGGCTATGCGTGTGTTGAGGTAACTATATAAGGTGTCATCCATGCGGCAAATTTCTATCAAGTGCTCATAGATGGCACGCTGCTCATCTGGAAGGACAGCATCTATGTCCATCATATCGATGCCTGCCAACACAACACGTGCAATGAAAGGCGCGTCATCTAATGTGGCATCACGAAGCTGGACTATGGGAAGGACGGGCTGCATTAGCGAAGTTTATTTCTCTGATAATGAGGTGTAACAACGATAACAAAAAAGACGAGCGACACCAGCACCGAAGCCGAAGCCACCAGATAGGCTGCAGAGAACGAAAAATGCTCGGCCAACATACCTCCCGAAAAGATACCGATGCCGAGTCCCAGGTCCCAAGTCGTTAGATAGGTAGATGTCGCTGTGCCTCTTTGGGCGTTGGTGCCAAGGTTGATAAACAAGGCATTAAACGATGGAAAAGCCGCCCCGAAGCCCAAGCCACAACACAAGGCAATCAACAGGAAAGCCGCTGCCGTGTAGTCCGTGCCCAAGGCGTTACAATGATGGCACATGCCCAATCCGAACATGGCCAAAACGACGATGCCTAAGCCCAAGGCGATGGTTTGCGTCACCTTGCCCTTATCGACCATCTTGCCGGCAAACAAGCGCGAGGCAATCAAACCGACAGCATATACAGAGAAGAACAAGCCGCTACTAATGGTCAAGCCCATCTCCTTGGCATAGAGAGCGATGTAATTGGAAATCTGCCCATATGCGAAGGCCAACAAGGTGAATGAGATGCCGGCCAACAAGCCTTTCAACAAGATGAAACGGTCAAAGGAAATGGGAGGACGCTTGACGGGCGGCCTTACCTTTGTCTGAATCCTTGAGGCAAACAAAGCGGCCAACAAACTACAACCCATGCATCCCATAAAGATAGCGTTGAAGCTGAAATGCTCGTAGACGAACAGTCCCGTCATCGGGCCGACCGCCATGGCGATGTTGTTGGCCACCCCGTAATAGCCGATGCCCTCTCCCCTATGCTCCGACGGCACCACATCTATGACCAAGGTGTTACCGCCCACCGAGGTTAGCCCAAAAGCCAAGCCATGAACAATGCGGATTATTATTAATATGGTGATGGTAGCGGCAAAAAGATAGCCGACAAACACCGCCGTGAAGATGGACAATGCCTGCAGATACAATGGCTTACGCTTGAAGGTGTCCATCATATAGCCTGAAAAAGGACGCACCACCAAGGTAGCCAGCGTATAACAGGAGATGACTGTGCCGATGACCGCATTGCCTGCCTGGTATTTCTCCATGATAAAGAAAGGCAACACGGGCAACAGCAGATAGAACGAGAAGAAAAACAGGAAATTAGCTGCACAAAGGCAGAGATAATTCTTATTAAACAGTTTTTCTTCCATGATTTCGGCTCGTTATCGGGCGGCAAAAATACGGAATTAAGCCAGACAACGAGCCGAAACAACAAGGAAAAACAATCGACTGCCTAGAATGCGAAATACATGTCCCAACGAAGGCGGCTAGTAGCTGCGAATTGACTATTCGTTACAACACCTGTCCTATTGAAGATGTACCACGAATATGAGAGATCCATACCAAATATTCCGAAATACATACCTACACCTTCGGTCAAGCAATTCACACCACCTTTCAGACTAGGCACATGGTAATACCCCGTCCTGACAAAGAAGTGGTCTGCCAAATTATACTCCAATCCTATGCCCGTGTTGATTTCACACATTTCTTCGTAAAATGGACCGACGCGTTCATATTCTCCCATTTTATTAAGAGCATATCCAGGAGCATCATAGAAAGATTGGAACATGCCGCAAAGCACCGACACATTATTGTCGTATCCATACTTAATCTTATAGGTACCATCTTCATTATAGCAAGGATAACCATTCCCATTCAATTCGATGATGGGTGGCGTGGGAACCAGCAACTTATTGAACTCAACATTGAGGGTAAGCGTATTCTTGGGATGGAAATTAAATTTGAAGGCCGTGCCAAGTCTCAGGGTCGTCGGAATAAACCCTTTTTGATCTTCCGAGGTTACATAAGTCATTTTTGTACCGATATTGGTAATGGCGGCACCTGCAGACAAGTCAACCAGACTGCCTAACGGACGTTGGTAGTAGGCTGAGACATCACATGCGACTGAATATGACTTGGCGCTGTATCCCAGTGATTCGACCGTCAAACCAGAATAGATAAAACGACCAGCCAAACCAGCCGATAAGTAATCGCCAAAACGACGGGAATAGGCCAAGTCAATGGCAAACTCCTGCGGATTGTAATATCCCATGATTTGGCCGAATGCATCAATAAGCGTCACATCGTTACTCTGCTGATATCGTGCCGTTGCAGCAATAGCCGAGCGACCAATCTTCTGCGCAAAAGCATCAAACAATGCGTATTGGTCAGGAACCACAAAGTTAATTGCATTGAATCCAGAAGCAATCATGGTATGGTCGTTTTTCATGAAAGCATACTTGGCTGGATTGTAGAACATACTGAAAGCATCAGGGCTAGTAGCCACACCACCAAAACCCAAGGCTGTCCCACGGGCATCAAAAGCATTTGTCAAAAAAGGCACAGTCGTCGTGATGACATTTGGGGAGTAAGTCTGTGCAACAGAAACAGGCAAAGCCCCTAAAAGAAGCAGGGCTACAATAAGAATTCTTCGTGTTTTCATAATAAACTGTATTTGAGGATTGTTGATAATTACTATTTCATGCTACTTCCATACACAAAAGAAGCGTGGAACTGAAGGCCACGAAGACTGGAGGTTGTAGGATACCTAAAGCAACTTGTGGAACAGCAGCCCACGCATAATGCGCGAAAGCCGCTATGCAAGTTCGTTGCTTTTTTGAAAACTCCTACATTTCCAATCTTAACGAGCATAACGCTTCAATAATGATTTCGACTCGGCGAACCAAATCATTTGCAAAGATAAACAATATCATTAAATGCAAACCATATAATTGGAGTTTCATCAAAAAGACACCAAAAAAATAGTGATTTCGGAAATTTTGTCATAATAATTTGCACAAAATTACCTAAAATCGGAAATATTGTCAGTAAAAATAGTGTTTTAGACCCATTTTTGGCCTTGGCAAAGAATTTGACTAGATGGAGTCGTCCGAACGAAAGTAAAGGGACGAAGAAAAGAAAGATGGTTATTCTGGATTGCTTCGTTCCTCGCAATGACGCGAAGCGACAAACAATTAAACGATTAAACAATTAAACAATCAACAATAAAAAAATAGGAGATCAAAACCATGTTAGTAACTAGAAGAAACCAAGACTTCATGCCTACACTGTTCAACGAACTGATGAACTGGAACGACACAACTTATTCAACCCCTCGCATGAACATCATGGAGACGAAAGACAACTACAAACTCGAACTCTGCATCCCTGGTCTCACCAAGGAAGATGTCAAGTTGAGCATCGATGCCGAAGGCAACCTCGTCGTCGAGATGGTCAAAGAGAACAAGAGCGAGAAGAAAGAGAACAAAGAAGAGATGCGCTACCTGCGTCACGAGTTCTCGGTCGAACACTTCCGCCAGACGGTGATGTTGCCTGAGGATATCCACAAGGAACAGATTAGCGCCAAGGTCGAAAACGGCATCCTCGACATCGTCATCCCCAAGGTGACCGTCGAAGAGAAAAAGCAGGCCATACAGACCATCGAAGTCTGCTAAAGTCTTCCCAAAACCAACCCCACAACGGGACGGAGTCATCCGCCCCGTTTTTTTGTTGCCGAAAATTCCATTTCCGATACTTTTAATTCGTAATTTTGTCGGCAAATTAAAATGCCTATGAGAAAAGCGTTACTCTTCACCGTTTTAAGCTTATTCTGTTGCCTTCAGGCCTTCTCGCAAGACAAGAAGCCCTTTGTCACCTTGGACAACCTGCGCCTGAACACCCGCGTTGACTACACTCTAGACTACCATCCCGGTTACGACACCATCGCGCCGAGCACCGACCATGGCTTTGCAGGCAAATACCTCGTCGTGGCCTTGGACGGCACCCTTGGCAACAAGTTCAGCTATCACCTGCGCCAACGCATCAACGCGCCCAACATCGGCTTCGCCAACACCTTCTTCCAAGGCACCGACTGGGCCTACCTCAACTGGAACTTCACCGACAATTTCTTCCTTTCGGCCGGTAAGCAAGTCGTGGCTATCGGAGGATGGGAATACGACTCCAACCCTATTGACATCTATTATGGCACCGAGTTTTGGAACAACGTATGTTGCTACGAAGTGGGCGCCTCGCTTAATTACGTTGACAACGCACGCAAAAACCAAGTGCTCTTCCAAGTCTGCAACTCGCCCTTCATCAACCAAGCCATGCAAAGCATCTACGCATACAACCTGATGTGGTACGGCGACTTCGGTGTTTTCAAGACGGCTTACTCGGTGAATATGATCGAGTATGAAAAAGGCCACTTCATCAACTATATCTCATTAGGTAACAAGTTGCAATTCAAGGGCGTGGAGATGTATCTCGACGTTTTGAACCGCGCTTCTTTCGAGCAGGAGCAGTTCTTCGGCCAGGACCTCACGGCCATCTATGGCGTTGGCGTCGACATCGGCAAGAAATGGATCGTATTCGCCAAGGCCGGCTACGACTTCAACCAAGCCCAACTGCCCAATACGGAAGCCTACGACCAATATGTCACTCCAGGCAAGAAAGTTGACTTCGAGAGCCTCGGCTTCGAATACTATCCCTTGGGCGACCGTAACATCCGCCTGCACCTCTGCGGTTCCCACACCAGCGTGGACGGCGTCAGCAAGTACCAGGCCAACCTCGGCCTCACCTGGAAAATCGACCTGCTCAACCTGAAAAAATAATCCCTTATGGCAAAGACAAAATACGACACTGAAAAGCGAAGCACGCTATCCTACCACCATCTGGTGGAAAAGTTCTTCAAGATCTTTGAGCGCAATTCGCCACTGAAATTTACCACCAAACGAAGCGTGGAAGCCATCATCTTCCTGATCCTTTTCTTCGCCTTCTTCGGGCTTCTGGCTTGGAAGATGACGCTTCCGAAGATGCTGAACACCTTCATGCAGACGGCTTATCACCTGCTGCTTGAGACCGTGTTTTACATCATGGCCATCTGCGTGCTCATGGGCGCCATCAGCAAACTGCTCACCGAATTCGGCGTGGTGCGTCTGTTGGAAAACCTGCTCCGCCCCTTGATGAAGCCGCTCTACAACCTACCTGGCGTGGCGGCCTTGGGTGCAGTGATGACCTTCCTGTCCGACAATCCCGCCATCATCTCATTGGCCAAAGACAAAAACTTCTCACGCTATTTCAAGAAGTACCAATTGGTGTCGCTCACCAACTTCGGCACGGCTTTCGGCATGGGTTTGGTGGTCATCGCTTTCATGACCGGTAAAGGCTTCGGCAAAGGTGCCTTGGTGGGTGTGGCAGGCGCCATCATCGGCAGCATCATCTCCACCCGTCTGATGCAGCGTTCCACCTTGAAGACGTATCCTGAATTAGACACTCCCGTCGATGAGGACACTGGTGGCGACGAGCAACAAATTAGCTTCAAGAGCGAAGGCGGTGTCTTCCAGCGTTTCCTCAACTCGCTGCTTGACGGCGGAAAAGACGGCGTCGGCATTGGCCTCGCCATCATCCCCGGCGTGCTCTGCATCTCCACCATCGTCATGATGCTCACCTTCGGCCCTTCTGGTGCCGACGGCACCTACGAAGGCGTGGCCTACGAAGGCGTACCCATCATCACCATGCTGGCCGACAAGATCAACATCATTTTCAAATGGCTCTTCGGTTTTGAATCCGGTGCGCTCATCTCCTTCCCCATCACCGCCCTAGGTGCAGTGGGTGCTGCCTTAGGTCTGGTACCCACCTTCATCGAGAATCCGGACATCATCATCAACAACAACGCCATTGCCGTGTTCACCGCGATGGGCATGTGCTGGAGCGGATACCTCAGCACCCACACTGCCATGCTCGACAGCCTAGGCTACCGCAAACTCATCGGCAAGGCCATTGGGGCACACACCATCGGCGGCCTTGTGGCTGGCATTGCGGCACACTGGTTATACGTCTTGCTGGCGTTGATTTTTTAGCAAAAAAAAATGGCGGCCAAGCCGCCACTTTTTTTTGCTAAAAAGATCAACCCTTCTTTCCACCCATGCTATAGGTGAGGTTGAAACGTAAGGTATTCTCCAAAGGATTGCTGCCTGCCACCGTGTTGACGGGAATCAGGTAGGAAACATCGAGGCCGAACACGCTGTATTTCAAAGCAGCACCCAAGGTGACATATTTACGGTTGCCCTTCAGCGCGGTCTCGTTGAAATAACCGCCACGCACAGCGAAGGTATTGTTGTACCAATATTCAATACCCCCACCGATATTGATTTCACAAAGTTCCTCATAGAAGGAGCCGTAGTGAACCAGTTCGTGCTTCTGGTTGTAGCCCCAACCTGGAGCATCGTAGAACGACTGAATCATACCTTGCACGACTGATACATTGTTGTCCAAACCGTACTTAATCTTATACGTACCGTCATCGTTATACATGGGGTTGCCTTGCTCGTCACGTTCGATAACGGGCGGCGTAGGCACCATTAGTTTACTGAAATCCACATTGAAAGCCAAGGAGTTGTACTCATCAAGATCAAGCTTCAAACCAGCGCCCAAGCGAAGGGTGGTCGGGATAAAGTCACGACGATCGGACTGTCCGTTGTAGCTGATCTTACTACCGATGTTGGTGATGGCGGCACCCCATGCAAAGTCGGCATCCATGTTGCTGAACCACTCGACAGGACGCTTGTAATACACCGACACGTCGGCAGCCACGGAGATACCCGGACGACCGTAATCAGACTGGTTTTGCGTCAGGTCGGAATAGATGAAACGGCCTGCCACAGCACCGGAAAGGTAGTCGCCGAGCATACGTGAATAAGTGGCGTCGATAGCCCATTCATTGGGGCTGTATTTGCCTTGAGAGATATTGTTGACATCACGGAACTCAATCTCACCGCAGCTGAAATAGCGCAAGGTACCTGCCACGGCAGAACGTTCGTTGATTTTATAGGCCAAAGCCAAATAGGCCAGATTCATGTCGGGAACCAGATTACGCAGCCAAGGGCTATAGCCCAAACCGCCAGCGAACTTATCCTCAAGATAGACGTACTTGGCGGGATTGTAATGCATGGAATAGACATCAGGTGTAGTAGCCACGCCACAGTCGCCCATGGCGCCACCGCGTGCATCAGGGGAAATGGAAACGAAAGGCACAGCCGTCGTAATCACATTGGGCGACACGGTGTAATCCTGGCCGATAATGTTTTGTCCAAAAGAAGTAGCCGCAACCAACAGAAAAGCGGCAAGGAGGAGTCTCTTTACTTTCATATTCGGTTTTAGTATTTGAAATTGCAAAAATAACGTTTATTCAGTTCGCATATTGTATATGATAAAAAATATTTGTTAGGTCGGTCCTTCGACTCCTTCGACAAACTCAGGAGCCGAGGGCTCAGGGACCTTAGCGCTGGATGACCATGCGTTGGCTGACGGTGCGGAAGTAGCCTGTTTCGTCGGTCAAGGTGAGACGATAGAGATAAACACCTGAGCGCAAAGGACTTCCAGAGTATCCGCAGCCATTCCAAATGATAGGCTCGATGACGCCATCGGTAGCCGACACCTTTTTAAATAGATGCTGCACAGATCGTCCCATAATGTCGAAAATCTCGATGTTGACATCGAAATTGCCGTCCTCGCCGTCGTGACGCAACGTAATGCGTGTCTCGTCGTTGAATGGATTAGGGTAGTTGTGCACCTGCGATAGGAAGAGGTCGTCGTCGACGACAAACCAGAGGCTGGCCTCGGAGGCATTGTCCTGTGTATCCCACACCTTCAAACTAAATTCGTAAGTGCCTGGCACAAGATCGCTGATGGGGAGCGCGATGCGGCCGCGCCTGAAGTCGTTCATGGCCGGCTCGTAACGGTCATTCAGCACCAAGCGGTTGCAAGCAGACAAGTTACTGTTCATGACAATGTCACGACCCAGACTATAGCCATAATGATAGATGCCTTGGGCGTCATATAGGTCAGCATAAAGCACGCCCTGCCGCTCCACCGACTGACCGTTTTCAAACTCCGGCGTATTCCAATAGAAGGTGATCTTCGGCCCCTCGTCGTCGGGCACCATGGATGGGTCAATGCCGCCTAGCGCCAGTCCATCGAATTTGCCCATGGCATCGACGACACGGA
The DNA here is from genome assembly GCA_017632935.1 of Bacteroidales bacterium. Taxonomy (GTDB): domain Bacteria; phylum Bacteroidota; class Bacteroidia; order Bacteroidales; family F082; genus Limimorpha. Next base: position 26,967 of record JAGBQJ010000019.1, on the reverse strand, counting down.
GCGAATCGTAGGCATAAAAGCTGAAACGCGGCTTGCCCGTCCCCGACTTGATATCTTTAGGCACTTGGAAGGAGACGTTGAACTTACCCGCCGTCACGCTCACTTGTCCCTGATAGAGCACATCCTTATGGTAGTAAACATTTTTCGAGGTGTCACCAGTAAACTTCACCTTCACCTTTGACTTCTGGTCGTAGAACCTCACCCACAGCGTGCCGTTGAAACCGGCATCCAGATGTCCATTGGCATTCTGCACCTCACCTTCCATCGTCACCATACTCATGGCATGAAGCTCGATGTCATCAGAAGCATCCACCGCCATACCATTGATCTTAGTCAGGGCGATGTTCTTTTCCGGCATTGGAAAGCGCATGACGGGGTCACCCAGGAACAGGAAACGAATGTTAATGTTGTTGGTAGGATTGGTTTGGCTATTGAAGTTGAGCAGATTGCTTTTCGCCTGCCTGACAATGTCGCCAAAACGCAAGGGCTTGCCATCGGCATCACGCTGTAAAAGTGCAGGAATAAGCGACCGGGTCTGAAGATGGTTATGTGGTCCTAACGTTGGACGGCAAGCCGTAAACAAAGCCACACATCCGCCATGAGGATTTAAGACCAGCTGTTCACCTGCCGAAACCAATAGCGGATTGTCATATTTGGTAAACTCGCAGGTGGCGGTATAAACAAAAGGCATGCGGTCATAGTTGTTAAGCGCATTGATATCGGCGTTGTCAAACACGCTCTCGCCCGTCAGTCCCTTCACGCCACCATGCCCATTATAGAAAAAGGCTAACACGCCTTGGTCCAAAGCCTGCATCAAATCTGCATTGGCCCCTTGGTTGACATAACCCGCCGAGGTATTCGTCAAAGGATAGGCTCCACAATACACCTTTTTCGCCGTCAAAGCGGGGCAAATGGTATCAAATATAACACTGGCACTTTCAATATTACTTACATAACTCGTGCTCTCGTCATCGGCCACTAACAGCAAATCGGCCTTCCATTCGCCATGTGAAGCAGTCAGGTCATCGTATTGCTTAATCTTGCGCAGCATGGTTTCCGCCTCTTCCACAGTAGAGACCGAGATGCGTCCCACACCAATGTCAACACGTCCATTGCTGTTAACGCCCTCGTTGTTATCCATCAAGGCAAAATAATCGTCTGTACAAAAGCTTAGTTCATGATGCGGGTTCTCAAAAGTCTCGTAGGTTGGGACAAAACGCTGTCCATAACCATTGATGTCCCGAAAATCATAAGAAGCCCTGCCGAACAAAGTCAAATATTTCAGCTGACCCGATCTACGACGATACACCATCCGGACGAAATCACGGATGCCCGTGGGGTCGGGCGTGCCCGTCGAAAACTCGTTGTAGATTTGGTCCACATCCACCACCACGCTGGTCAGGCCATCCTTTGCGGAATGATAGTCGGCCAAGGCTTGCGCCTGCTCAAGGAAATCGGCCGGCGCAATGATCAAGTTGTCGGCATCGGCGATGGCATGAAGATTTTGATTGGGCAAAGCGGTCCAGGTCACAACCTGTCGTGCCGCCTCGGGCTTGAACAACACGTAACGTTTCTCTATCCTCTCGTTGGTAGCAAAGACAAGGTTATTGGCACTCAACACGGCATCCTGCAATACAGGTTGCAAGGGCGAAGTCACCTCCCAAAGCCAATAGTCGGCACTGACATTCTGCACCCAAACGGCACTTCTATCATTGCCAAACTGGCTCGGCATCAAGCGGAAAAGGAAGTTGTCGTTAGTCCGCTTCAGCTGACGCCAACCATAAATCTCAACGTAATCAAGGTACAGGAAAGTCTTCTTGTCGGCATCACAAGTCAGCTGGAACACAGCCGTATCGCTACCCAACATGATTTGTTTGTCGAATGCCGATGGCCAACCATAATAATGATCTTTTCCACTAATCGTATTAATCGAAGTATTGACGGCAACGTGATTGTCATTGACCCAAGCATCAAAATACATCTTATCGTTCTTGGTGCGGCCAAGCACTTGGGATTTCACACGCAAAGCCTTATTTTTCACCAAGTTGGGAAACACGAATGCCAAGGAAAGCTCCTTGTCTTCTGCCGAAACCAACTCGCCGAACCAGTTTTGTCCTATGGAATAAGGCGAAAACAACTCTTCCTCATGCCAGACAAAATCAGGGAACTCGGAGATGACAGTTGTCGTATTCTCGACTGAAAGCGTTGGCTTCTCTCCCACTCTCAAGCCGTCAACACCGCTATCGACACATAAATAATAATAGGTGGTGTCGGAATAATAGTTGCGTTCGCGTTGATAAGTCTTATTGCCATTGTCGACCAGCACCCAACGTGCAGGCTCCTGACCATAGAACAACACCTTATCGCCGGCATCGAAGCGACCGTCTTCAGCACCCGTCACACAGATGGCCATCTCGGTCAAATCATCGGGGCGGCTTTCCGCGTTCTTCTCCGGCAAAGCGCCAGAGGGATTACCAAACAAACGTATCTGGTTAGGATTCAGCGCGCTCATATCGACGCCCATGCCTTGCAAAGTGGTGTAATCCAATTGGTAGGCACCTTCTTGCGTCACTGAGAGACGATACCAAGTGTGCTCGCTCAGCACCGACTGATAAGTGTTGGTTTGCGCCCAGCCTATTGTACTGCCAAACAGCAACAAGGCAACCGTAAAAACAATTGTTTTCCTATATTTCATACTCATTTTCATTTGCTTAACACTAGTTTTGAGACCAAGGTGGCCGTTTCGCCATTATCGTTGGTGGCCACAATACGGTAGACATAAACCCCGTTGCGCAGATTCTCGCCACGTGAGCCACGACCGTTCCAGCGAACAGGTGTGATGCGCGTCGAGGTGCCCGACACCGTCTCAGAGATCGTGGTCACCCAGCGGCCCATGATGTCGTAGATGTAGATGTCAACTTTCACGTTGTTGCCCACCTGGTTGTGGTCGAACACGAAATGCGTCTCGTCCGTCACCGGATTGGGCGCATTGAAGGCATTCTCAATGACTATGCCGCTATTGTTCACCACGGTGAAGTCAATCGTGGCCGTACCAGAATTGTTGTAGATATCCCACACCTTGAGGGTCAGAGTATAGTCACCATCGGCGAGGTCTTGCATCTTATAACCAATGGAGCCTTTGCCTGGCTGGTCGAGTTCAGCGGAGAAGTAGTCGTTGAGACAATAGGTATTCTTGGACGGACCTGTCAGCGTGGCCATGATGTCGTGACCGATGCCGGCTCCCGTCGTGTTGATGCCGCTTTCGTCCTCCACATAGGCCAAGAGCATCGGATTTTGTCCCGTCAGGCCGCCGTTCACAAAAAGCGTGTCATCGATAAACAGTTTGATTTCAGGGCCTTCAACATCCTCAGTAGCCTCGTCATAGAAGCCACCGATGATGAAAGCATCACAACTGCCATTGGCATCAATCTCGTAATCGGTTGCGTAATAATTGATCAAACCCTGTCCGTAACGATAAGAGATGTCGCGCGGCACGATGAAGTTGATTTTGAATCTTCCATTGACAGCCTCTGCCTTCCCATTGAAAATCATGCTATTGCGCAACTTAAAGTTGACAACAGCAGCCTCGGTCCCCAAGGTGGACAATTCCGCTGCCTTATCGTACACAATCACGTTCACCACGCCATTGAAACCAGAGGCCACATTACCGTCCAAGTCCTTCACCACACCTTCAATCTCAACAGGTTGCAAGGCACTGATTGTATCATGATAGAGAGGATAAGTCTGCCACATGCTGTCATTGATGGCGATGGAATCCAAGTCGTAACCCGGATATTGCCCGTTGATACTCACCGTCTCGATCTTCCATTTCGGATAGGCCAGACGGAGGGCAGGATCCCCGAAGAAGACATAGCGTTTTTCAGCCAAACCTCCGTTGGTCTTTGCCATGCGGTAAACATCTCCCAAACGATAGTGCTCGCCACCGTAGATTCGGAACAGGTTGCTATAGATACCTTTTGCAAAAGCCTGGTTATGAGGTCCGTAAGTTAGTCTTGAAGTGGTAAACATGGCAATCATGCCACCATACTGGTTAAGGAAGGAATACTCACCCAGAGAAGTGCGGACATGGTCATCGTAGCGACTGAACTCACAAGTACCCGTAATCATCAGCGGATACATCGGGGCGTTGCGCCAAGAGTCGACGTCTTTCCTTTGCATGATCTTCTCCGTCGAAAGCTGCACTTCGCCGCCATGGCCGATATAATTGAGCACCAAGGTGCCTTTTTCCATCCGACTATTAATGGCCGCATTCACTTCAGGAGCTATCTCGCCACCAGGTGCACTGATTTGCTGATAGGCATCAAGATAGATTTTGTCCACCACAACGGCCTCACCGCCAACATCTTTAAACATGCTTTCCAACTCCTCAGCGCTAGTGGCAAAGGCTCCATCGTCGTCCGTGAAGAACGTGACCGTATTGCGCCAAGGCTGCATAGTGGTCTCGTCTTTTGCAACATAACGTTCAATCTTGTCGACCATCTGGGTGGCTTGCTCCAAAGTCTGAACTGGAAAACGACCTACACCAATATCGGACAAAGAAAGGCTGATATTGCCCTCGCTTTCGTCCATACAACCGAAATAATCATCGGTGACAAAGGTTTCCGTTGGTTTCAGTGATTCCACCGACTCATAGGATGGTACGAAATCGACGATGCCATCACGGTTCTTATAGTCATAAGAGCAATCACCCAACAAAAGAAGATACTTGATTTTGCGACCTGGGTTACTGTCGAGATAGAGCATACGGCAGAAATCGCGGATGGCAGAAACGTCTTTGGCACCACACGAAAACTCATTGTATATCTTCTCCGGGGTAGTGACATAAACATTCAAATCAGAGTCGATGCGATTGTGGAGCGCTTGCAGACGCTCGGCCTGTTCCATAAAGCCGTCATAGGTCAGGATGACGAAATCCACGTCACGGATGCCGTGCAGATTCTGGTTGTCGACCTTGCCGACAGCCTTTGCCGAACAATACTTGCTGCCATTGTGGGCCACAAACTCGTTTTCGCGTTTACCAAGTGTCTTGAAACTTAAGGTGGATCCGTTGAGTTGCCCCTTCAAGACAGTAGGATTCATCGGATTGCTCACATCCCAAATCTGGGTCTGCTGCGTGGCACCAGCCAATTGGTACTGATAGGTCTTATTAATGATGGAAGCCTCCGGATTTCGGAACAGCATCTGTCCACCTGTAAACGTCAGTTGACGCCAAGCGTTGACGAGGATATAATCCACATAGCCCTCTGAGGTGGTGGTGGAGCCAAACGAATTGTGTTTCAGTGTGATGCGCACCGTCTCGCTGGCAGGCTTTGCACCGACCCATCCCCCCACATTGTAGCCGTATGGATTCTCGGTAGAAGAAGTGGTGGTTGAGATGGAATAAGATGCCTGCTCCACATTATCGACCAGCACTGCAAAACTGGCCGCCTGGTAATTGCGTCCTGCCAGAGCCGTTTTCACGGAACATGGGATTGTGGTGACCACATTGGGGAAAGTAAAACCAAAGCTCTGGGTCGAAGTGTACTCCATCTTATCGCCATAATAGGTGCGACCCATACAATTCAAATTGTAGAGGTCTTTTTCATGTACTTGGTAATCAAGGAATCTGTTGATTATCTCGCTGGCATCCCCTGAAGGCTGGCCAGCCTCGGCAATACGCTTGCCTTGACCCAAACCCACGACGACAAAAGCATAGGCATAGTCATCATACAAGTTTTGCGCATGGGTATAAGCCAAGCGGTTGGTCTCAAGCGACCAGACAACAGGTCCTCGACCATAGAAAAGGATATAGTCGTTACTATCGAAACGGCCATCGGCCTCGCCTGCCACATAGATGGGTACTTCCACCAAGTCATCGGGACGAGAGGCTGCGTTCCTCTCAGGCAGCACGCCACCGCCATTGTGATAGATGCGGATTTGGCGCGGGTCGAGGTTGGCCACATCGATGCCCAATTCGGTGAGGTCGGAAGTCGTCAACTTATAGATGCCCGTTTCAGGAAGAGCGATTTTATACCAATCACCCGATGCCATTGCCGAACGGGTGGCATAGGTCGGATTTGATTTCGCGGCACTGAAATCGGGAGTGAGCGTCACTGATAGAATAGCGGAAACCAATTTCTCGTATTGGTCTCCGTGTTGCCGGAAAGGCACGATACGTACTGAGAGCAGAGCCTCGTCGCGGGAGCGTAACGGTATCGCTGTCACCTCAAAATCAGCCCCATACGTAGTATTACGTATCACCTTCTTCTCGGCTTCCGTGAGGGCTTCGGCCTTGACATTTTGTAGTTCCACATCCACTTTCACAGCGTCGTCATAGATAGGAAACGACTGGTAGTACACCGGCATGAGACCTTCATAGACCCCAGACTCCAAATCCATATATAATAAGGTGTCTGCTGACAGACGTTGCTCGGCTACACCCTTCCATTGTAGTCGGATAGGATGGCTCATCTTCACCTGTCCAAAAAGAGCGGTGGGGACGAAAGAGGTAAAAGCCATCAGAAAAAGCAGCAGATTCAACCGTATCTTATGACGCATTATCTATCTCTATTAATTGATATTCAATTTATTACAATAAAAGCACACCAATAAGGCACACCTTATTTATAAGGGAACGAAAATACAACTTTTTTATTGCAAAAAGACGGTTTCCGGTCACAAAAAAGTTTTTTTCAAAAAAAATGGTGTCGGATTCAAAAAAAGTCCCTAAATTTGCGTGATTTTTTTGAAAATTTGTGAGAAGCATACAATAAAAGCCTCTCAATTGAGTTAATAGATAACAAATTTGCACAACAATGTATAGAAAACAAGGATTCAAGACACTAGCTATCATCGTATTGGCAGGACTGCTTGCCGTTTCGTGCTCCAAGAAATCTTCTCGCACGACGGGTTGGGCTTACAATGATGCCAACAACGGAGGCTTTGAAGTTACAGAAGTGAATGACCAGGAAATCGGTCCCGGCCTGATTGCCATCGAAGGTGGTACCTTCGTGATGGGTGCCACGACCGACAACCTGACCTATTCTTGGGACAACTCGCCCCGCAAGGTCACCGTGCCGTCCTTCCTGATGGACCGCACCGAGGTCAGCAACGTGGACTACCGTGAGTACATCTATTGGTTGAACCGCGTTTATGGGCAAAACTATCCTCAAGTGGTGCGCAACGCTGCGCCCGACACTTTGGTTTGGCGTGACCGCTTGTCATACAATGAACCCATGGTGGAGATTTACTTCCGCCATCCTTCCTATAACGACTATCCTGTGGTGGGCGTGACTTGGGTGCAGGCCAACGACTATTGCGCTTGGCGTACCGACCGTGTCAACGAGTTGATGCTCGTTGAAGCTGGCATCCTTGATTGGGACCCGTCGCAGCAGGACGAGGAAAACTTCAACACCGATGCTTATCTGGCTGGCCAATACACCGGCAAGGTGAAGAACGGCAAGAAAGACCTCTCCAAAGGCGGCGATGGCATGCGTAATGTCAGAATGGACGATGGTATCCTGTTGCCGTCCTACCGTCTGCCTACGGAAGCTGAATGGGAATATGCCGCTGTCGGTCTGGTGGGCAACACCAGCAACGAGCTCGTCAGCGAACGCAAGGTGTATCCATGGAACGGCGACGGTCTGCGCACCGACAACAAGAGATATATGGGTAGCTTCATGGCCAACTTCAAGAGAGGCCCTGGTGACTACATGGGTGTTGCCGGCAACCTGAACGACGGTGCCGCCCTGCCCGCTCCTGTCGGCTCTTATTGGCCCAACGACTACGGCCTGTACAACATGGCTGGCAACGTGGCCGAATGGTGCCAAGACGTTTACCGTCCTCTGACCTTTGAAGATGTGGCCGACTATAGCCCCTTCCGTGGTAACGTGTTCACCCGCAAGGCCGTCGACGATGAAGGCTTCCTGCTGCAGAAAGACTCCCTCGGCCGTATCCGCAGAGAGCCCATCCCTCAGGAAGAAGCAGCCAAGCGTCAGAACTACCGTACAAGCTTCAACTCCAACTATGACGATGGTGACTATATGTCAGCCATCCGCAACCGCTGGAGCGATCCTCAAGACGACCAGAGCGTCTTCACCAAAGAGATGTATGAAGCTGCCACCAACGACTCTCCCGGTACGACCCTCATCAGCGACGAATCGAGAGTGTACAAAGGCGGCTCTTGGGCCGACGGTCCTTACTACCTGAGCCCCGGCACGCGCCGTTATCTCAACCAAAACCAATCTGCCTCCACCATCGGCTTCCGCTGTGCGATGAACAAGGTGGGCAGCTCTTTTGCCAAGTAAATAGTAATAGATTCTTTTTCATGATAGTAAGAAGCCGTTTGATCCGTCAGGCGGCTTCTTTCATTAACAGCCAAGGGTCCCTGAGCCTGTCGAAGGGCCCGAATCCGAAAACACCATGATTGAAACGATATACCAACATTTCACGAAAGCCTACAAAGTCTCCACCGACAGCCGCAAAATCGAGAAAGATGCTGTGTTCTTCGCCTTGAAAGGCGAGAACTTCGATGCTAACGACTTCGCCCTGCAGGTGGCCGAGCAAGGCGTAGCCAGCCTCGTCGTCGCCGATCGCAAAGACCTGCCCAAGCACGAACGCATCCTCATTGTGGACGATACACTGAAGACGCTGCAGGACTTGGCTGCCTACCACCGCGCCCAAAGCAAAGCCATCGTGCTTTCCATCACGGGCACCAACGGCAAGACGACCACCAAGGAACTCGTCTCCGCAGTCTTGGCCAAGAAATACAGCATCATCCACACCATGGGCAACCTTAACAACCACATCGGCGTGCCGCTCACTCTATTGAGCATCCAGCCCGAGACCGAGATTGCCGTCGTGGAGATGGGTGCCAACCATCCCAGTGAGATTGATTTCCTCTGCAAGATAGCCGACCCCGATTACGGTCTCATTACCAACATCGGCAAGGCCCATCTGGAAGGTTTCGGCAGCTTTGAAGGCGTCATCAAGACCAAAACAGAGCTGTATCGGCACATCAAGAGTCATGGCAAGGCTGTGTTCGTCAACCAAGGCAATCCCTTGCTTTGGGAACAATCCGAGGGACAAAACCGCATCACCTACGGTCGCCATTGTGCCGCCGATGCACCTGTGGCGCCTGGAGCCTGCAACCCCTATCTGAGTGTCGTGTGGAAGAAACGTCTCATCCAGACGCATCTCGTGGGTAGCTACAACTTTGAAAACGTGGCTGCCGCCATTGGCGTGGGACAGTATTTCGGGGTAGATGAGAATGCCATCATTGAAGCCTTGGAAGCCTACACACCCACCAACAGCCGCTCGCAAGTGATTGAAACGCAGAAAAACCGTGTCATCATGGATGCCTACAATGCCAACCCGACCTCCATGCGTGCCGCGTTGATTAACTTCGCCAGCATCTGCAGCGAGAACAGTCTGCTGATCATGGGCGACATGCGCGAGTTGGGCACGGCCTCCGAGGAAGAGCACCGCAACATCCTCGGATTGATGAAGGAATTGAGATTCAAGGAAGCTATACTCGTTGGGCAGAACTTCTGCGCTTACAACGAGAATCCCGATTGGAAGACCTTCGAAAAAGTCGAAGACTTGTGCCAATATCTTGAGACCCATCCTGTCAGTGGGAAGACGATACTCGTCAAGGGATCGAATAGCATACAACTGGGGAAGGTATTACCTCTGTTATGAGAACTACGACAGCCATAGGACTCATGTCGGGCAGCTCGTTGGACGGGCTGGATATAGCCCTTGTGCGCTTCCAGGAAGAAAACGACAGCTACCGTTTCCAGATCCTTGAAGCCGAGACCCTACCCTATCCTGACTTTTGGAAAGTTCAACTTGCCGAAGCCTTCCACAAGCAGCCTGAAGACCTGAGGCAGTTAGACAAGGACTATGGCAAATACCTCGGCGAACAAGTGCTGGCTTTTGCCAAGAAGCACAACGCCACTCCCGACTTTGTCGCTTCGCACGGCCACACCATCTTCCACCGTCCCGAGGAGCATTACACCTTGCAAATCGGCGATGGACAGGAGTTGGCTAAAGCCTGTGGTTTCACCGTTGTCAACGATTTCCGTAGTGAAGATGTCAGTAAAGGCGGTCAAGGCGCGCCGCTGGTTCCCATCGGCGACAAACTGCTCTTCAGCGACTATGAGATCTGCCTTAACATCGGAGGCATCGCCAACCTATCCTACGATGAGGACGGCAAACGCATCGCCTATGACCTCTGTATCGCCAACCAAGCCTTGAATTATTTGGCCAATATGAACGGCCTCAACTACGACAAAGACGGTACACTGGCCCGCAGCGGCGAGGTTGACATGGACCTACTGAAGAAACTGAACAGGCATCCGTTCTATGGTCAGTTGCCGTCCAAGTCCTTGGGAAGGGAGTTTTTTGAAGCCAACCAAATAGATGTGCTGAAAGATTTGTCTGTTGAGGACATGCTCGCCACCTTCGTGGAGCATATCGCCTTGCAAATCGCCTTACCCATCAGTTTCCTGCCCAAAGGCAAGATCCTCTGCACGGGTGGCGGCGCCAGGAACAAGTTCCTCATCGAACGCCTGCAAGCCCGCACCAAGCACGAGGTGGTCGTGCCCGAAAAACAAATTATCGACTACAAGGAAGCACTGATTTTTGCTTTCCTCGGCCTGCTCCGCATGGAAGGGAAAACCAATGTCTTGGCCTCGGTGACCGGTGCCGAGAGCGACAGTTGCAGCGGGAGGATTTGGAAGCCCTGATAAATCATTACGCTTCTTATTCATTTACAGCAATATATCCGACAGTAAACGACAACAAACGACTACTGTCGACTACAAACGCTTGTTCAACGGCTTTGTCTTGACAAAAGGTGTTTCTTTGCGGCATAATCAGTAAAACAATAAGAATATGGCAAAGAAAGAAACCAACACAAAACTTGAAGTCGCGAATTGCGACTTCAAAAGCATTGACAGTATCAAAATAGAATCGCTAATCCGTGTAATAAGAGGCCAACAGGTAATGATTGATTCTGATTTGGCGATGTTGTATGGCGTTGAAACAAGGACGCTTAACCAAGCTGTTAAACGTAACAACAAACGTTTTCCAGAGGATTTCATGTTTCAACTTACTCAGGATGAGGCATCTCATTCAAGATCACAATTTGTGACCTTGAACAATCTAGTAGACAACTTGAAATCACAATTTGTGACATCAAGTTGGGGAGGCACTCGAAAACTTCCCTATGCCTTCACCCGCAATGGCATCGCGATGCTCAGCAGTGTATTAAGGTCTGACACTGCTGTGGCTGTCAATATTCGCATCATGCGCGCATTTACCATGATTCCGCAACTCGTCAATCACAACACGCAGATTATCCAGCGCATCTTTAACATCGAGCAGCACCAGAATGAAACTGACGAAAAGATAGGTGTTATTCTTGAAAGAATAGAAGAAATCTCTCCAAAACTCCTCCCCGAGCAGGTTTTCACAACAGGTTGTGTCTGGGATGCATGGACCTATATCTCTGACCTAGTTCGAAGTGCCCGTCAAAGAATCGTCCTGATTGACAACTTCGTTGACGACCGAGTGCTCTCGATGCTTACAAAGCGGGCTGCTGGAGTAACAGCAACCATCCATACCCGTTACAATGAGCAATTCCTCACCGACCTGAAGAAGCACAATGCCCAATACCCAGAAATTGAATTCATCCAACTGCCACACCGCAACCACGATCGTTTCCTAATCATCGATGACAAAGTCTATCTGTTAGGTGCCAGCCTGAAGGACATGGGCACAGGACTTTGCGCGGTTACTGAAATGGCCACTGCGTCGGAAGTGATTTTGGGGTTGGTGAAGTGAAAAAAAATAACTAAAACATACACCTTATCCAAAAACTTCTTACCTTTGCTTCGTCATCCACGTCATAGTATGGTTGACAGACATAATGGAAAGACGTTGAACTAACGTTTTATCTGCGACACCTTGAACTTCGCAAACTCAAATCGTCCGCACGGTAAAGCAAAGCTTGACGTCCCTTTGTTCGTATATACCTTTTTTGTATAGCGAATTGCGGGGGCCTCGGCATTGCTTATCCTCGGACGATGGGCAATGCGAAGGCCTAAGGTGTGGGATAGGCAATAGTACAGACTCCCGCGTTTTTCTTTTGTGTTTTTTATCGGTATAAACTATTAAACAAAAACACCATGCGAAAAATTACAAAAGTACTGTTGGTCGCTTTAGCACTAACCTCCATGCCCTTGAAACATTGGGCACAAACTCCTTACAGGCAATATGCCAATGACGGAATAGAACTGAACTTTACTGAAATTCAGAACATTGATTTTAGGGCATTCCTATTGTATAACCTCACTTTAGACGATAGGTTTGTCTTGATTCCTGAAGATGAAAACGGTGTTTTCAGTCTCAGCTCAAACGACAATCTATCACGAGAAGACTTTTTCGACGCTTTTGAGTCGCTTTACCAAAACACCTATACCGATTTTCATCAACTGTCGAAGATGGATATTGCTAATCTGTCTCCTATATGGAAAGCCCAAGTTGACCCACGATATTTTGCGTCTATCATAATGGACATTACGCTCCGTAGGTCAAGAGTCGTTAATGATCATTGTGTCAATGCTATTCCATTTTGCACGGATTGGGGGTACTGTCAATATCCTGCTAACTATACTGGAGAATTGCCTGATGAGGATGCTAACTATGGCTGTGTCACATCACCTCGTAATCCTGCTTGGTTTACGATGAAAATTGGATATGCTGGCCCGTTTGTTATCCATATAGAAGGATTTTCTACGTATGATTCTACACTTAAAGATGTTGACTTCTGTTTATGGGGTCCTTACACTGGTGAACAATGGTATGATGTTTTTTCTTGGATTTGCAACAACTTGACTTCCGATAAAATCATCGACTGTAGCTTTAATGTTGGTTCAGAGGACGTTTACATCGGCTATCCTGAAGAAGAACATGTCCATGGTAACATGGGTCATGGCACGGTGAACTACCATGTGCCGCAAACGGGGGAGTATTACATTTTGATGATTACCAGCTATTCTAATGAGCCTTGTTATGTTCGCTTTTACAAAACCGAGGGCTTAGGTGGCACAAACTGCAATCCTGAGGGAGTAGACGAAAATTCCATCACTGAGTTAAGTGTTTATCCCAATCCTACACAGGACAAAATCACTATCGAAAGTCCGAAAATGAAACATATTGCCGTGTTTAATCTGTTGGGCGTTCAGATAGAAAGCAAGGATGTAAATGATGATCATACCATTATCAGTACATGCAATCTATCCCAAGGAACCTACATTTTGAAAGTTGAGAATAACGATGGAACAATCGGTTATTCGCGGTTTGTAATTGTGAAATGACATTGTAGAGATGGTGTGCACACCGTCTCTACTGACCATAGAATCACTCTCAATCTCCAACATTGAGGGTGGTTTTTTTGCAGTAACCCAGCGGAATCTATCTAAATTTTCGCGATTCCACTGATTTAAGCACATTTTACTACATTTACAAGGGCTTTTTCCGCCGTATTGCGTTTCCAAAAAACTATTTCCGTACTTTTGTCGTTTGATTCATATATCAAACACCCGTGTTCAAGAAAATCCTAAATACCTTTGGCACCAAGATACTGGCAGCAGTCCTTAACTTCGCCATTGCCATTATCATTTCCCAAACGCTGGGCGATACGGGCAAAGGTACGCAAGCCCTACTCTTGACCACCATTTCCTTCATTCTTATCTTCTCTGATATCATCTGTGGCGCAAGCATCATCTACCTCGCCCCGCGCCATTCGTTCAAGAAAATACTGGTAGCCTCCACGGTATGGGCAGCCCTCATCGCTGTGATCATGGGTTTTGCCATCTGGTTGTTTTATCCGAAGCTGGCGCCCGACTTGGTCGCACACGTGGCCATTCTGTCGTTCATCTCATCGCTCAGCAACATCAACTTCCGATTCCTGGTCGGCAAGGAGGAAATCAAAAAGGCCAACTACAACACGCTGCTACAACCCGTGCTACTTGTTGCAACACTAGTCATATATTACATCGTGCTGAAGAAAACCGCCATCTACGGCTATGTCATCGGGCTGTATGCCGCATACGGTGGTACTTTCCTGCTGGGTGTCTGGATGTTGCGCAAGGAATATGCTAACCTGCGTCAAGACACGGACAAGGATTACAAACCCGTCTTGAAAGACCTCTTCAAATACGGTTTCCTCAACCAGACGGGCCACTTCGTGCAGTTCTTCAACCTGCGCTTAAGTTACTATCTACTGGACAAATACATCAACGTGGGACGTGTGGGCGTGTTCTCCAATGCCCTCTCGCTCGCCGAAGCCATCTGGATCATCAGCAACAGCATCGCCTTGGTGCAATATGCCCGTATCGCCAATGCCGACGACCGCACCTACGCGCAAAAGCTCACCCTTGACTTAAGTAAAATCTGCCTGCTCGTCTCGGCTCTGGCTATCGTGGTGCTGTGCTTGCTGCCGCCACAGTTTTATGTCTTTGTCTTCGGCAAGGAATTCGGCGCGATGGCGCATCTCATCCGCATCCTCGCACCAGGCATCCTGTTCTACTGCGTTTTCCTCATCCTTGGACACTATTATTCGGGCATCGGACGTTATCAGATGAACACTTTCGCAGCCCTCTGCGGACTGGTGGCAACATTCGTCTGCGGCTTCACACTGATTCCCAAGTATGACGTCACCGGCGCGGCCATCACCTCAGCGGTGTCTTATACGGTCAATGCGGTGTTTCTGTTCGTGTTCTTTGTCAAGGAGTCGCGTTTCAAAGGCAGAGACTTCCTGCTGACCAAAAGCGAGATACAGAACTACATCGCCGAACTGAAACAACAATTCTTGAAACAACCTACTAAATGAATAAGCTTCATAAACTCACGAAAGCCGTCGGGCGCATCATCCGCCATCCTTATCTGCTCAACCTCGTCCTGCAAGACGAAGGCAGCAACAAGGAGGATGTCATCCGCAAACACGGCCTCAAAGACGGTCTGCCTGTCATCGAAATCAACGAGCTTTTCCCTGATTTTGAGGAAGTTGCTAAGCCATACGCCTACCTTTCGGGTGCTACCATGCCCATCGACATCGCCCTGCTTCGGGCTTTGGCCAAACGCTATGCGGTAAAGGATTACTTTGAAATCGGCACCTGGCGCGGCGAGAGCGTGGCTAATTTGGCCGAGGTGGCCGAGCATTGCGTCACCTTTAACCTCCCGAAAGAGGACATTATCAAACTAACGAACAACCAGTTATATGCCGACTTGCACAGTTTCTTCAGCAAAAGTCTGAACAACGTGGAGCAACTCTACGGCGATTCTCAAACCTTTGACTTTGCACCTCATTTTGGCAAATACGACATGGTTTTCGTCGATGGCGACCACCATTACGAGAGCGTGAAGAAAGACACCGAGACCGCCTTCAAACTGTTAAGAGGCGAGCGCAGCATCATCGTGTGGCACGACTACGGCCTCGATCCTGAGACCATCCGCTGGGATGTGATGGGCGCTATCCTGAATGGTGCGCCCGCCGAGAAGCGCAAGCATATCTATCATATTTCCAACACCCTCTGCGCCGTTTATCTGCCCGAGGACTTCCCCACCCATAAGCTCGTGCCTTACGAGACACCGCACAAATACTTTGAAATCAACATCAAAACGCATACCTGCTGAGCCATGAACATCCTGCACTTATTGAGTTGGTTCCCCACCCCCGATGACCCCACCTTGGGCAATTTCTGCGTGCGCATGATTGACGCACTGCCTGAGGAGTGCCACTCCGTCATCCTCTCCGTCTGCGACGGCAAGAACATGACGAAGTCCTTTGAGGTCAAGGAGATCGAAGGAGCGCACCATACACATGTGCAGATTTACATCCGTCCGCCGAAGGTCAGCGCCATCCGCAAGCTGAAGATGCTGCGGATGTACCAATATGGCTTGAAATACATCAAGAAACGTTTCTTCAAGCCCGACTTGATCCATTTGCATGTGGCTTACCCGCTCGGACAAGTCGCTTTGCTTTGGAAAAAACTCTATGGCTACAAGTACGTCCTTACCGAGCATTGGACCATCTACCAGCCGCAAAACAAGGATGTTCTGGTTGGCGAATTGAAGAAAAAGATTGTCCAAATTGCGAACAACGCTTCGCTCATCATGCCTGTCAGCCTGGATTTGCAGCGGTGCATGGAGGGACATGGGATTCATAATCGGTTTAAGGTGATTTATAATTTGGTAAATACGGATATGTTTAAGCTGAGGCCGTGCATAGATTCCAGCCTGCGCACGAACCTGCGTGGGAATGACATGCACGGCAGGAAGAAGCAAATGCTCCACATCTCGACTTTGCGTGACGAGGCCAAGAACTTCAGCGGCATTTTGCGCACTATTGAGCGACTTCGCCAACAGCGCGATGACTTTGAACTACACGTCATCCACGACTACGAAGCCCCAGAATTTAAGGCGTTTGTAAAAGAGCATCATTTGGAGGATTGCGTCATTTTCCATGGTAAGAAAACCTCCGCCGAGGTCGCGGAAGCCTACCAAAACGCCGACTTTTTTGTGCTCTTCTCCAACTTCGAGAATCTGCCCTGCGTCATCGTGGAGGCCTTCGCGAGTGGCGTTCCTGTGCTGAGCACCGCTGTGGGCGGCATTGCTGAGATCCTCTCGCCCGAACGCGGCATCCTCATCCCTTCGGGTGATGAAGACGCCTTACTGAATGGCATGAACACAATGCTCGACCACTGTCAGGAGTACGACCGTGAAGCCATTCGCGACTATGCCAAAAAAACATTTGCAGCCCAAAACATTGGACTGCAAATATTTGAAGAATACAAGAAAGTGGTTACTGCTTGACAAACTTCACCGTCATGACGGCATCATGATCATCCGTGATACAGACAAAGTACACGCCCTGAGGCCAAGTGTTCACTTCAACGGTATTCTCCGAGCCTTGATGCACCAATTGTCCAAGCGTGTCAAACACCTTAACCTCCTTCACCGTGCCTTCCACTGTGAAGCTATGGGAAGCGGGATTGGGATATAAAACAGCATGCGCTTGATGCTCCTCTACTGAGGTCACCTCAATCTCCACAGTCGCTTTCTCCGATTCGCAAGTTTCACCATCATAGTCATACACAACCGACACAGCATAAGTCAAATCACCCGTTTCCGGGTTTTCATCAACGTACTGCATCTCATAAGGATTATCGATTGAGGCAATCAGCTCATCATCACGGTAGATATTGTATTTCGCAAAGCCGACCCCTGTCCACTCCCAACTGAAAGTGGCGGAATAACCCTCTGGAGACCATTGATAGGCACTCCAAGTGATTTCTGCGGGATGGCAATCCATGCCACAGTTGATGTCATAATCCACAATCTCGCCCACCTCGGGATACCCATTGGAGGCTACAATCAAGTTGTCGTTCCAATCGTAGATTTCGTACGACACTTCCGAAAGGCTGCCGTGAGAATAGCAAGTGTTGTCATAAGTCCAGAAGAAAGTGGCGGTTTGGTCGTCCGGCGCAGGGACTGTTATCGAAGCCGATCCACCACCCCAAAGGCCTACACGCTGCGACACCTTGCCATCTTCATCGAGTACGGCGATGAATGACATGTCCCAGCCATCGCCGCCCGTGTCGGCCAACTCGAAACGCAGGTTGCAAGTGTTGCCCACTGTGATGGTGTCACGCATCACCTTACTCATGCCTGCTTCGTTGACGGCATACACCGTATAATAATAGGTACCTGCTTTCTCCACCTGGTCGCGGAACCAAGTCGCCGTATTGGTCACATTGACCAGTTCATCCACCCGCACACCATCGCGCATAAGGACAATGGTATCGATAGCGTTCAACGGCTCCCCGCCTCTCGTTTGAAACACGGGGGTGAAAAACACGTCGACTAGCAAATCAGGGCTCTCACCAAGATGCAAATCGGTCACTGCTTCAGGCGCGTCGTAATACTCTTCAACAGGATGCAGGTTAAAAATGGCGTTGTGATACCAAGGGAAAGAATAGAAAGTGAGGTAGAAACCATCGATGGCGTACCAGCCGTTGTCGAAGCCAGCCCAACCCCAGTTGAGGTGGAACATATAAAAGTCGTCATAGCCATCGAGCACGTAGGCATGGCCACCGTTGTTGCCCTGTGAAGCATAATACAACGGCATGCCCGCATCGAGGTTTTCCATCAAGTCCTCTTCCCAATCGTAAGAATCGTCCTGATAACGGTGTTGGAGATCGCTACTGTATCTGAAATACTCTTGATATGCAGGGCCTACATCCTGTGAATAAGCGCCACTGGCATTGGGACCATACATCATGTCGACACTCACACCGGCATGACGCTCCAGCAAAGCCGTGGCATCCACCTCGGACTGTGGACTAGCGAAGTCTAGGAAATCAGGCATCAGCTCAAAGCGATAGGTGGCGTTTTCAAAGTTGGCTTCCTGCCAACCATAGTTGCCGTATTGGGTGTTGGCGACGTAGCCATGCTCGCCCTGGCCGTGACGCGGCCATTCCCAATAACGCATGATCTGGCTCATCGCATTAGCCACGCAGCCAGCCTTGCAATGGCCGCTATAGACCGAAGAAGGGTCTTCTGGAGCCATGTTGTTGTACAGGTCTGTCTGATTCCAAATGGAAGCCAACAGCGGCGCAACATTTCGGGTCCTTTTGGCTGCGGGTCTACCTGTAGCCTCCATACTCGTCCAATCAGCAACAGCTTCAGCGGTGCGTTCGTCGTTGTTGGCAAACATCTGACTGAAGCCTGCTTTGTAATTCTCGAAAAACGTCATCAGTCCATCGGGAAGTTGGGGCGTGAAATTGCTTTCAGTAGAGTAACCTAAGATGGGTTTGGCTCGGTCGTCGGCTGACACGATGACGAAGCCTTTGGGCTGCACCGCGAAGACATAGAATGCCGCCTGTCCATTGTCGGCAAAAGCCGTAAACGTCAACTCTGCCGTGGCCGACTTCATCTCGGTATTGGCCTTCATAAACTTGACGCCCAACGACTTAGCCGTTTGCACATCAACGGGTTTGGCTTGCAGGCTGCAAATCAACAGGGCAAACACAATAGTAAAAACAATCTTTTTCATAGTTTATGGCTTTTCATTGTTATCAATCCATGTTTTTCACCAAAACGAATGCGTCCTTGTCGGTTTCCTTCGGCACATAGCCTTGGTCGTAGACGAAATGGTAGATGGCACCCGCCTTGGTAGTATATGTACTCGTAAAGTACTTGAAGTCAAATCCTTTATCCGTCAGTTGCTGCCGGCTGGCAAAACCTTTCCCTGTGGGATTCAGTTCCAGCAGGATGTTGTGATTGCGGGCCAAGATACCGTTGATTTTTCTGACCACATTGATTTGTTTGTGAGTCTTTTCGTAGTTGTAGCTATTGCGGCACGAGTCGCAACAAAACTTCTTGTCGACACGCCCGATAATGGGTTCACCGCAGTAGAGGCATTTTCTTTCTTCCATAGTTATCAGTTATCAGTTTGCAGTTAACAGTTTGCAGTTATTAGTTATTTAGTAAACACATAGCGTAATATGTTCGCACCCATTTTCAGGGCTTTTTCTCTTGTTTCTTGCGAGTCGTGGTGTACGCGCTGGTCTTCCCAGCCATCGCCAAGGTCGCATTCGTAGGTGAAGATGCACACCACCCTACCCTCGTAAATCAAGGCGAAGAGTTGGGGTGGCTTGTTGTCGTGTTCATGGATCTTCGGCAAACCGTTCGGGAACGAATAAGGCTTTTGAAAGATCTCATGCGTATAAGGCAACTCCACGAAATCCAGTTCGGGGAATACCTTTTTCATCTGAGGCTCAATGTATTGGCGAATGCCGTAGTTGTCGTCGATATGCAGGAAGCCGCCTGCCAGCATATAGTTGCGTAGGTTTTGCGCCTCAGCTGCATCGAAGACCACGTTGCCGTGACCCGTCATGTAGACGTATGGATAATTGAACAGGTCAGGGCTCGATGGCTCCACAGTGGGCACATTCGGGTTGATGTCGGTGCCAATCTCTTGGTTGCAGAAACGCACCAAGTTGGGCAGCGAGGTCGGGTTGCCGTACCAGTCCCCTCCTCCACGGTATTTCAGCAAGGCGATGTTAAGTTGCTGGGCCGAGGCAACGAAAGAGAACGACAGCAATATGACCACCAACAGCTTCTTCATTTCATCTGGTTGATAAGTTGGATGGTATGACAGGCCACAATGGCCGCAGTCTCAGTACGCAGGCGCGCCTCGCCCAAACTACACGGCACGAAGCCGTTCTCCTTGGCCAAGGCCACTTCCTCAGGGCTGAAATCGCCCTCAGGACCGATAAGCACTAACACATTCTCGCCTTTATGATATAAGTCGCAGAGGCAGTCTTTCACGTCATCGTCAATCCAAGCGATGAACTTCTGGCCCTCGAAGGGTTGCTTCACAAGTTTGTCGAACGGCACCAAGTCCTCAACTTTCGGCAGCCGCGACTTGATGCTCTGCTTCATGGCCGCCACCATCACCTTCTGGAAACGTTCCACATTGGCGGCGCGGCGTTCGGAATGATAGGAGGTGAACAATCTTACCCTGTCGATGCCAATTTCAGTGGCTTTCTCGAGAAACCACTCCGTACGCTCGTTGAGTTTGGTCGGCGCTATGGCGATTTCGAGGTTGAAGCCCCAATGGTCATACCCTTTGCGCTGGTTCGTCAAGTTGACGGTGGCCCGCTTGGGCAAGGCCTCCACCAGCTCGGCGTCGAAGAGAAAGCCTTCGCCGTTGGTGACGCAAAAACGTTCGCCCTCGGTCATGCGCAGCACCTTGACGCAGTGCTTCGATTCGTCCTCGGGCAGGGTCGTCAGGCCTTCTTTCGCGTTGGGTATGTAAAAGACGTTCAAGGATTTAAAATTTAAGATTCAAAGATTTAAAGATTTAAGATTCGCGGACTTTGCTCAATTTTGAATTTTGAATTCTGAATTTTGAATTACATTCTGTTCGGCATACCAATACCAAGGAGTTCAGATGCGTTGCGCAACAAGGCAGCCACCATGTCGCAGACCTGCAGACGGAACATACGACGGTCGGAATCGGGTTCTTTGAGGATGCTGCACTCTTGGTAGAACTGGTTGAATTCCTTGGCGAGGTCAAAGATGAAGTTAGCCACCATCGCGGGACTGCGGTTCTCAGCAGCTTGGTTCAAGACCATTGGCCAGCCGTACATCATCACGATGATTTCCTTTTCCTTAGGCTGCAAGTAGCTGGCCTTCACCTCTCTTTCGAGTTTAATGCCTTGCTCCTCGGCCTTGCGCAGCACCGAGCAGATACGTGCGTGGGTGTATTGCACAAACGGTCCCGTGTTGCCGTTGAAGTCGATGGACTCCTCAGGGTTGAAGAGCATGGTCTTCTTCGGGTCGACCTTGAGGATGAAATACTTCAAGGCGCCCAAGCCGATGGTGTGATAGAGCTTGTCGGCTTCCTCGGGCGACAGGTCTTTGGCCTTGCCGAGCTCATCAGAGACAGCCTTAGCAGTGGCCACCATCTCGTCCATAAGGTCATCGGCGTCGACCACCGTGCCCTCACGTGACTTCATCTTGCCGTTGGGCAACTCAACCATGCCATAAGAAAGGTGCTCAATGTCATTCCCCCACTCACGGCCCAGACGCACCAAAACGCGCTTCAGCACATCGAAGTGATAAATTTGCTCATTGCCCACCACATATATCAGTTTTTCGGGGTCGTATTCATCGACACGTAGTTGGGCCGTGCCAAGGTCTTGAGTCATATAGACGGATGTGCCGTCACGGCGAAGCAGAAGCTTCTCATCCAAACCTTCATCGCGGAGGTCGCACCAAACGGAGTTGTCGTCGCGGCGATAGAGAACGCCCTTCTCGAGGCCTTCTTGCACCAATGCCTTGCCCAAAAGATAGGTCTGCGACTCGTAGTAAATCTTATCGAAGGCCACGCCCAAGCGCTTGTAAGTCACATCGAAGCCGTCATACACCCATTGGTTCATCATTTCCCAAAGGTGGCGCACTTCAGGGTCGTTGGCCTCCCATTTCACGAGCATCTCACGGGCTTCCCGCATCAACGTGGACTCAGCTTCGGCCTTAGCTTTTGCCGCTTCCTTGGCTTTTTCGTCAAGGCTGTCGAAGTCGGCGGGCAGCAGGGCCTTCAGCTCCTCTTTATATTTCTTGTCGAACAGCACATAGAAGTCGCCAATGAGGTGGTCGCCCTTCTTGCCCGTTGACTCGGGCGTGCAGCCGTTGCCCCACTTCAGCCATGCCAGCATGCTTTTGCAGATGTGGATGCCTCGGTCGTTGACCAGGTTAACACGCACCACCTTCTTGCCATTGGCTTTCATGATTTCGGACACGCTCCAACCCAAAAGGTTGTTGCGGATATGACCCAAATGCAGGGGCTTGTTCGTGTTAGGCGAGGAGTACTCGACGACCACGTTCTTTCCCGAGACAGGTTTACGGCCGAACTCACGGTTCTCGTGGTTGGCCTTAAAGAAATCCATCCAGAACTTATCTGAAATCAAAAGGTTCAGGAAGCCCTTCACCACATTGAACTTGGCAATCATGTCCGACTCCTTGATCATCTCGGCACCCATCTCATTGGCCAGCTGCTCGGGATTGCGTCCTGCCAGCTTCACGAAGGGGAACACCACGATGGTCATGTCGCCCTCAAACTCGGGGCGTGTCTTTTGGAAATTCACCTGCTGCACAGGAGGCTCCTGCCCGTATAAAGTTTTGAATGACTTTATGAATAATTGTCTTAATACTTCTTCTAACATAGCGATGGAATTAATTGCACAAAAATAGTAAAAAAGCTAGTCATGGAATAAAAAAAACCTTATTTTTGCAATCCGATGAGATACCAAAACAAGCCATCGGAAAAGATTATCTGCACGGAATCAAATGGTTCCATCAAATTGAATTCCCTTTTACCCCATACTGACGGTCACATTGTTGGCCGTCTTTTTTTTGCCAATAACAACAAATCAAACAAATAAGCCTATGTCAATATCACTGAAAAACCGCAGCTTGATTTCCATCAGCGACTACTCGCCAGAAGAAATCTGCCATGTCCTCGACATCGCCGAAGACTTCGAGAAAAACCCGCACCAGAACCTGCTGAACGGGCGCATCATCGCCTCGCTGTTCTTCGAGCCTTCCACCCGCACGCGCCTGAGCTTCGAGACCGCCATCCAACTCTTGGGCGGCAACGTCATCGGCTTCAGCAGCACCGCCGGAACAAGCATCCAGAAGGGCGAATCGCTCGCCGACACCATCACCATGGTGGCCAGCTACGCCGACCTCATCGTCATGCGTAACCCCATCGAAGGTTCGGCACGCTTTGCCTCCGAAGTGTCGAAGGTGCCGGTCATCAACGCAGGTGACGGTGCCAACCAGCACCCCACCCAGTGCATGCTCGACCTCTACAGCATCCGCAAGACACAGGGCACACTTGAGAACCTTGAGATCACCCTCGTTGGCGACCTGAAATATGGCCGCACTGTCCACAGCCTCGTGGAGGCCATGTGCCACTTCAACGCGAAGTTCAACCTTGTCTCGCCCGTCGAGCTGAAGCTGCCGAGCGTGGTCAAACAGCACATCAAGGATCGCAACCTCGAATACCACCAGTACACCGAACTGGAGGATGCCATCCCCCACTCCGACATCATCTACATGACTCGTATCCAGCGCGAGCGCTTCCCCGACCCCGAGGAATACGAGAAGGTAAAGAACTCCTACGTGCTGCGCAATTACATGTTGGATGCCTCCAAGCCCAACTGCCGTGTGCTGCACCCGCTGCCGCGCGTCAACGAGATCCATGTGGACGTCGACGCCAACCCGAAGGCATACTACTTCCAGCAAGCCCAAAACGGCGTGTATGCCCGTCAAGCACTCATCGCATCAATACTTGGGTTAATATAATTCAAAATTCAATATTTAAAATTCAAAATTATGGCAAGTTACAAGAGGTTTGAAGATTTACCTATATGGCAGGAAGCTCGTGATTACTCCAAAAAGGTGTTTTGGGCTTCCAAAGAAGGTGAGTTTTCAAAAGAGTTTCGGTTGTGTTCACAAATCCGTGCCTCTTCAGGCTCGATTATGGACAACATCGCTGAAGGCTTCGAGAGAAACGGCAATGGAGAGTTTAAACAATTCCTTTATGTTGCCAAAGGCTCTTGTGGAGAATCACGAAGCCAACTCTACCGTGCTTTTGACTATGGTTTCTTGCCAGAAGAAAAATTTGAAGCATTAAAAACACAATCAGAAGAAATCTCCAAATCAATAAGCAGTTTCATCGATTATTTGCAAGGTTCAGAAATGAAAGGAACCAAGTACAAATCTCCCGACGAATCTAAATAGTTGAATCTTGAATTTTAAATCTTTGAATCTTTAAATCTTAAATCTTTAAATTCACAATTATGGAAAAGAAAAAAGAACTGACCGTTTCCGCCATTGAGAATGGCACCGTCATCGACCATATCCCCGCCGACAAAGTATTCCAAGTCGTAAAGATCTTAGGCTTGGAGAAGGTAAGCACCCCAGTATATTTCGGCACCAACGTGGAGAGCAAGAAATACGGCACTAAGGGCTTCATCAAGGTATCCGACAAGTACTTCGCTCCCGAAGACGTCAACAAGATTGCCCTTGTCGCTCCAACTGCCTCCATCATCGAAATCAAGGACTTTGAAGTCATCAACAAGCAGACTGTGACTATCCCGGAGCGCATCGAGCACATCGTGAAGTGCTTCAACCCCAACTGCGTCACCAACAAGGAGCACGACGTGCCGACCAAGTTCACCGTCGTCAAGGACGCGCAGGGCAACATCAAGCTGCACTGCCACTATTGCGAGAAAAACACCACACAGGACAAACTTGAATTTATTTAACCATGAAGAAGTTTTTAATCATCTTAGCCATCATCGTAGGCGTCGTCCTCCTCTGGGGTTGGTCGACCTACAACGGATTAGTCAACAAGCAAGAAGCCATGACCAAGGCCTGGGGACAGGTGGAAAACGTCTACCAACGACGTGCCGACCTCGTGCCTAACCTCGTCGCCGTGGTGAAAAACTACACCGAATACGAGCAAGGCACCATCCTCGCCGTCACCGAAGCCCGCGCCAAAGCCGCAGCGACCACGGTCAACACGGAGAACTTCAGCGAGAATGAAATGAAGGCCTTTGACGCAGCCCAAGAGGAACTGGGCAAATCGATGAACCGGCTCCTAGTTTCCATCGAAAACTACCCCGACCTGAAAGCGAGTGAGAATTACCTCACCCTTCAGGCACAACTGGAAGGCTGCGAAAACCGCATCCAGACCGAACGTGAACGCTTCAACGAGGCGGCCAAGACCTACAACCAAAGCATCCGCCGCTTTCCGACAAATCTGCTCGCCAAGATGTTTGGTTTCGAGAAACGGGCATATTTTGAGGCTGATGCTGGTGCCGAAAAGGTCCCAGAGGCTTTCTAATCGCCAATCAACAAAAACAGAATCGGGCGAAACCCATTGGGCTCCGCCCGATTTCATTTCTATGGAAGCCTCACCTTCTTCTACTACACCCAAAACCACCTTTTTGAGGTTGCTGGGAGGAGAACGGGGAAATTCAAACCGCCAAATTTAGATAAATTGAGTGGTTACAACCACCAAATTTAGCATAAATTTAGTGGTTTTGTATCCTTTTATAACCGAAAACAAGTTTTGAAAACCACTCTAAAAGACATTTTTTCGCCGCAAATTTGCGGCGTAAATGAAAATTTTTCGCCGCAAAACAGTCCGCTTCCCCTGAATGAGTCGATACACAATCATCCCCATATTTATCCACGAAACGCATTATTTACTTTTCATGGACGATTATGACGCAATATTTTGTCCAAAACATTCCAATTGCAGGAGAATCCTAAACAAATCTGCGGCTGCCTCCTATCGTTGTTTTGCCCGCATTGCAAATGCTGATATTCTCGCCTCCCGAATTGCAAATTCGGGAGAACAGGGCGCCCCAGCCCCACCGCCGCCAAACGCCTCTCGCCGCGTTGCCTTGCCTTGCCACAAGGAATCAATTCTCGGCGGGGCAGACAAGGCGTACGGAGAACCCATAAAAGCGCTCGTTGGGGTAGCTGACGATGAGGCCGCCGTCGTAGAAGCCCACATTGTACGCGTAGCTGCTACCGTTGTACGAGGCCGACCAGTAGTAGCCGTAGCTGCCCACATTGCTGACCGAAGACCCGCGGCGGCTGCCAGCGGCAGGCAGGAAGACCGCGCCATACTGCTCCAAGGTACTCCACTGCGTGGAGCTTATCACATTGCTGCCGAAGCTCGCGCCGTTTTGGTTGGTGTTGCTCAGGCTGTAGTAGCTCGCGCTCCAGTCGTCGGGCAGCAATATCACGCCGTTCACGTTGTTCACATTGGCCTTGGCATAGCGGATGCCCGATGCGGTGCTGCGTGTGTCGAAAACGTATACCCATTCCCCGCTCGTCAAAGTCCGCCACTGGTGGTTTTGGTTGCCGCCGTTGCTTATCGCGTTGTAGTAACCCCAGTCGGAGTTGGCATAGCTGCCTGTCAGGTTATTGCTTCCAGGAGGGCCATACAAACTGGGGTCGCTTTTGTTAGAATCCCATGGGCGGTAATAGGTGTTTCCACAGTTCCAGCCGCTTGTGCCCCAGCCAAAAAGGTCTATCCAACCGCTGTAGGTTGGCGAGATGTAGCTGTTGGCATCGCCAATGTAGTCGTACTGGTTGGTGGCAAAACGCCAAGTGTTGGTTGAGGCTTGGTATTGCAAGTTGCCTTGCGAGAAGTACACTTGGTCGCCGTTGGCGTTAATGGTGAACTTGCCGTTTATCGCTCCTTGGGGAGCATTGCCACCGCCATTGTAGGTGAAATGGGCCACCAAGGTACGATTGCCCGTCACGGTGAAGGTATAGTTGGCATTAGTGCTCACTTGGCTGCCTCCT
>JAGBQJ010000018.1 GCA_017632935.1 Bacteroidales bacterium | reverse complement strand
CGGAGCAGTTGGCAAGCTTGGTCCTTGAACCGCTCGTCTTGCGCCACTTTATCGAGGTAACGTCCAGCGTGTTTGGTGGCTAAGATAAAAACATCCTTGTTATCAATCGGCCCTTCGACCCTTCGATTGTCCTCAGGGACCGCAGGCTCAGGGACCTTACTTTCACCAAAGGCATCATTCAAGATATTGAAGACCAAAGAAATCAATTCGGCATGTTTTTGTGACTCGGAAATGACCTTGTTGGCAAACTCCATCAAAGTGATGATGACATTGAGCCGCAATTTGGCTGCTACCTCGGGTTTCAGCAGGCTATGCATCATCTCCAAAGGAATGTTCAACGCATCGGAAGGGATGTCATCACGAGTGTAGAACCAAAAATCGTCCATGAGCATCTTGCGCAGCTCCTCGGTCACGAAAGTGTGGTTCGAGAGCGGGTGATGGTATTCGGTGATACACTCCTTGGCCCTTTTGTTGATGCCAAAATATTTGGCTGACAGGGCAATAAATTGCTGGTGTTCTTCTGGAATGAAGATATCTTTATATCTGGTTTGGGCCAGATTGGCCGCTAATGCTTGTGATTTGAAGGTTTCTGACATATCCAATTTAATAAGGTTTGCAAAAATAAGGAAAAATGCACGAAAATTCCTGCGAAAATCGTAATTTTGCCGCTTCGATAAAAAAAGAACATTTAAACCCAATAACAATGGAAAAAATTAAAGTAGGTATCAATGGTTTCGGCCGCATTGGCCGCAACGTGTTCCGCATCATTTGCGAACGTCCGAATCTCGAAATCGTGGGTGTCAACGACCTGACGAGCACAAAGGTGCTGGCCCACTTGTTGAAATACGACTCCACACAGGGTAAGTTCCCTGGCACAGTGGAATATGATGAGACTGCACTGATCGTCAACGGTGTACGCGTCCCCGTCACAGCTGAGCGCGCCCCTCTGAACATCAAATGGAGCAAGACTCCCGATGTAGTGGTTGAGTCCACCGGCGTGTTCCGCTCGAAGGAAAGCAGCAAAGGCGGCTATGGCGACCACCTGAAGAATGGTGCCAAGAAGGTCATCCTCTCCGCTCCCTCGAAAGACGCCATCGACGCCACCGTCGTGGTCGGCGTGAACAACAACGACCTGACCGACGAGGTGGAATGCGTCAGCAACGCCTCCTGCACCACCATCTGCCTGGCTCCCGTCGCCAAGGTCTTGAACGACCGCTTCGGCATCGAGCAGGGTTACATCACCACCATCCACAGCTACACCAACGACCAGGTCATCCTCGACGGTCCGCACAGCGACCTGCGCCGCGCCCGTAGCGCCGGTTTGTCGCAGATCCCGACCACCACGGGTGCCGCCAAGGCCGTGGGTATCGTCATCCCCGAACTGAACGGCAAGCTCGACGGCATCGCCGTCCGCGTCCCCACGCCGACCGGTTCACTGGTTGACCTCGTCTGCACCTTGAAGACCGAAGCCACGAAGGAAGAGATCAACGCCGCCATGAAGGAAGCCGCCGAAGGCCCGATGAAGGGTGTGCTCGAATACACTGAGGACCCGATCGTGAGCGTCGATGTGATTCACAACCCGCACAGCAGCATCTTCGATGCCCAAAGCACCATGGTGATGGGCAAGATGGTGAAGATCATGTCGTGGTACGACAACGAATGGGGCTATTCCAACCGCATGGTCGACCTCATCGAGATGATGAAATATTAATCGATAGATTTATCGGAATTCATTGTAGAGACGGTGCATGCACCGTCTCTACACGTTTTACCATAACAAAAAAAAAGGGCGTCTGCCAACGCCCATGAATAACAAAAACAAAGACTGCCGCCAAATGAATACGGCAGTCTTTTCTTTTATGTCCCCATCTCCGCAGCCTCGGCGGGCGTTTGGAAGATGAGCGCGTGGAGTGATGCGAAGAAAGGATCCCCCAAAGGCAGCCCCATGCGGACAAACAGCTCGGCATCCATGTTGGATTGCTTGAACAGCTCTTCCAGGAAGGCCTGTTCCTTGCCCGTCTGCTCCGCCAGCCAGGCCACGTCGTGGCCACTCTTGGCCAGCTCGTCTTGCAGGAATTTTCCTGCGTTGAGGATGTCGCCTTTATTGGGGTGGCTTTTTCGCATCTCTTTGCTTAGGTTTTAGTTAGAGTAATTACGAACAAGACGGACTGGATTTCCTTGAAAGATTAACGCACAAGGCGCACAGAAAAGCCATAGCTGCTCATGATGTCTTTGCGCACATACGCACCACCGGTCGCTCTGAATTCTAAATCATGAGAACTCCCTGTCTCACCAGATTTAGACCAGTAGTTGCCTTCGTTTTCACCGGCGTAACAATCCGTGGTTCCTTCCTCGCGATAGCCAGCGGCAGGCAAGAACACTGCGCCCGCCGCCTGGTAAGTATCTTTCCAGGTTGAAGCGTTGATGGTATTGTCGTTCCAGCCACTATGGCCTGTACTGATGCTTAACGAGGAACCAAGGGGAAGGATGATGACACCGTGTATGTTGTTCACGGTTGCCTGTCCGTAGGTGTTGTGGTTAAACAGGTAATCCCACTCACCTGACGTGAGTGTGTACCAGTCGCTATAGCCGTCAAGAGTGCCTTGGAAATCATTGGTCCATGAATGATTATTGAGAGTGAGTGGGTCTTGGCCAGCGCCCCATTTGCCCCAGCCGAAGAGATCGACATAATCGGAGGTGTTCCATGCACCTTTATAGTCGTACTGGTTTGGAGCGAAGCGATAGCCTGAGCCAGATTTATACTGCAGGTTGCCCGACGAGAATTGGACGACCTTACTTGCGCTCACCCGGAAGAAGTTGCCTGCAACCAAATTAACAGCAACACCAGTATTGTGGTACATATTGGCTGTCACTTCAGGCACTGTGAAAGCACTTTTGGTGGCGTATCCAGAAGCAAACGCCATGGCAGTGGTCACCTGACTCTGAGGAAGTAAAATGGCCCAACGCTCGGTGTTCGATACTATGTGAAGTGTGATTTCACCATCGCCATCCTTGCCAACGGTGTAAGGATTATTGTTAATGCCAGTGCCATCAGCGGCATTGTTGGCAGCAAAGTTCACGGCAACAATGTTGTTCATGCCGGTAATCGTGATGTCGGCATCAATGTTGGTGGTGGTGAACTTCACGATGGAACAATAGTTCTGGAGCTTTGCGCTGTATGCCGTAACGCCAGATCTGTACTTTTGTGTGGAATGGGCATACGAAATCACGGGATACTTGCTCGTCTGGTCGGTGATACTCAGTGCACTCGTAGGCTCAGCAGTCGTTCCCTGGTTGCCCATGAAGTAGAAGTGCAGGTAGTCGGCCTCGCTGGTCGGCTCGACATTGCCTTCGAATCTATGGGACGAACTATGGTATTCAAGGTATCCGCAATAGGCACTGTTGTTGCCAACGTAAATCACATCGCCTTCTTCAAACTCCACTTTTGCGTATGTTTCGCCAGTTTCAGAATTGGTAAAACCAGGAGTAACCACCACTTTTGAGTTATCGTCACCGACATTCAAAGTGATGTGCACGCCTTCACTATCGTTTTGGTTGGAAGGTTGCTCTTTCTTGCACTGGCTGAGGCCCAGCACCAGGGCCAAGGCCATCACGAAATAAGTCATTCTTCTCATGGCTTAGTCCTCCTTCTTCTTGAGTGCGACATAGCCGAGGCCGGCGCCCAGCAGGATGACGAGACCGCTACCCAACGGGGTAGTTTCGCCGACACCTTGGTTAGTGATATCGCCCGCATTGAGGGTAATGTCAACACCACGGGTGCTGTTTTGTATCATTCCGCCTTGGAAAGCTTCTTTGGATTGGTTGGTGCCAAACAAGCCGCTATGGTTGCTGCGGCCTTCTTGTGCCATGGCCATTGTGGGCAAAGCCATCACGGCTGCCATGGCCAGCGAAAGCACCAGTGCTTTCGTTTTCATTTGTTTCTTCATTTCTGAATCGTTTTGTTTGTTTGTTTATTACTAATTGTTAATTTATTGTCTTTCTTCCAGATAACCCCCAAAGGGATGTCGGAAATCGGCTGCAAAATTATTGCTTTTTTGCGATATATTGTGTATTTTTTGCAATATTATTTTTGATTTTATTGCAATATACTAAAAATCAATCACTTAATATTGCAATATGGAGAATATTTTGAAGAATATCGAGGCTATCCGAAAGGAAAAACGTATCAAACAAGAGGTTATCGCTGCTGAACTGGGCATCAAACAGAGCTCTTACTCGAGTTTCATTACCCGCGAAAGCGATATTACCTTCAGTCGTTTATCGCATATAAGCGATATTTTAGGCATGTCGGTCATCGATATTATCGCATGGCCCGAGCATTATGTGCCCGAGCCGTCGGACAATCAGTGCAAATCATGCATAGAAAAAGAACAAACCATCATACACCTCAACAATTACATTGAAATGCTGGAGAATCGTTCCGGAACATAAAGAAAACAGCAATAAAACATGTAGAGACGTGCCATGGCGCGTCTCTACATGTTTTATCTGACAATGGTAATTGATCCTTGTAGGTGCAGTGTCTCCTCCCCGGCCTCACCCATGTAGGTGATGTCGCAGACATAGAAATACGTTCCAGGCGGGCAGTCCATCTTGGTCTGACGGCTCTTGCCATCCCATTGGATGAGCGGGTCGTCGGTGTCGTGAAGGATGTTGCCCCAACGGTTGAAGATGACCGTGCGGGCGCCCGTAACGAGCGACAAGCCTGTCACCTTGGGCTCAAAGACGTCGTTGAATCCGTCGCCATTGGGCGTGATGACATTGGGCAAGGTGTAGGAGAACTCCTCCACCGGCTCCTCGTGCCCAATCCGCACCGTTTTGATGGCGGAATAATTCACCAAGGGCCGCATGAGGCCTTCCATCGTATAATGCCCGAAGGTGCGGACATAATAGCGATAGGTCTCGTCGCTCTCCACCTCGGTGTCGCTGTAGGCCATGCCTGTCGTGGTGGCGATACGCACAAAATGTCCGTTTTTTTCCTTGAAGACCTGGGTGCTGTCCACCATCCATGGCACGGCTTCGGTCCACGAGAGGTTGGCGGCATCGTTGCTGCCACTGGCCGAGAGCATCACCGCCGAGGCCGTGGCGCTCGTGCCAATCAGCTGCTGGCTGGCGTCGTGCATCTGCACCTTATATATTAATAAGGTGTGCTCCGCCAGATTCACGGTGGCGTCGAGGAAGGTGGTGTCGGCACCTTCGTAAACGACCGCAGTCTCGCCATCGAGGATACGCGTCAAGCTATAGCCGAACGGCGCAACATATTGTGCGTCAATCTCTTTTGGTCTAGCCCAGCATGCCACAACCTGCCCTGAGACGAGGTCGATGCTGTCGTTGGTGACGTGAGTCATCAAGGGGCTGTCGTTTTTCAGCTCCACGCAAGCCGCATCGCTGACGATGCTCAAGGCGCCGTCGGGGAACTGCGCCAAGATGCGGTATTCGTAGGTCATGCCTTGCGGGAGGTCGGGGTCGGTGAAGGTGGTCGTCGCGGTATTGTCCAAAGTCGCCACCAGCTGATAGCCTTCGCGGATGCCCGTCTCGCAGGCATCGGGCGTGTAGCCGTCGCAGCCCGCCTTGCGGTAGATGAGCAAGGCCGCGGCATTCGGGCAGGGATACGCCGACCAGGTCAGCGTCGCGTCATGGCCATGCACCTCGGCGGCGAAGCCTTGCACCTTGGGCGCCATCACGTTGATGGTCACCGTCTTCACGTTGGTCAGGTGGACGGGCGAGCCATCGTCCCTAGCGTGAATCACCAGCTGATAGGGTGTGTTGCGGATGTGGGCATATTGGGTGTTCCAAAGGAACTCCATCTGAGGCTGCATGCCAAAAGCCGTCTCCGGGTTGATCATCGCCGGACCGATGGCCAGCTCCAACGGAGCGCCCGAGGCACTCAAGGTGACGTTGTCGCCATCGGGGTCGGAGGCCGAGATGACGAAGTCGAGCTGCTCGCCGGCCACGAGGCAATACGGGTCGTCGCACTGAATTTGTGGCAAGTCGTTATCGCAAACCGAAACCAGGATCTGCATGTCGCGGACGACGGAGCCGATCTTCACGCCGTGGCGCCATTCCTCCACCATGATGGCCACGTTGTACTCGCCTTGCAGCACGGGCGCATCCCAACGCAGCTCACCCGTGGCAGGGTCAATCTCAATGGAATGCGAGGCTTGCGGCAAGGTATAGCCCGGAATCTCGATGCCGTCCTGTCCCTTGCAAGTAACCAGTTGGTAACTGAGGCTATCGCCGTCGGGGTCGTAGGCCGAGGGGTTGTGGAGGTAGAGTTTGCCCACGCAGCCTTTGTCGACAGGCGCGTTGAGCAGCTGCACCGAGTTGTTGTTGCCCAAAAACGGGTTGATGACCAATTCCGTCTCGATGTGCATGGGCACCATCACCGAGTTGGGCACGTTGACGACGCCAAAGTTACGGTTGGCGTCCTCCATGCTGATGGTGTAAGTCCCTGAGGTGGAATAGTTATGGATTTGCTTGTAGACGTTCAGTGTATAGTCCTCGCCCAGGTTTTGCAGCACCACGCGGGGGATGTATTCCTCCATGCCGTCGCCCCACTGCACCAAAAGGGAGTCGCGCTGCAGGCCCGCTGGACTGGGCGTGTAGGTATAGCAGGTCAGCGTAAACTCGTAGGCATTGCCGCCCAGCCAGGTATAGGTGATCTCGGCCGCACGCTGGTGGGTCGCCTTCGCGGTGAAGACGAAGCAGAAGAGAAATCCTATGACGAGCAAAAGCTTACGCTTCATTGTGCCTATTCATTGAAACTGCAAATGTAGTGTTTTTTGGGGAAACGGCGATGATTTCCCAAAATTGATTATTTTTGGCTATCATGACCTGAATTTGATGATATACAGCCAGAAATGATGATTATTTTTGGCTATTTGAGCAAATTTTTATGGCCTTATAGCCAAAAATAAATCAAAAGAAATCATTCAAGGTTATCTCTTGCTGTACATAATTGATTGAATACTTGTTCTTTGCAAGACCATTTGTAGTTACCATGGCAAAAAACAAGGTCTTTCTTTTGAAGTGTTGCTGCACCACATTCAAACGCTCCTCGATTTTATCCCATTCCGACTTCGTGATGACGTAGGGGCGTTCCGAAAACTTCATCTCGCACACCGTCACGGCACGGTCGGCGCGGTCGATGACCATATCCACTTGGGCCTGATTGGAATAATAGGAACAGGTGTTCGTCAAAATGCCGGAAATGCCCAATTTGTGCTTAATCTGTTGCAAATGAGCGAAACACAACCGTTCGAAAGCCAAGCCACGCCAAGTAGTGCAGGTGTTGGTTGTCAACAGGTGCATCCATGCCCCCTGGTCGGAATACTGGCCGTTTTTCAGGAATTGGAAATAAAACAAGGTGAAACAGTCCGAAAGCTGATAAAGATAAGGCACCTCACCGATAGTCTTGTATTTTCGGATGAAACCGCATTGTTCGAGAGCAATGAGTTTCATCAAATAGCCAGAAATAAATATTATTTTTGGCTATTTGAGTGAATTTTTATGGTCAGATAGCCAAAAATAAGTGCGCACCCCCATCGGGTGCGCACTTATTCTTTTTTCAATCTGCCTGAAACAATTACTTGTTCTTCAGCAGGTCGCGAATTTCGGTGAGGAGCTCCTCTTGGGTCGGGCCGGCGGGAGCAGCGGGTGCGGGCTCTTCCTTTTTCTTAGCCTTGTTGATAGCCTTCACCATCAGGAAGATGCAGAATGCAATGATCAGAAAATCAATGATGTTCTGAACGAACTGGCCCCAAGCAAACACCGAAACGCCAGCTGCTTGGGCCTCAGCCAGCGTATTGTAGGTCTCGTTGTTGGTAAGATTGATGAAGAGGTCGGTGAAACTCACACCGCCCGTTGCCTTGCTGATCAACGGCATGATGATGTCGTTCACCAAAGAGGTGACGATTTTGCCGAACGCGCCGCCGATGATGACACCGACAGCCATGTCCATGACGTTGCCCTTAACGGCAAACTCCTTGAATTCTTTGAAAAATCCCATTGCAATTGAATTTAAAGGTTAAACATTGACGCAAAGATAGGGATAAATCAAATCGGCGCAAGAAAATTTTTGAAAAAACAATCAGCATCACGTCACTGCGAGGAACGAAGCAGTCTAGACAATGAACCTATAGAAAAGTCATTACTCTAGATTGCTTCGTCGTTCCTCCTCGCAATGACGCTAAGCGGCAACATTAAAATTCCGAAGTAAAATGGAACTCGATGTCGGGATACTTCTCCATGGCCATCTGTAAGGCGTAGGGCGACTCGGCCAGGAAAACGTCCCTGCCTTCTTTGTCCTCGGCCAGGTTCAAGGCCTTGCGCATCTTGAAGTCGGCGAGCTGTGCCTCGTTCGTGCTGGTGATCCACGCGGTCTTGTAGAGCGAGATAGGCTCGTAACGGCAAGAGGCGTTGTATTCGTGCAACAAGCGGTATTGGATGACCTCAAACTGCAGTTCACCCACCGTGCCAATAATCTTACGACCCGTCATCTTGCCCGTGAAGAGCTGCGCCACACCTTCGTCGGTGAGCTGCTCCAATCCCTTGGCCAGCTGCTTCGACTTCATCGGGTCGGCATTCTCCACATAACGGAACTGCTCGGGCGAAAAGCTCGGGATGCCTTTGTAGTTGAGGATTTCGCCTTCAGTCAAGGTGTCGCCAATCTTGAAGTTGCCGGCATCGTAAAGACCCACGATGTCGCCAGGATAGGCCTCGTCAAGCACCGACTTCTTCTGTGCCATGAAGGCTGTGGGATTGGAGAACTTCAACTCACGACGTTGGCGTACGTGGAAGTAGTTCTTGTTGCGCTCGAAACGGCCCGACACCACACGCACGAAAGCGATACGGTCGCGGTGGTTGGGGTCCATGTTGGCGTGGATCTTGAAAACGAAGCCCGTGAACTTCTCCTCCGTCGGCTCGATGCGGCGTTCCACCGTGTCGCGGCCGATGGGTGTAGGTGCAATCTCGATGAAGCAGTCCAGCAACTCCTTCACGCCGAAGTTGTTCAAGGCCGAGCCAAAGAACACAGGGCAGATGTCGCCGTTCAGATAGGCATCGCGGGAGAAATCGTCGTACACGCCCTGCACCAGCTCAGTCTCGTTGCGCAGCGTCTCGGCATCCTCGCCTATCATCTTGTCCAACTCGGGGTTGTTTAGGTCGTCGAATGCGATGCCTTCGGTGATGTGCTGCTTGTCGGAATTGAACAGATACAGGCTCTTGTCGTAGATGCTATACACGCCCTTGAACTTCGGTCCACTGTTGATGGGCCAGCTCAATGGCGTCAGGCGGATGTTCAGCTTCTGCTCGATTTCGTCCAACAGCTCGAAAGGATCCATGCCAGGTCGGTCCATCTTGTTGATGAACACGATGATGGGTGTATTCCTCATACGGCACACCTCGACCAGCTTCTCCGTCTGCGACTCCACGCCCTTGGCGGCATCGATGACCACGATGACGCTGTCGACGGCGGTCAGAGTGCGGAAGGTGTCTTCTGCGAAGTCCTTATGGCCAGGGGTATCCAAGATGTTGATCTTGATATCCTTATAGTCAAAGCCCATGACAGAGGTAGCCACCGAGATGCCACGCTGCCGCTCGATTTCCATCCAGTCGGAAGTGGCGGTCTTGCGGATCTTGTTCGACTTCACGGCACCGGCCACTTGGATGGCGCCGCCGTAAAGCAGCAGTTTCTCGGTCAAAGTGGTCTTACCCGCGTCGGGGTGGCTGACGATGGCGAAAGTCCTTCGCCTGTTGATTTCATCTATGAATGACATAATTATTACTTCAAAGTTTCCAAAAAAGCGTGCAAAAATAGCAATAAAAACGAAGCGGCACAAATTGGAAGTCACTCCATGGATTGGGTGAAATTGGAGAGACGTCCCGAGATGGCATTGTACTCGGCATGCAGCAAGGTGCTGTCGTATTTGGGCAGACTGAAATCACATTCACCATTGAGATAAGGTACACAAGGCACGACATAGTATTGGTATTTCCCGTGGATGGTGCCAACGTACACAAAGTAAGGGATATATTCCGTGGCCACGACACGTCCCGTGAAGCGGTTCACTGTTACCCTAACCATAATGCCGCCTTTGGTTTCCAGCCGCTGCTGGTTGGAGATGAAATTGCCCATGGAATAGTATAGCACGACAGGCTTCCCCGATGGGGCATAGATTGTATCAGCATTTTGCACGACATGCGGATGCCCGCCAATGATAAGGTCAGCGCCATGGTTGGCCAGCGACTGGGCGCAGCGCAACTGGCTCTTGTTGCCCTTCAGCTCGTATTCGTTGCCCCAATGCAGTACAGCCACTTTCAAGTCGGCGCCCATCTCGACCAGACGTTCCAAGTCGCGGGCCATCTGCGCCGTGTCGAGCCTATTCACCACATTCGGCGCTTTTTCTCTAATGCCGTTTGTACCATAGGTCGCGTTGATGAAGCCCACCTTCAACCCTCTCACGGCCATAATCAGCGGATAACTCGTGTCGCGGCTAATCGAATCAACATAACTTCCTGCATGAGGCATGCCCACACTGTCAAGCATCATGATGGTGCGCTCCACCCCAAGCTTGCCACGGTCGAGCACATGGTTGTTGGCCGTGAAAAGCAAGTCGAAGCCAACGTTTTGCACCTCAAAAAGCAAGGCGTCAGGCGAGGAAAAACAGGGGTAACCTGAATAAGGAGCACCACCCAAGGTGACTTCCAGGTTAGCACAGGCAAAATCAACGCTTTCTATGTATGGCTCCACGTAGCGGAAACAGTCCGAATAATCGTATTGGCCCGTCGCACGGTCATAAGCCACCTCAAACTGCTGCTTATGGCCCATGACATCGCCCGCAAAAAGCAAGGTGACCAGACTATCGGCACGATAAGCCTCCAATTCCAAGCGTTCCTTTTCCTGCCTTTCTGCCTCTTTAAGCATATAAATGGAACCCAGCATAATCCAAACGATCAGCACGAAGGACAGCTGAAGCAGGAACGAGGATATATGGTCGAATTTGGCTTTCATAAACGAAAAGAGCGCAGGCCTTTCGACTTGCGCTCTTGCGGTCCGGACGAGACTCGAACTCGCGACCTCCTGCGTGACAGGCAGGCATTCTAACCAAGCTGAACTACCGGACCAGCCTGAAAAAGAACTCTATTGCTTTGCTTTGCGGGTGCAAAAGTACAACCTTTTTTGAAACTGGCAATGTTTTTTTGATATTTTTTTGAAAATTTTTCGTCAATTGGATACATTCTATTGATTGTCAAAACATTAAAAACTTTTTTTAATATCCTACCTCCAAAGCGCCCTCCCCAACATTATAATAAGGTATGCCAAAGTTCTGCGCCTGACTTATCCATTTCTCAGACAGATAGCGCGGCACCGAGCCGTCAATAAGGAGCAACTTAGTATCGTATCCATTCACGATCGATTGCACATCGGGCTGTAGTCTGCCCAAAACCAAGAGATAATCCACGGGAAGACGATAGGATAAACTGTCGTTGAGCTTTTGGCCATCCCAAAGCGCCAACAACTTGCCGTCAAAAGAGAGCAAATTGGACTTTTTGCATAGATAGTCGTTAGCATAATCTTCCTCAAAATCTACCACTTGCGGATGATGCGACAAATGCCGCTTGCTCCAGGCACCCTTCAGACTGTAGTCGATGGTGGACTCATCGGCCATCAAAGCGGAATCGGCCAAAAGGACATGTTCCCCTCCCCTGACGAAATCAATGGCCGTATGGTTGCGCAGGCTGAAAGCCGTCATCCCTTGTTGCTGCCCAGAACTATACAGCCTGATCGTCACTGAAGCCACCACCACTAATACTGCCGTCATCATAGCGATAAACAGCCGCCGTTTGCGTAACATGAAAGTCAGCATGAGCAGCAACAACGCCAACAGCAACATGGCAAACTCAAAATCGTTGACATACAAGCCTTTGACAATGGAATACGGGATGCCCTCAATCTTTGCGACCACCCAGTTCATCACGTACACCGCGCCCCAAACCAAGTAGCCGACCAATGTGTTGACATAAGGTATCCACGACACCAAAAGCAGTATCATGCCACTTATGACCACAATGAAGCTTATCGGGGTCATGAAGAGATTACTCAGCCAGAAATAAGTGGTGAACTGGTTAAAATAGAACAAAGTAAAGGGAATCGTAGCGATTTGAGCAGCCAGCGCCACAGCCGTAATCTCCCAAGCCCTGTCAAGCAGCTTATTCTTGACATACAGCAAGTTATAAATCGGCCTTTGCAGCACCACAATACCCATCACAGCGGCATACG
Source organism: Bacteroidales bacterium (assembly GCA_017632935.1). GTDB lineage: Bacteria > Bacteroidota > Bacteroidia > Bacteroidales > F082 > Limimorpha. Next base: position 4,096 of record JAGBQJ010000018.1, on the reverse strand, counting down.
ACAGCAGGAAACCGATCTCGAACAGGTTGTTCGGGTTGATACATAGCAAGATAAAGGCAGACGCAGCTATAGAATTGATAATGAATCCTTTGCGCCGAATCATTTCGCCCACGATGACGAAACTGATCATCAGCGAGGCGCGCAAAATGGAAGGCGACAAACCCGCAATGAGAGCATAAAACCATATCAAGGCCAGCAGGAGCAATTGCTTCAGGGTCTTTTGCCACTTCTTGCGGTTGAGGAAACCTAAGAGGAATGAAGCCAAGAGGAAGATGATGCCCACATGCATGCCCGAGACACAGAGGATATGCATAGAGCCTGCCGCCACATAGTTCTTGCGCACCTCGTCGGCGAGGTAGTCGTCATAGCCCAGCAAGATGGCGGCAGCCACGCCGAACTCATCGTCACTCAGCCCGCTACGTTGCAGCGAGGCCAACAAGACATCGCGGAAACGATAGGAAAAGGCGTAAATCGGGTTGGCGTCGTTCGTCTGCAAATCCAGCCAGTCGTCGTCCTTCAGATAGACCTGTCCCGTGATGCCCTTGCGCTCAAGATAAGCCCGATAGTCGAACTCCTCGGGATTCAACGGCGGTGAGACCTCACGAATGGGCGCCGGAATGGCGATCAAGTCGCCATAATGCAAGACAAAAGCCGAGTCCAACTTGGGAAAATACGCCATCACCTTGCCCGAAACGGGGCGCGAAATCGTGCTATCGCCAAACTGATACTCCAGCTCCAACACTGTCCGTACAGACTTGGGACGCTCCGTTGGGTAGTCGTAGACACGCGCCACGTAATAGCTCGCGCCCGTTTGGAAATTGCGGAAATAGTCGCGCTGCACCTCGGCCTCGTGCACCCGAGCCAGCGAATAGCCGGCTATAAATAGGTAACACGCCATCACCGCCCCGAAAAACCAGCTATGCCGTTGGTGCTTCAACAAGAAAGCGGTCAGCACCGACATGGCGAGGAGCGTCACGGCGACAGCCATCAATGTGGTAGGCGACAGCCGAAGGGCGACAACAAAAATGCTGACCCAAATGCCCAAGGCAAAAGGTATCAGCATCCTGACAAAGGGGTATTTGCTCCAATCGGTCATCGCTCACATGGTGTTCTATGGTTTTGCGGAGCCAGGGATTTTCGTTTTCAAGAACTCGGAAATGACCTCGGCGGCCTTTTCGGAAGCGCCTGCATTACCGAGACGATCTTTCAGCTCAACATAGTCCTCCAACAGCTTGCGCTGACGCTTGGCGTTGTGCAGCAACTGATCCAGTTCATTGACCAGGTTGTCCTCGGTCAGGTCGCCTTGAATCAGCTCCTTGACCACTTCCCTATCCATCACCAAATTGACCAAAGAGATGAACTTCACCTTGATCATCCACTTGGCGAGGCGATAAGAGAAATCCGTCGCCTTGTAGCACACCACTTCCGGCACGGTGAAGAGGGCCGTCTCCAGCGTGGCCGTCCCCGAAGTGACCAGAGCGGCACTAGAGTTCTGGAGCAACTCGTATGTCTGGTTTTCCACCAAAAACACATCCGTGTTGCCGATGATACTCTTATACAAGGACTTGTCCAACGATGGCACGCTAGCGATAACAAACTGATAATTAGGAAAATGCGGTACCACTTTCAGCATTACTGGAAGCATACGTTTCACTTCCTGCTTGCGACTACCGGGGAGCAAAGCGATGATTTCGCGTTTTTCGCCCAAGCTGTTGCGACGCAGGAAAATCGAGCGGTTGGCCGTGCCGAACTTCGCCATCTCGTCCAACAGCGGGTTGCCGACATAAGTGACATCCACTCCGTAGTTCTTGTAGAATGCCTCCTCGAAAGGCAAGATAACCAACATCTTATCCACCGAGCGCTTGACTTTCTTCACGCGACGGCGTTTCCAAGCCCAGAGCTGGGGCGAGATGTAATAAACCACCTTGAAACCTTTTTCATGGGCAAAGTCGGCGATACGGAAGTTGAAACCAGGATAATCCACCAAAATCACCACATCGGGCTGATAGTCAAGGATATCCTTCTTGCATTGCGAGATATTGCCCAACACCTTGCGCAGGTTGACCGCCACCTCCACGAAGCCCATGTAAGCCATCAAACGGTAGTGTTTCACCAATTCGACGCCTTGGGCCTTCATCAAGTCGCCACCGAAACCACGAAACTCGGCCTTTTTGTCCTTCTTCTTGATTTCGGCAACAAGGTTGGAAGCGTGCAAGTCGCCCGAAGCCTCACCTGCTATGATATAGTATTTCATTGGTTTACTGATTATTTAACCAAAAAGAAAACCAACAACATTCCCACTATCGTCACGGCTAGCACGCCACGTCCCATCTTGTCGAGCTTCCATTTCACCAGCATCATCCTGAACAGGACAACGCCCGGGATGAAAGCCAAAAGGAAAGGCGCGCGTTGGGCAAAAATCCCCAGCGACTCCCAGTTGATGAAATACAACAAGAGGAAAGTCAGCCCGAAACTGGCCGCTCCCACCAACAATCCAAGCCAAAAATTATCTTTGATTTTCATAAACGTATTATTTGACACGGGACACGGGACTGCGGGACACGGGACTATCCATAGTCTCGCGTCTCGTGTCTCGAAGTCTCGCGTCAATAGTTATGTTTTCAAATTCTTTCATCGGTTCAATCTGCGAATGTGCCGTCCAATCGAAACAAGTCGGGACCACCGAGATGTAGTTGTTTTGCAAAGCCCAGAGGTCGGTGTCGGGCGTGATGTCGTCGCTTTCGAACGTGCCGTCAAGATCATAGAACTGCTCGCCATTCTCATCATATTGCTCCTTGAAATACTCAATCCAGCGACAAGCCGCTTGTCGGCACACCTTGATGCCTTTCATGGGCTCCTCGCAACGTTTGGGGAAGTTCACGTTAAGGCAGACGCCCTTGGGCAGGCCTTCCTTCAACACCTTCTTGGTGATTTCCAGGATGGTCATGTCGAGGTGGTCGAAGTCGGCATCGGGGTCGAGGTCGAACAGGCTGTAGCCAATGGCGTTCAGTCCGTTCATGCAGGCCTCGATGACCGCCCCGATGGTGCCCGAATACACCACCGTCGTGGCGGCATTCATTCCATGGTTGATGCCTGAAACGACCAAATCCGGCTGCGGCATCAGCTTCTGATAGCCCAGCTTCACACAGTCGACGGGTGTGCCATTGCAGCGGTACTCCTTAAAGCCGTCCTCTTCATGCACGAGGCGCACATAGATACGCTCGCGAATACTGCACGAGTGGCTCTTCGCCGACATCACCTCATCCGTCGAAATGAGCACCACATCACCCAAAGTACACATCAGTGCGACCAGTTTACGCAGGCCTTTGGCAGCGTAGCCATCATCGTTGGTAATCAGTATCTGGGGACGTTTTTTGCTCATATTGCAGCAATGTGCCGCAAAGATAGGAAAAAACTCAAAATGATTTCAAGCACTGGTAAAGTTTTCGTGTCGGCAGGCCCATCACGTTATAGGACGAGCCTTCCAGTCCGCTGATGCCCACGTAGCCTATCCATTCCTGAATGCCGTAGGCACCCGCCTTGTCGTAGGGTTTGCAATGCTCAATGTAATAGGCGATTTCTTCCGCATCCAATTGAGCGAAAGTCACATTGGAACGCACTGCGAACGACTCCGTCTTCGCCGTCGAGCGCACTGTGACACCCGTTACCACATGGTGCGTCTTGCCCGAAAGCAAATGCAGCATTCGAACAGCATCTGCCCTATCCTTTGGCTTGCCCAAAATCTCGCCTTCGCAAATGACGACGGTATCGGAGGTAATCAACAGATAATCAGCGGGTAGTTCATCGTCATTGAAAGCCAGCGATTTTTGCAAACTCAAGTATTTCGGAACTTCGTCCAAAGGCAGATCGTTTGGATAGTCTTCTGGTGTTTCTTTGGTCAGAATCTCAAAGTCTACGCCCATGCCGCGCAGCAGTTCCTGCCGGCGAGGGGATTTGGATGCAAGGATAATGTGGTATTTTTTGAGGTTGGAGAGCATATTATATTAGGTGTATAACGTGATTAAATAAGGCCTTTAAACTTCAGCCACAAGGCAAAAAACTGGTCATATACCGAATAGACATTTTTGTCCTCAGT
>JAGBQJ010000005.1 GCA_017632935.1 Bacteroidales bacterium | reverse complement strand
GTCGCCTTCGCTGTTAACGTAAACATGTGCTGGATTGAACAGGCAGTTGCTGATGTAGGCATCTGGCTCATCTTCAACCCAACCGATGAAACCGCCCCAACCATGGGAACTTGAACCCTCCAACTTGCCATCGAAGAGGCAGTTGTCAATATAGGTGTCATCCGAGGAGCTGCTTGTGCCGAGTTTGCCTATGAAGCCGCCGCTGGAGCAGTCGGCTGCCTGGCAAGTGATTTCGACGCTCGATTGGCAGTTGCTGATGTGGCAGGTGCCGAAAGCCTCGCCCACGAGGCCACCGGCATTCTTATTATATTGCTTGGTGATGCTTCCCGCCACGTGCAGGTTCTTGATGGTGGCGTTCCTGATATAGCGGAACGGGGCGCAAGCCCTATCGTCGTGGTTGTCCGTATAGTTGACCGTCAGCGTGTGTCCGTTGCCGTCGAAGGTGCCTCGGAAGTTCACGTCTTCGCTAATGCCCACCATCTTGGTAGGGGCTGTAGAGAATGTTTCCGCCACCGTGATGTCGGCCGTCATTTTGAAGAACTGGTTGCTGTAGGTGCTGGTGTTGTTGTTCACATTGTTGCACAGCGTGCTCCAGTCGGCCTCGGTGCTGATTTGATATGGGTCGTTAGCGGTGCCAGTGCCGCCGCTGAATTGCGCCCAGGCCTTCGGCCCGAAGGCGAGGAGGGCGAAGAGAATGAGGATAGAGGTTTTCTTCATCTTATCGTTGCTTATGTGCTCAAAATCTGTAAATTATCGAAATTTGACGAAGGTCAAAATTGAGGGCGCAAAATTACGAAAAAAAGTTGTAGGTTTTTTGATAATAAGTGGATTTGTAGGACACACAAAAAAAATCCCGCCATTGCTGACGGGATTGTTCATTTTTACACTGTAGAGACGCAATGCTTGCGTCTCGATGATAATCAAATCGCATCGATGAATTTCACGACAGCGTCGCGGTCTTCCTTCGACAGTTCGCGGAATTTCTCAACAATTGCCATCGGCAACATAGGTGTGATGTGCGGTTTATGAGCCTATCGAGGCGGAGTTAGGGCAGTCCATGGTGGTGTAAATACCTTCAACGTTGTCCATATAAACTGCTGCGTTCTCGTGGCCACAGGGTTCAATTCTGGCGTAACGGCTTCTGCAAGCGTCTCTCTTTTGGATGGCAAGTTTGAGTGTGGCATGGTATTCGTCGCTACCTGCGTTCACGTAAAAACAAATGTTGTTGGTGAAGGTCTCGTTGGTGAGTGTGGCGTTGCTGGCATTCATGATGCTGCCACCGTCAATGCCTTTGTTGTTGTCGATGGTGTTTTTGCTGTTGGCATGGATGGTGAGGTGCGTTGACAGTGTGACGTTGTTACCGAGATGGATTTGCACTTCTGCGAAGTCTTGGATGAGGTTGATCTGTTCTCTTTCGGAGTAGACATTATTCCAACTTGCCTAAGCCATCGGCCCAAAGGCGAGGAGTAAGATGGATAAATGCTACAGGTATGCTCATTATGGTAATTTAAAAATAATTTTGTGTTTTTGCAACTTATAATATTGTCATCATGTTCAGAATACGTGGGTATCACAGAAGATGATGGGGTTGGATTTGGCCAATGTTCGGGAAGAAGGCACCATAAACAACAAACCTCCCCCTCACACTACGGAATACTACACCCCCACCCTACAGCCCGACAGAATTTTCACCTTCCACAAACTTAACATACGTTTAGTTAGTTTAAAAGGACTGTGAGGCCAAAAAATTCCGCTATTATAGCCAACCCCTACCAAATCACCAATTTAGCATGTTGATAATTTTGTTGACAAAATTTTCAAGAATTAATTTGGTCGGTGAAACCAAAATGCTATACCTTTGCACAACAAGGTTCTTAGGAGGAGATTAATAGGGAACCCCGTGAAAATCAGGGACTATACCCGTAGCTGTGAGCTCTGAAACATGCCGAACACCCCATGCCACTGTCCAACCCATGAGGACGGGAAGGCCGTTCGGAAGGGAGTAAGTCAGAAGACCTGCCTTGAAAACGGAAGCATGCCATCCCTCGTGATAAGGGAAACATGCCGAATGATTGAAAACGATATTATTCTAAGCATTAGCAATAATGCAATAAACTGAAAACGAGCACATTATATGAGCAACGGAGGATTGTACATTACCAAAAGGGACGGCAAGCAGGAAGCCTTCTCACTTGACAAGATCAAAGTAGCCATCAGTAAAGCCTTTCTCGCTTCGGGATTTTACGCCACCGACGAGGATTTGAACGCCATCCTGAGCCGTGTCCGCGTGACCAACGGCATCACCGTGGAAGAGATCCAAAACCAGGTGGAGACCGCATTAATGGCGGAGCAGTACTACACTGTAGCCAAAAACTACATCCTGTACCGCCAGAAGCACACCGAAGACCGCGAGATCCGCGAGAAAATCGACTTTTTGAGCAACTACGTCAATGCCTCGAACGCCGCTACAGGCTCGAAGTACGACGCCAACGCCAACGTGGAGAAGAAAAATATCGCCACGCTCATCGGCGAGTTGCCCAAGTCGAGTTTCATCCGCATCAACCGCCGCCTGCTGACGGACCGCATCAAGTCGGTATTCGGCAAGGAATTGGCCGACCGTTACCTCTATTTGCTCAACAACCACTTCATCTACAAGAACGACGAGACCTCGTTGGCCAACTACTGCGCCTCCATCACCATGTATCCCTGGCTCAACGAAGGCACAGCTTCCATCGGCGGCAACAGCACCGCCCCCACCAAGCTGCGTTCCTTCTGCGGCGGCTTTATTAATATGGTGTTCATGGTCTCCTCGCAACTGTCGGGTGCCTGCGCCACGCCGGAATTCCTGATGTACATGAACTACTTCATCGGCCTCGACTACGGCAAGGACTACTACAAACGTGCCGACGAAATCGTCGACCACTCGCTGAAGCCGCGCACCATCGACAAGGTCATCACCGACTGCTTCCAGCAGATTGTGTATTCCTTGAACCAACCTGCGGGTGCAAGGAATTACCAGTCGGTGTTCTGGAACATCGCCTACTACGACAAGTATTATTTCGAGTCGTTGTTTGGCAACTTCTACTTCCCTGACGGCTCGCAGCCCGACTGGGAGTCGCTGAGTTGGCTCCAGAAACGTTTCATGAAGTGGTTCAATGCCGAGCGTTTGAGAAGTGTGCTCACCTTCCCGGTGGAAACGATGGCGTTGCTCTCGAAAGATGGCGACGTCATCGACCAGGAATGGGGTGACTTCACCGCTGAGATGTATTCGGAAGGCCACTCCTTCTTCACCTACCTCAGCGACAACGCCGACTCTCTTTCGTCGTGCTGCCGTCTGCGCAACGAGATTCAGGACAACGGCTTTAGCTACACCCTCGGCGCCGGTGGCGTGTCCACAGGCTCCAAGAGTGTGCTCACCATCAACCTCAACCGTTGCATCCAGTATGCCGCTCGCAACAATATGCACTACCTCACCTTCCTCGAGGAGATTGTCGACCTCTGCCATAAAGTGCAGATTTGCTACAACGAGAACCTAAAGGAACTGCAAAAGAAAGGCATGTTGCCGCTCTTCGATGCGGGCTACATCAACCTCAGCCGCCAGTACCTCACCATTGGCGTGAACGGTCTCGTGGAAGCCGCCGAGTTCCTGAAGATCAAGATCTCCGATAATCCGGACTACGAGAAGTTCGTGCAGGATGTGTTGGGCCTCATCGAGAAGTACAACAAGAAGTACTACTCGAAGCAAGACGGCCTCATGTTCAACTGCGAGATGATTCCCGCTGAGAACGTGGGCGTGAAACATGCCAAGTGGGACAAGGAGGACGGCTACGAGGTGCATCGTGACTGCTACAACAGCTATTTCTACATCGTGGAAGACCCTAACACCAACGTGTTGGACAAGTTCCGCCTCCACGGCGAGAAGTACATCAAGCACCTCACCGGTGGCTCGGCCTTGCACTGCAACCTGGAGGAACACCTCACCAAGGAGCAGTACCGCCAGCTGCTGCGTGTGGCTGCCCGCGAAGGCTGCAACTACTTCACCTTCAACATCCCGAACACGATTTGCAACGACTGCGGCCACATCGACAAGCGTTACCTGAAGGAATGCCCCGAGTGCCACAGCCACAACATCGACTACCTGACCCGCATCATCGGTTATCTGAAGCGCGTCAGCAACTTCAGCGAGCCGCGCCAAGAGGAAGCCGCCCGCCGTCACTATGGAAAAATGGAGATGGACAGATGCTAAAGTACGCCAATTTTGATATTGTCTTTCAGGAAGTTCCTGAAGAGGTGACGCTTGCCATTAATATCTCCAACTGTCCCAATCAGTGTGAAGGTTGCCACAGCAAGTATTTGTGGGAAAATACAGGCAAACAACTGGACACCAACGAGTTGTATCGTCTTGTCGAACAATACAAGACGGGCATTACTTGTGTGTGTTTCATGGGCGGCGACAACGAGCCTGAGACCGTGGCCCAGTTAGCCAACCAAGTGAAAAAGGACTACAACATGAAGGTGGCATGGTATTCCGGCAAGAACGACCTGCCTGAAAATGTCTCCACCGACCATTTCGACTACATCAAACTGGGGCGTTACGTGGCCGCCTTGGGTCCTTTGGACAGCGCGACCACCAACCAGCGTATGATGAAACGTCTGGCCGATGGCCGTGTGAAAGACATCACGGAATGGTTCCGAAAGAACAAGAAGGTGGTTGAGGTAGAAAAAAATCCGGCAGAATAATCTGTCGGATTTTTTTTGTCAATTATTGTAGAGACGTGCCATGGCGCGTCTCTACAATGCATTAATCTACAGGCGTCAGCGCCGCAATCATCTCAGCAATCTTGGCCTGCACCTCGTCAACGAAATTGTCGGGGTTGAGGTCGGCCTTGAAGCTCTTGTCGCGCGAGGCGAACTCGATGGCATTGCGTTCCAAGGTCTTCGGGCTCACCACGATGCGCAGCGGCACACCGAGCAGGTCGGCATCAGAGAACATCACGCCCGCGCTGATGTTGCGGTCGTCATAGATGACCTCCACGCCTGCCTTCTTTAAGTCTTCATAGATTTTGTCGGCCACGCGGCGCACGTTCTCGTCAGCGACGCGCAAGGCGCAGACCTGCACTTGCCATGGGGCGATGGTGATGGGCCAGATGGGACCGTAGTCGTCGTGGCTCACCTCACAAACCGAGGCAATCAAGCGACCCACACCGATGCCGTAGCAGCCCATGATGGGGTATTTCAATGTGTTGTCGCTGTCGAGATACTGCATGTTCATCGACTCGGTGTATTTCGTGCCGAGCTGGAAAATGTTGCCCACCTCGATACCACGGCTGATGGTAATGCTGTGCTTGCCGCACACGGGGCAAATGCCGCCAGCGGTGGCCTTGGCCACGCTGTCGTACTTCACCTCGCCGAGGTCGCGGGCAATGTTCATGCCCTGGTAGTGGTAGTTCTCCTTGTTGGCGCCTGCCACGAAGCTGTTTAAGGTCTTCAGCGACTCGTCGTAGACCACGGTGATGCCTTCCGGCAGACCCTTAGGCCCAATAAAGCCGGCACAGACGCCCATTTCAGGAGTGACGGTGGCGGCATGCACCTCGGCACCAAGGAGGTTACGGAGTTTGGTTTCGTTCACCTCGAGGTCGCCACGCAGGAAGACGATGACCAGCGAGTCATCCATGTTACGCTGATATAACACAGCCTTACATGACTGCAGCGGTGACTTATGCAAGAAGTTGCAAACATCCTCGATAGTCTTTTGGTCGGGAGTGAAGACCTCTTCCAACGGCTCGATGGGATACTCCTCGTTGTGGACGATGCAGTCGGCGGCTTCGCTGTTGGAGCGGTAACCACACTCGGGGCAGATGACGATGGTATCCTCGCCGATGTCGGTGAGCAGCATAAACTCATGCGAGATGCGGCCACCCATCATGCCTGAGTCGGACTTCACAGCCACGACCTGAGGCACGCCAGCTCTGGCGAAGATACGGTCGTAGGCATGGTAAGCCTTGGCGTAGTATTGCTCCAAGTCCTCTTGCGAGGTGTGAAAGCTGTAGGCGTCCTTCATCGTGAACTCACGGGTGCGGATGAGGCCGCCACGTGAACGAGGCTCATCGCGGAACTTGGTCTGGATCTGATAAATCATAAAAGGATACTGCGTGTAGCTCTTCGCGGCGTCGCGCGCCAGCTGCACGGCGGCCTCTTCGTGAGTCATGCCCAGCACCATGTCGATGCCGTTACGGTCCTTGAAGCGGAGCAGCTCCGAGCCGATGCTGGTGTAACGCCCCGACTCCTGCCACAGCGTGCCTGGCATCACAACGGGAAACATGACTTCCTGTCCGTCGATGCGGTCCATCTCCTCGCGGATGATGTTTTCTATCTTCTTTGCGATGCGTTTGGCCGGCATGAAGAAGGAGAACAAACCTGTTCCCACTGACTTGATATAACCGCCACGCACCATCAGCGCTTGGCTATCGAATACGCAGTCGGCTGGTGCTTTCTTGAAACGTTCGCCTAATAATGTTGCAACTTTCATATCTGTATTTTTTTGTTCTCAATTGAAGTCGCAAAATTACGTTTTTTTTTGGTATGTAAATAAAAAACCTCCCGTCGTTGCCAACAGGAGGTTTTGTGGTTTAAGGTTTTGGCGTTCTTAATGTTGAATCATCACTTTCCGCGTCACCACCTTGCCACCGATGACATGCACAAAGTACAAGCCCGAAGGCAGGTCGCTCACATCGACGGTGGTTGAGCCTTTCATGCTGAAGTTGCGTACTTTCATACCCTGCGAGTTGATGATGACGACGCCAGCCCTACCCTTTTCGTAATCCGTGGTGATGGTCATTTGGCCTTTCACAGGATTGGGAGTGACGGTCACCTTGAAGGGCTCGATGTCAACATTAGGCTGTTCCGGAACTTCCGTCAAGATATCCGTGTTGTGGCTATAAGTCACAAGCTTGCCCGAAACGCGAAGAATCGGGTTTTCAGTGTTTTCACAATACGGGCAGCCGTTTTGTCCGTTCACGCAGCCAGGGTAGTTTGGGTGGCACTCATCGACGTAGGTCGGGTCGAACTCATAGAGCAGGTCGGCGGAGCCATTGGCGAGATAATCATCCAAACTATAGTTCCACACCAGGGCAAGGCTTCCCGGGCACCAACCTGAACGATTGCCAGGCCATGTGCCGCTTTGGGGTTGGCAACCTGCCGGATTGGGACTGCATGTACGCCAGAGGTACTGGGTGTAGGCAACGGCGCCGTCAACTTTGATGTTATGGGTAGCTGGGTAGAACTCAGCGGCATTACCTGTGTTATAGGAATTTCCATAGCCGGGATAACTACTCCAGTTATGGCCGGTGGTCACGAGACGCAGGTTGGCTTTCTCCACACAGGGGTCGAATTCGACCGTGCGTGTCGGGATGGGGCAAAGGTCGGCATAATCGCCGAAGGAATATGTGCCAAACCAAAGTTCCTGCATATCCACATAGGGATACTCCGGCCTTCCTTTTCTGTATTCAAAAATTGCAACGGGGGCGATTCCAGAGCCATCATAGCTCTCCAAATTCAATTCAAACTCAACAAGTCCTTGCAGCAAAGAGGTAAAGTCTGTCACGTCGAGATGGTCTTCACATTCCCTGCCAAAGGGGGTGCAATAACGGTAAAGTTCCACCCACTCGCCTCGGTAGTTTTTCACACGGCAATAACTCACACGGTCGTACGGGTCGCAGTCTTCGTTCACGCAGTTGTGGAGATAATGCATGCTGATGGAGTCGAAAGCATTAACGTGGGTCGGGAAAGGAAACTCTCCATAGGAGGTAAACTCCAGTGGTGTGACCACCAAATCACCGTTGAAAGCCGTGACCGTTATGTCATCAAAATCGGTAGTCACTTCAAAGGTGTTGGATGCCGTGGTGACCTTGCCACCTGTTTGGGTGATGGACACGGTCATGTTGTAAGTACCCGACCCTGAAGGTGTCCAAGTGGTGTACCAATAGCCGTTAGTGGGATCATCGGGATAGTCGGTCTTCAAAGACAACGACTGGCCGTCGACATCGCACTTCACCTGCTCAAATTTGAGGACGTTGCCATGTTCGATATAAGCGCTTAACACTATCATTACAGGGTTTTCGAAATCAGGCATATACACTTTGGTGCCTTCGTAGGGACGACGGATGGTGATTTCGGGCTCATAGTTTTCAGGATCAACCACATAGAAGGTGCGTGTCACCGCGGGAGCGGGTTGCCATTGGGTGCCGTCACCAGGCTGAATGGCACGAACTCTCACTTGTCCTTCCTCACCGGTAAGCGTCAAAACATTGCCTTCAACGGTAGCCGGGCCTTGAACAACTTCAAAGGTCACAGGCAGACCTGAAGTAGAAGTGGCTTGCAACGTGATAGGCGCATTATACGACAACTGGTCAGGGATTTCCGTAAAATCAATGAACTGAGCCGCCAGTCCACCAGGGAAATGGCGCACGACAAGGTTGTCGAAGCCACACCAGCCACTGTTGAGCATATAGATGTAGTGCCACATGGCAGGGTCATGTTTATCTCCACTGCCGGGCGTGAGTCCTGCGTTGACACCCTGGCATTCCGGCACGGCATCCCATTCGCCGCCAGGCAGGTCGTACATCACATAAAGGGTGACGGCACCTGCGCCATTGTTGGCATCAAGGTCAATGGAGATTTTAAAGCGCATCCAGTTTTGGTCTGACGGCAACGGATCGATGTCACAAGCCATTGCATTGCTGGGTAGCACCACGCCACATTGGAAATACGGGTCGAAGGTGTGTTTCCCGGTGAGGAGCATATACACACCGCCATCTGGGACGGTGCTATTCTCATCAGGATAGAGGGGCTCACAGAGACGATGGTCTTGAGGAGGACACGCGGGAGCCACGGTAAAAGGAGGCAAAACGGAGCCGTCGCCATTGGCATCGCAGCCGATACCGAACATAGTACCCCACCACTCGCGCAGCATGTCGCATTCAATCTCGATAACACCACCGTTAGAGAAGTCGAAACCATATTGGGTGATGTCGTGTGTGGAAATGTCGCCAAAGGCGGTGCCGGAAGCATCGGAGAACACGCCGATGGTCTCGTCGGGAGTGGGGATGGGCGGTGTGGTGCCCCAAAAGTGGCCCATGTAGTCGGTGTACACGGGAGTATAGTCGCCATTGCCAGCATGGTGCACACGCACATACCAACCATCCTGCCCGTTGAGGAGATGATTCGGGTGGTCGCCAAATTCATAATCGTTGAAGTTGAAGGTCTTTTCAACTTGAGCATTCATCCCGAAAGAGAACGCCAAAAGCATTAGAATTAAGGATAGTTTTTTCATAATATTAGATTTAAAATTCAAGATTCAAAGATTCAAGATTCCCCTCGGGGAATCTTATTACTCATTCCACCAGACTCTGGTCAGTCTCGTGTCACCATGCAACATTCTTTCCAGTTGTTTGGTGTAGTTTTCATAATTGTATTCTATTTCTTTCTGTGGGTATTCCATACGGAATGAAGTCAGCTTGGCATGGTCGGTGGTGGTGGGCGTCGCCATGGTGCGGCGCGCCAAAGCCCAGGCTTCCCACGGCTGACGGAAGAGGTTGAGCCACCGTTGTTGATAGATGATTTTGAGATAAGACTCGCTTGTATAATCGAAGTCGGGATTCATATACACGGCATAGTTCATCACATTAGAAGCCATCTTTTGACCCAAAGCCCAAATGTCGAGGTTGCCGACAAAGCTGTTGTACTGGGGATAGAAATAGGTCCAACGGCTCGTGTTTTGCGGTATGTGTGCCCAGAAAATGCACGATTGGTAAACGCCTTGGAAAAGCATTTGGTCGATTTCCATCTCCGAGAGGGTGATGCCACCGATGCCACGGGCCCCGATTTCGGCTTTCATGAAGAGTACGTCGGCGTAGGTGACAAAAATTTGCGGCACATATTTCTCATCGCGGGTTAGGTAATAGTTGAACGGAGAATAAAGGCACGATGGGCCTTTGAAGGTATAGTTGGCATCGCGGCTTTGGGCATAGGGTGAGCCACCTTCTGTAGGCGTCTCGGTAGTGCGGATTTGCGGATAGGGACGCCAGGCGCCGTCAGGAAGGCTGTCTTTTTTGTGGCTCGTGTCGAAGAAGAGGAAGGTGCGGTAGTCGTAGATGCCGCTGCCGTCCATGTCGTCGGTCGAGGACAGACAGCTCCAAACGGTTTCACCCATGCGAAGATGCTTGTGTTCGCGGAACGACCAGTTGACATCCCAACTTGTACCCAAAAGGCTGGGCCACAAGGCAATGGCTCCTCCCGTGGCAATGCCGCCCGAGGTGTTCATGACGGAATAGATGTAATTGTAGGCATCCACCAAGACAGGCGTGGCAAATTCCGGGTCTTTGTCGTACATACGCAGGCCGTGCCTCAGGATGAGCGAGTTGGCAAACTCCGCCCATTGCGTGTAGTTGTTGTTGAGCAACACATCGTAAGGCAGCTTGTAGTATTCATTGCCGCTCACAGTGGTTGCTGAGTCGGCATGCAACAGGTCGCGCGACCATATCAACTCTTCCAAAAGCGTCTTATAGATGCTCTCCTGGGTGTCCCATTCGGGCTTCATGGTGGCCTGCGAAGAGGCGTTGTCCCAGATGCGACCCGCCTGAGTGTAAGGCATATCGCCGAAAATATCGGTGACTTTAAAGGTTTGATAAGCTTTCAGGATGTTGAGCTGGGCACGCACTTTGTCGCAAACGGCTGTGTCACCCTGTTCCTCGTTGTAAACATCGAAACGCTTTTCCAACTCGCGAATGTTGGACAGCATGAGATAGTAGTCGGACCATACGCTCGAAGTACCGATTTGGGAGTTGCCCCAAGCCTCGGAAGTCAAGGCACCGAGTTCCGTCTCGGGATACCAGATCTCGTTTTGCAGATAGAACTGCTCGTTCATGTTCTGCTGCATCGATTTCACCACGCCGTTAAACAAGGCCTCGATGGTCGTTCCCGTAGGTGAGAACGGGTCTTGGTTCATCTCTTCGAAGCCTTTGGTGCAGGAGGCGAAAGCCAAGGTTGCCGCACAAATGATGAGGATATTTTTTTTCATGATGTTTCGGTTTTAGAGATTGACTTTTAGCGTAACCATATACGAGCGTGAGCCAGGATAAGAGGCATACTCGAGGCCTTGGGCGTTGCCTGAGCCTTGGGTGCCTTCAGGATTGATGTTGTCGGGCAGGGTCTTGTAGAAATAGAACAAGTCGCGGCCCACCAAGGAGATGGAAGCCTGCTTGAAGAGATTCTGTTTGTCGAGCCACTTGCGCGGAAAGTCGTAGGTAAGCGAGAGCTCGCGCATCTTGATCCAAGTGTTTTCCACAATGCCCGGGGTGCTGAGGATGTTGCCCCAGCCGCCATAGTTGGGCATGTATTTATAGAGGTAATGCACAACGTGGTCGTTTTCCACGGCTTCGCCGGTCTCGGTGTTGATGCAGTAGCCAGGCAAAATGACGCCGTAGTTACCCAAGAACTCGCCGTTTTCTTCATACGGCAAGCCGTTGCCCTCGCGTTCATAGAGCGTCTCAGGGCTCTGTCCCGTCTGCATGCCCACCACGTATGAAGCGCAATAGATCTGACCGCCTATCTTGGCATCGACCAAGGCATAGAGCGACCAGTTCTTATAGGAAGCCCTCAGGTTGACACCACCCGTCAACAAAGGTGCGCAGTTGCCTATCGGCACGCGGTTGGCGGTTTTCAAATAGGTGGTCCCTGTCTCGTTGAGCAAAGGCATTGGGTTGCCGTCTTCATCGTAGAACGGCCCAACGACCGTGCCGTCGCTCATCGTGTATTCATAGAGATAATCCCAACCGTAGATGGTTCCGTATTCATCGCCTTCCTCCACGGCGATGGCCGGGCCGTTGGAGCCCCAAATCTCGGAGAGCAGGTACATATTGGAGCCTGCCAGATCGACGATGCGGTTCTTGTTGCGGGCAAAGTTCAAGCCCACCTGAACGCCATAGTCTTTGCCTTGCGTGATGTCGTAGGTCATGATGGCTTCAATACCTTTGTTGGTCACCACGCCTGTGTTGATGGTCACATTGTTGGCGCCCGACGAAGGAGCAAGCGGCGAGGAAAGAATCTGATCCCAAGAATAGATGTTGTAGTAGGTGAAGTCCAAGTTGAAACGGGCGCCCAAGCCGAGGTCGAAACCAAGTTCATAGCTGCGCTGACGCTGAGGCTTCAACTCCAAAGGCGGCACGACGGTGGGTAGCGCAGCCGACAGCTGATGACCGAAGGAACCGGTATTGTAGGTGTAAGTCAGCTGATAGGGCTCGGTGTCGCTGGCAGTCTGGGCCCATGAGCCTCTCAGTTTCAAGTAATTCACCGGACCCCAATTAATGTTCTTGAAAGCCGAGGTCGGGATGAAACTCAACGTGGCCGAAGGATAGAAATACGAGTTGTTGTTGATGGGCAAGGTTGACGACCAGTCGTTGCGGCCTGTCACATCGAGGAAGAGCCAGTCGCTGTAGCTCATATTGAAGAAGGCATAAAGCGAGTTGACTTGCTTTTCCCATTTCGACTCGCCGAAGGTGCGCTCGGTGGCGTTGGAGTAGTTGTAGATAGTATAAAGGTCGGAATAGGCCCACTTGCCTGATGTGCCGTTGATGCCGTCGCGGTAGCCATAGTATTGCTCGCCGCCAGCTGAGAATCGCACGTTGAACTTCGAGCCGAAGATCTTTTCCTTATGGGCCGTAATCAAGAAGTCCATGTCGCGCGTCATTGAGCTTGATTTGCTCTTCGAGTAGTAGCCACCCGCCATGTGGTCAATGGTGGTGGGTTTGTGGGTGGTGATGTAGTCGTCGTCAGTCCAGTCGAGGGCCACCTTAGCGCTGGCCATCAGCCAAGGTGTGATGTCGTAGAACAGACGGACGGAGCCGTACATCTTGTTGCGGTCGAGGGTCGTGTTGTTGTTGTAGAACGTCCAGAAGGTGCTGTTGTAAATATACATGTAAGGATAGCCGTCAAACTGGTTCATCGTGCCGTCTTCGTTCTCGTAGGAAGTGACCTCAAGACCTTTCCAACTACGGGGCCAGCTGTAAAGCAGACCTTTGTTGAAATTGCTGTTCGACTCGCCGATTTCGGGAGAATTCAGGCGGTAGTAATCCAAGTAGTTGAACGACACATCGACCTTGATTTTCTCCGACACGTTAAGCAAAGTACCCACGTTGACCGTAGTCTGTCGCAGGTTGCAGTTGTCGATGATGGCGTCGGTGCGCGAGTCGGTGAAGGAGACGCGGACGCTGCCGAAGTCGCCGGCATTCTGGAAGGCGATATTGTGATTCATCGTGTGGCCGTTCTTAAAGAGCATCTTCAAGTTGTCGGGCTGAGGGTCGTATTTACGCACCACACCATCCCACCAGAGGACGCTCTCACCATTCATCTCGGGACCCCAGCTTTGGGCACCACCATAATAGCCGAAGGTGGTGTTGGTAGGCTCACCTGCAGGGCCGTTGTCGACGCTGTAGATACCCGGATATTCATAGACCTGGTTGCCATTCTCGTCTGTCATACCCTCGATAGGCGTCAAAGTCGGAGTGTGGAAAGTGATGGGACCGCCAGCGCCGTATTTGTTCTGCACCGAGCGGTAAAGATAAGGCGTAGTGATCTTGAAACCAGCCGAGTAGCTGATGCCGAGACCTCGCTGTTTCGAGCCTTTCTTGGTGGTGATGAGCACCACGCCGTTGCCGCCACGCGAGCCGTAAAGGGCCGCCGCCGTGGGGCCTTTCAGGATGTCGAGGCTCTCGATGTCCTCTTGGTTGATGTTGTTCAAAGCCGTACCCCAGTCGCGGCCGCCGCTCCAGTCGGTGACGCCGCCTTCGTTCGACATGGGCACACCATCCACCACGATGAGCGGCTGGTTGTCGCCGAAGATGCTGTTGTTACCACGGATGGTGATACGCGACGAGCTGCCGTCGACACCGTTGGGGTTGATGATCTGCACACCTGCCGAGCGACCGCTCAAGGCACTGATAACATTGCCTGTAGCTGATTTGGCAATCAGATCCCCGCCGATTTCCTCGGTGGCATAGCCCAATTCGCGTTTCTGACGCTTGATGCCGAGAGCCGTGACCACCACGTCATCCAGTGTCTGGGAATCAACCTCTAATGTGACCGTGATTTTGTTTTTGCCTTTGATAGCCACTTCCTTAGTCTTGTAGCCCACAAAGCTGAACACCAGCACATCTTTGCTGTCGGCCGTGAGGCTGTAGTTGCCGTCCATATCGGTCACGGTGCCGTTAGAGGTGCCTTTCACCTGAATGGTGACGCCCGGAAGGCCGTAGCCATCGTCGCTCGCGATAACTTTACCGCTCACCAAAAGGCTTTGCGCAAGGCTGGCAAAAGGCGAAACCATCAGGGCGAGAAAGAGAAAGAGTAGAGTTTTTCTGTTCATACACTAATTATTTGTGACTTTGGGGACAAAAATAGAAATAATTCTCATTAATTCTTCAAAAGTATAAAATAAACCTTAATTTTGCAGTTCATAAAAGTAACAAGCTTATGTCAGAATATAATAACCCTGAAGAACAAATCTATTCGGAAAGAACCGAAAAAGAAACCGATAAGAAATGCCCCAACTGCGGCGCCACCGTCGTCTTCGACCCTGCCACGGGCGGGATGCATTGCGACTATTGCGGCTACACCTGCGAGCTGCCCAAACCCGAAGAAGGCCACGAAATCTGCGAGATGGACTTTGAATCGGCCCTGCACACCGAGAGTTTCAACTGGGGCGAGCAGAAGAAGGAAGTGCAATGCAAGCAATGCGGTGCCGTCACTATCTATGACGCCTTGGAAACGGCCGCCGTGTGCCCCTTCTGCGGCTCCACCAGCGTGATGCCCGCCGCCACCGACAACACCATCGCTCCTGGAGCAGTCTGTCCTTTCGCCATCACCAAGGACCAGGCTGGCGAACGCTTCACCAAATGGCTTAAAGGCAAGCTGTTTACGCCCAAGAAAGCCAAACAGAACGCCCGCCCCGATGCCTTCCAAGGCGTGTATCTCCCCTATTGGACCTACGACGCACAGACCACATCCAACTTCACAGGCCGCGCCGGTTATGACAAGAGAGTGAAAGACAAAGACGGCAACATGCGTACCGAGACCGATTGGAGGTATGTCAGTGGTGTATATCAGGAGTTCTTCGACGACGTGACCGTCATGGCCTCGAAACGCCAGACCGACTCGGGCGTGAGGGCCTGTGAGCCTTTCGATTTCTCGAAGCTCGTGCCCTATTCGCCGCAAGTGGTGGCTGGTTTCGTTGCCGAGCGTTATTCCATCGGCCTGAAGGACGGCTGGGCCTCGGCACAGAGGACCATACAATCGCGGCTGAGTTCCGACATCTCGTCCTACATCCGCCGTCATTGGAATGCCGACCGCTCCGACTCGGTGCGTTTCTCGACGCTATACAGCAACATCACCTACAAATACCTCCTCGTCCCCACCTGGATCTCCTCGTTCAAATACAAGGACAAGGTGTATCAGTTTGCCGTGAACGGCCAGACGGGCAAGGTAGGCGGCAAGGCCCCTGTCTCGGCATGGCGTGTCATCTTGGCCATCTTGATTGGCATTGGCGTGATTGCCGGGTTGTATTGCTTGTTGGGCTGATAATACAAACTTTTGAACTAAGGTATTTGCTATGCATTGAAAAGGTTAACAAACCTTACGCCAACATTTCTTCCAATTTCTTCATGGCCATGCGGGCCGACATGCCCTGATGCAGCACCTGATAGGCCTTCTCGGCAATAGGAAGCTGGCGGCGTTGCTCCTCGGGCAGGAAAGGCAGCATCGCGGAGGAATAATAGCCCTCGGCCACCATGGTCATCTCGTTGAGGGCGGTCTTCACCGTGTTGCCCCTGCCTATCAACATGCCTAACTGGCGGTTGCGGCTGTGGCTCGAATAGCACGACACCAACAGGTCGCCGAAGAAATTGGACGGGTTGAACTTGGTGAGGTCGTTGACGCTCTGCGGATCCAGCAAGAAATACATCTCCTTGATGCAGTTCGACACCAAGACAGCAATGAAGTTATCGCCATAGCCCAAGCCCATCGCCATGCCGACCATCACGGAATAGATGTTTTTCAACACCGAGGCATGCTCAAGATAGCGCATGTCACGGAGACAGTTCACCTTGATGAAAGGGGTCTTCAGCTTCTCGCCCACAACGCGGGCGTTGCCGATGTCGGAACAGGCGAAGGTCATATAGGTGAGCCTTCCATGACCCACTTCCTCAGCGTGGGTCGGGCCGCTGATGCAACACAACTGCTCGTCCGAAAGGCCATAGTTTTGCTTCAGATAATCCGTGACAAACAGGTTGTCGTCGGGAATGATGCCCTTGATGGCCGAGACCACCATCTTGTCTTTTAAGGCGACCGTCAAGTCGGAGAGATAACATTTTAAATAAGGTGCAGGGGTCACCAAAAAGATGATGTCGGCATTTTCGACCGTTTCGTTCACGTCGTTGGTGAGGTGGATGCGGCTCATGTCGAACTCGATGTCGGGGAGATAGCGGCAGTTATGCCCTTCCACGCGCAGCGACTCCAGCACTTCCTGGCTGCGGACATACCAGCAGACCGATGACTCGTTCGTAATCAACACTTTGGTGATGGCCGTAGCCCAACTGCCATGGCCGATGACGGCGCAACGTGAGGTTTTCTGAATGAGCGTACCCATGACGTCCTTATCTGTTTTGATTAAGCATATTTTCGCACCGGATCGGATTTGAGGAACTCCGTGTCGATTCGGGTGAAAATCTCCTTTTCCTGCTGTCCGATGGTCTCCAAAATATCGGCCATTTCGTTCAAAGTCACATTCTCGCTCTTCATGTAGCGACGGCAGTCCAAGGAGAACTGGCGCCAGGTGTCGGCATCTTTGTCCATCAAGGTCGAGCAGTCGTCGAGCACCTCGTTTTGGAACACCGTGGCGGCTTCTTTCAGGAAGTCGGAATAGATGTAGCGATAGCCCGCGCCACCTGTGCCGGCCGTCTCAATGAGCCTGTAGAACCACAAGAGGATATAGCCACGCAATTCGTTCGAGAAATAGGCTTTCCAGCGTTTCAAGTTCTTGGCGAAGACATGCAGACCCGTGTAACCATAAAAAGACAGCGGCATGCGCAACATGCGGTAGCACGACTCCTCCAAGCCTTGCACGATGGCGGGTTTCAGTTCAATCTCCTTAGCATAGCCAGGAGTCGGCGGGTCGAGATAGAACATGCGGCCTTTGGGAGCGGCCAGCCCTTTGGCAAAACGGATTTTGCGCATGACTTCCTCGTCGACGTAGACGTAGTCGTCGGTGAACAAGCGGCTGTCGGAGTCGGCGATGACATAATTGGAGCCTTCCTTGCCGATGACCGTAAGCACATGCCCGTTGAAATGCGACTCGTTGACAATCTTCCCGAAATAGTTCAAGCCGCTCACGCTGACTACCACGCCGACGGGAATCTTCTTTTCCACCAGCTCGTCGAGGTCGCGCATCGACTTTTTCACCTTGCAACCATATCTTGTGCCATGATAGCCGACGTGCATCCTTTCGGCGAAGTTCTTCACGATGCAAGCGGGCTTGATACGGAGCATGGGCAGGATGACGCCGCGCATCCGCAAAAACGGCGAATACAGAAAATAAATGCCCGACCCGATACCAAAAGCCATAGGCTCACTGATTTCCGGATACCCATAGTAGTCCAGCATGTTCAGAAAAGTGCCTGTCTCACAATGCTTTCTTCTCGGATTGGGATAATTCTCTATCATCGCGTTTTTTTGACTTCGAAATTTTGCGCGTGCAAAAATACGACTTTTTCCTTTTATAGTTTCAATCCGTGGTTTTTTCCAACGAAACGCGTTCTTTTCTAACTTTTTAAGAAGTTTTTGTATCTTTGCCGCTCGATTTTGATATGACATTGCTCATGTCCGACAATATGAAAGACACTTGTTTAGGTTTGTACGAAACATTCAGGGAGGCCGTAGCAAAGTTTTCCGACAAGGTGGCTGTGTGTTACTTTGGGGTGGAGACAACGTTCAGGCAGTTGTTGGAACGCGTTGATACAACGGCCTTAGCCTTCAGAAAACATGGCGTTGGGCGTGGCGACATCATCTGCCTCTCGCTCCCTTCGATGCCTGAGTCTCTGATGTGTTTCCTCGCGCTGAACAAAATCGGCGCTATTCCTTGCATGATCGATGTCAGATACACACCCGAAGAGTTTTGTAAAATCGTCGACAGGACCCACTCGAAGATGCTTTTCGTCTTGGGTCGTTACGCGGCTCATCTGGCCACAGCCGATGCCCAACTCCATGTCGAAAAGGTCGTGGTGTGTTCGGGTGCCGATTCCATCGCGCCGGTCGCGTTTTGGTATGGTGTGGGCGAGTGGTTTAACGGACGGAAAAAGGTGTTTCTCAAGCACAAAAAATTCTGCCATTGGAAAGACTTCATCAAGCCGACGCAAGGCAAGGACGAAGCCGAGCCTTACCATTGGCTTCCCGACGAGATGGCGGCCTTGTTCCAGACCAGCGGCACGACGGGAACAGTGAAAAGCGTGATGCTCTCCACCGAAAACATCATGCACTCCGTGTTTCCCGACCCACCCGTCCTCAACAACATTTCGAGCGACGACACCGCGCTCTGCATCCTGCCCATCTTCGCCTTCTTTGGGGCCAACACCTTGATGCTTCCTTTGTTCCATGGCATGCGCAGCGTGGTCATTCCCATCGCGCCCCGCGAGGAATTCCTCAAACTCCTAACCCAATACAAGCCGCAGCACGTTTTCTCGGTGCCTGCCTATTGGGATTTCGTCAACACAGAAAAAGACGTCAAGGAAGACTTCTCCTACCTGAAATCCATCAACGTGGCAGGCGACATACTGAACACGGCTTTCGAGAAACGCATCAACGAATGCCTGCACCAAGGTGGCTGCCGCTACGACGTAACGAAAGCCTACGGCATGACCGAGACGGCAGGCGTCATCTCGTTCACCCCGCAAGGCAGCGAAAAACAATACGTACAAGGCTTCTCCGGAAAACCTGTGACATGCTATGAAGTCAAGACCATCGACGATGAGATTTGCGTCCGTTCGGAGCTGAAGTTCCTCGGTTATTATAAAAACGAAGAAGCCACCAAAAACCTCATTCAGACCCACCCCGACGGCAGCCAATGGCTGCACACGGGAGACATGGGCTATGTGGACGAAGGTGGCAACATCTTTGTGATTGGCCGAAAAAAGCGCATGATTGTCCGACACGACGGCTCCAAGGTGTTTCCTGTCGAGATTGAGGACTGCCTTGTGCAACATCCTTCAGTGGCGGCTTGCGCCGTGGTGCCCATGTTGGACCCCGACCATTCGGAGAGCCATCTGCCCAAGGCATTTGTGGTGCTGAAAGATAAAGCCTCCGTTGAGGAGCTGATAGCCCACTGCAAGGCTAATTTGCCCGAACATCTTATTCCTTCGGCCATCGAGTTTATTGACGCCTTGCCGATGAATACTAACGGCAAGGTGGATTATCAAAAATTGATTTCCAAATAAACTGATAACTAACGGTCTATTGGATTTGCATAAATCCCCAAGAAAATCTCCTCCAGTTCTGAGCGGTCAAAATCGGGATAATCGTTCATCCAATCCATGTATTTGATGAACGTGGCCTTTTGCTCAGCTGTATAATGCTCAGCGTATGTTTCGCTGCCGCTCTGCAGATCGTGGGCAATGTAGTTATTGGGGTGGAGATAGAAATGCGGATTGATACGGCTGTCCATCAGCTCGGCCACGCGCTTGTAGAACTCGCCCGAGGGACAATCGTTCAAAGCCTTCAAATCGTCTTCTGAAACCATCGGGCAGATATGAAAATGCACATGGCCCTTGGGCTGCATAATACCCGTCAGAATGCTGTTGAGGTCTTCGTTAGGCTTCTTCTCATAATGGCCATTCTTCTTGGTCAGATAGAGCTCCAAGGTCTTCAGCTTGTCGCACGACTCCCATTCGTAGGAAACCGCCACAGGCACGATGTTTAACTCAGCCAACGAAATCACGCGGTCGTCTCTTCGGCTCATGCCGAACATCTTGATGATGGCTGGGTCGGTGGCATCAATGCCGTTTTTGGTGCGGCCGTTGCGCTGAGCAATCCACACCGACTCTCCCACCTCGGTGATGACATGACGCATATACTCAGACATGTGCAACATGCTGTTATAAAACTCCTTAGGTGTTCCGCCACGCTCGGTACGGAACATCTTGTTCACCTTACCGAAGTCGACCACAAAAGGATGCGACATAAGGTTGCTGCCGAAGGTGATTTGGCAGGTGTTTTGTCCGGCTTCGTTCAGGATATACTGAAGAAACATGGCATCGAGCACGATGTCGCGATGGTTGGAAACAAACAGATACGGCTTCTTCTCGTCGATGTTTTCCACGCCCGACCAATCAAATTTTGTGGTGGTCTTTGCAAATAGGGTTTCCAACACCTCTTTCAGCAGTCCCAACTGGAATTCCCGAAGGGTCTTGATGCTTCTGAGACGGTCGCGCAACACCTCTGGCGGCATGCCCGGCATGAGAAAATCGGCGATAGCAGGAATCACCTCGCTGTCGGCCATGCGCTGCATTGCGGCAGGGATCTCGTCCGCATTGTAGGGTCTGATATCGTCGAAATTGCTCATTGTCTGTTCCTTAAGTCGATGAATTTGATGGGCTTGCGGCTTTTGGCAGGGTAGTTGATTTTTTGAATCACCTCGACAGGTTGGATCTCGATAGTGGGAGCCACGCGGATGCGCGAACGGAAACTGTCTTTCAGCACCTTGACAACATCAAAGTCGGGCTGATATTTCAAACCGATTTTCACCACCACATCGTCAGTGCCGGCCTCGCTTTGGCGCACCTCGATGACATAGTTCTCCACATAGTCGGTGTTGTCCAAAACGTCGTTAATCGCAGGCGGATAGAGCGTTGTGCCTTTCAGCTTAATCATGTTGTTCTTGCGCCCCACCAGCGGCGTAAGGCGATAGGAGTTGCGGCCGCACTTGCATTGCTCAACAATCTTGGCGGCGATGTCGCCTGTGCGGAAACGCAACAGCGGCATAGCTTCCACGCCCAAGGTGGTGACCACGATTTCACCAGGCTGACCATCGGGAACGGGCAGACCATCCTCGCCAATAATCTCCACGATAATCAACTCAGGATGCACGTGACCGCCAAGGCCATATTCGCATTCCGAGAAGGTGGCACCCATCTCCGTTGAAGAATAGGTGGCAAAGAGTTGCACATCCCATTTCTCCTTGATCTTCTTGCCCAACAAGTTGAGGTTGAAGTCCTGGTCGCGCAGACCTTCGCCGATGCCGATGATGCGGCGGATGCTGCTGTTCTTATAGTCGATGCCGTGTTCTTCGGCATATTGTATCAACTTGAGGATGAACGACGGCACGCACATAATCGTGTCGGGCTTGATGCGACGGATGGTGTCCCATTGCAACTCGGGAATGCCGTTGCCCACGCGGATGACACCCGCACCTAGCTCGCGCAGACCCAAGAAATAAGCCAAACCCGCCATGAAACGCTTGTCCAAGGTGGTCATCAGTTGCACCACATTGCCCGCATGCACACCGGCGCATTCAAATGATTTCTTCTCATTGAAGGCCAAACGTTGCAGGTCCTTCTCTGAGCAACCGAAGGTGACGGGGTCGCCGAGCGTACCCGAAGTGGTGATATAGTCGATGATTTTGTCCTTGGGACAGCACAGAAACTCCTCATTGAAGAGCTGAAGGTCTTTCTTTTCCGTGAAAGGAATCTTCACCAAGTCCTCGATATGCTTGATCTTGTCGATTTGAATGCCATAGCTCTTGAACATCCGCTGGTAGTAAGGCGAATGGGCTTTCAAATAGGTTAATGCTTCATGCAGCAAGCCTTCCTGATAGGCTTTGATCTGTTCGACGGACTGAAATTCTATGTCGTTGTTAATCATTATTGCAGAGTGTTGAATTAAAACTTGATTTCGGCAAGCCATTTGAGGAATTCCGTTTTCCATTCGCGACATTCGGCGCTGCCTCTTTTCTCGCTCGCGCCAAAGCTATGGCCACCGGTTTTATATTGGATATAACGATGGTCGATGTGGGCAGCGGTCAAGGCAGAGTCGAGGACCACCGAATTACGGTAATCCACAACGGGGTCGTCGATGCAATTGGCTAGGAAGATTGGCGGACAGTCGGCAGGAAGATGGCGCTCAATGGAAAGAGCGTCACATAATTCCGGGTCACGATGGTGTTGCTCGCTCAGCAGTCCACGGCGCGAACGCTTGTGGACGTAGGGTTTCACCATGGTTACTACAGGATAGATGGCGCCCACAAAAGCCGGACGCAGATTGGTCTCGTTGTCGATGCCAGCGTCTTTCAGGTAGTCATGCTCGTGGAAACAAGCCGCCGACAGCACCAGATGACCACCTGCCGAAAAGCCCACCATCCCCACCTTGTTGGGATCTATATGGTATTCGTCAGCATGGGTACGCACCCATTGCAGGGCGCGTTGCGCATCGGTAATCATGTCGGGATATTGACGTCCTCTGAAGATGGCTCTATGTCGGAAGGCAAACGCGGGAATGCCTGCGGCGCGGTATTCGAGCACAAAAGCTGTGATGCCTTGGCTTTGCAGCCACATCGCCACCGTGTCGCCCTCGTTTTTCGTGTCAAGCCAATAATAGCTTCCACCTGGACAGACGATGACAGCCGTACCCGTGGGATTGTTGTCGGCCAAGTAAGACGTCAATTTGACGCGCCTGCCATGACAGACATCCATTCCTTCCCAAAGCTTCACTTGTGCCTTCGCCATCCCTGTTAACAATAATAGACTTAAAACGAGTATTATTTTCTTCATCTACTTAGGATTTTCATCACTTCCTCCTTCGAGAGCTGACGGTATTTGTGCTGCATGTCGGCAAAAAAGTCCACTTGGAAATACTCCTCGTCGTAAAACGACAGCTTCGAATTAGTGTTGGGCGTGCACTCCAAATAGACGATGTCTTCCAACTTCAGGTTTTTCGCCTCACAAATCTGGTCGGCCAGCTTGCGACCAGCGTAGGTCACGGAAGTGCCTGGATTGTCTTGGTACAACTCGGTCACGATGACATATGTTTTACCTTCCACTTCCCTGATTTTCAGGCCGCAGGTCGATTCCAAATCCCATTCGCCCTTGAAGGGGAAAATCTCGTCGTAATATTCTGGTGATACTTTCATTGTTTCAATGCTTCAAGATTTAACATTTGGCTTTCAGTTCTAACATTGACATTACGTTTAGAACGGTCCACGTCGCGGCCAAACGACTTGTTGGCCAAGCGACGGTCGCGCGGACGATAGGTGCCGTCCTCCATCTCGCGCAAGGCCACATTACAGAACAAACGGAACATCTTCGCCTCTTGACTCTCGCTGGCATAGAAACTCTTCCAAGCGTATTCGTATAGGTCTTGCAGTTTCTCCGGCGACATGTGCTTGGGCTGATACACCACCTGACCGGCGTTGTAGTG
Organism: Bacteroidales bacterium; assembly: GCA_017632935.1. Taxonomy (GTDB): domain Bacteria; phylum Bacteroidota; class Bacteroidia; order Bacteroidales; family F082; genus Limimorpha. Next base: position 34,797 of record JAGBQJ010000005.1, on the reverse strand, counting down.
GTCCCAGTCGAAGTCGAAGATGCGACCCTGGCGCAGCAGGTCGTCGTGACCTTTGGTGTGCGGGAAGGGCGCAAAAATAGTGAACTCGGCCAAGTCGAGGTCAATCTCGCCCAAGAAATCAATCAAACGCTTGATGTCGTCTTCGGTCTGGTTGTCAAGACCAAAGAGGATGGTACCTTCCACGCCGATACCATAGTCGTGATAGCGTTTCACACGTTCCTTGATGTAGTCAGAGGTGTCGTAAACGGCTTGATACACATACCATGCACCCGCTTTAGCGGCCAAGTCAAGTACCTCAGGGTCATCCTCGATGGTGTGGCTGATCCATTTCTTCTTCAACGGCGCAATGGCACGGAAGAGGTCCATCTCCCATTGCTTGTCCTGCGCCAACGAGTTGTCGACGATAAACAAGCGGTTGTTCTCAATGCCCGCCATGTCTTCCACCACCTTGTCGACGGGGCGCGGACGGAACTTACGGCCACCCAGATATGACACGGCGCAAGGATAGCAGCTGAAACGGCAACCACGGCTTGCGTTGAAGAGGTCGACCATCTGCACGCCCTTGTGGTTGTATAAGTCGCGCTTATAAAGGTCGCGGCGGCAAGGACCTACCGTAGCGATGTCCGGCATGTTGCCAATATAGTTGTATATCTTTTTCAAGCAGCCGTTTTTCCAGTCTTGGATGACCTGCTCCGAACGACCTTCCGACTCACCCAAAAACACGCTGTCGACATGATTCACCATCTCCTCGGCATGCAACATCGTGGAGATGCCGCCCGCGAGGACGGTTTTACCACGTTTGTGGTATTCATCAGCAATGGCCCAGCCACGCTTCACTTGCGTGGTGAGCATCATGGAAAGCGCCACAAGGTCGCACTCCTCGTCAAAATCAATGGGCTCCACATTCTCGTCAGTAAACGAGATGTCGACATATTCAGGCAAAGTGGCGGCAAAAGCCACAGGACCATGAGGCGGCAAGTTGAACGTCGTCTGCCCTGGCAGTTTGTTCCACTTCGGGTAAATGAGTTTCAGTTTTATAGTTTCCATTTCATATTGTTGAATCGGCAAAAATACAAAAAAAATATAGTTAATCTTAACTTTTGTTGATTTTGCGAACAATGGCGTTGTCGCCCACAAAGGCCTCAGCCGTCTGAATGGCCGTGAGCGAAACCCCGCACAGACCATGAATATTCACATTCTGTCCGGTCAGGAAGAGGTTTTTCACCTTCGTGAAGACCGACATCTGCGAGAGCATGATATTGTGGCTGTCCCTCAAAAAGCCGTAGTTGGAGCCGTTTTTGTTGCCATAATAGTCGCGGATGGTGAGTGGCGATGAAGCCATCACAAAATCTATCTGGTCGCGGAGACCTGGATAAAGCCGTTCCATATAGTCCAACGCTTGTTCCGTCATCTGCTGTTTCCACTGCTCGTAAGCTTCTCCCCTACGCCCCGTTTTGGTGTTTTCCCATGGCTTGACCCATTCGTAGTCCATCTCGCCGATGATGACCATCGACTCCGCAAATTGGCCTTGGTTTTCAATGGTCGGCGTGTAATACATCACGTTATGCGGCCAGTTTTCCTGACGCAACGTCTTGAGGTCGAATTTGGAGTCGTACTTTGAAAGACAATAGCAGATATGATTGAGGTAAGGGAAGGCGGTCTCCTTGAACTTCACGTAGACCGAGAAGCTGGAGAAGGTCTCGGGGATGGATTGCAGTCTGTTTTTGAAAGAGGCGGGGAAAACCTTTTCGCCAACGAGGCGCAGCAACACGTCGGGATGCACGTCAGAGATGTAACCATCAGCGCTGTATGTGTGACCTTTTTTTGTGACCACCCGTTTCACCTCATGGTCATCCACTTCAATGCTGACCACTTCTTCGTTGGCAAGTACCAGTCCTCCAGCCTTTTCAATGACCTCTTTCAACAAATCGGCCATCTGTTGGCTGTTTCCGACAAACTGGAAGGTGCCGCCGATATGAAGCACGCCCAACAAAGCATGCATAAAAGCAGGCGTTGTGCCGGCCACCCCACCGAACAGAGGGGTTAGGTAAGACAACAAACCTTTCAGTTTTGGGTCGCTGATATAGCGGTCCATCAACTCATCGTAGGGCAGAATGGCGTCTTCCGAAACCGACATGAACATTTGTGAGGGACGTTCACGCAAGTAAAAAAGGTCTTCTTCCTCCGAAAGTGCATACATTTTTTCGATGTACGCCTTGATGTTGTCTTTTTCGGCAGGGAAGGCTTCGCTTAAATAGTTGATGTATTGTTCCTTACCTTTTGGCAAGCTAAAAGTGGCATCGTCTTCAAGCACTTTCACCACATCGTGTCCATCCGCATCCATAGCCTGAATGGAAAGGCGGTCCATGATGCCGAGATAGCTGAAAATCTTACGCAGTTGGCCATTTTCAGTAAAGCCACCGAAGACATGCATGCCTGTCGGAAAACTGACGCCATGCCGCGTGAAGCTTTGCAGGCCGCCACCGATGATGGCGTTTTTCTCCAATACCGTCACCTTATAGCCCTCTTTGGCCAACAAAGCACCCGAGACCAAACCACCAAGGCCACCCCCTATGATTAAACATGTATTCATTCCAAAAACTCTTGGGTTTCAATTTCAAATTCACACCGAGGAACTCCCTCTTCGCTCTGCATAAAATGCAGGTTTTCTGGTATGTAGCTGCAATGCGAGGCAAGTAAGTATGTGTCCTCGTCAGCCTCAATAGCATACACCTGTGCATCACGATGCACCAAAGCTAAGGTCCAAGCCAATTCACCATAGCCGCTGTTACGGATTTTCATCGTCTTTGCCTCCAAAGCATCAATTTTTGAAGCCCGTGCTTTGATTTTCTTCAGGTTATGACGGCTTGCTCTTTCCACTTCGGGACCTTTGTAAATGTATTTGTAATGCACAAATGGCAACACGTATTCCGTGTTTTCAAGTTGGTCTCGGAGTTCTGCATAATGCTGGGTATAATAAGCGCGGAACTGGGAGGTCAAGGCACGCGTTTTTTGTGTAGCCAGTTCTTCGTAGGGCATCCGTTGCTCAATCACTACGTGCAATTGGCCTTCACGTAATACCACATCCTTTTTAGGCATCACGTGATTGGCACCGTGGATGAAAACAGGCAGAATATCCAGTTTAAGCGACTGCGCCAATTGAAAGGCTCCCTTGTGGAAACGCAAGATCTCTCCCGTCTCGGAGCGTGTGCCTTCGGGAAAGACCACCACTGAATAGCCGCGGTCTACCAGGTTTTGCAGGCGTTCCAAGTTCTTATCGTAACCATCTGAAACAGGATAGTATTCGGCGTAACGGATGACCAGGCCATAGATCGGGTTTTTCCATACCCAATCGGTCGTCAACAGCACCACCTTGGGATGCAGCATGATGGTGCAAAGCAGGTCGAGGTGCGACTGGTGATTGGCAATGATGACCGCGGGCTTCTCGAAGGTCTCGTCATATTTGTTGTCCAAGGTGAATTTCACCCCTGGCAGCAACTTCACAGCCAAACGCATAATGCTGGCAATGATCTTATGATAAAGATAGCGTTTCTTCTCCTTGTTAGGTCCTAAAATAATGTAAATCAATGTGAAGGGCGTGAACAATACGAAGACAAACACAAAAAACACCAGCAAGGAAACGATGGTATAAATGAGTCGTTTCAAGGTCAAGGGCACTTCACGGAGTTGGCCTTTTTTCTTGGTCAGCCAGCCGAAGACGATAGGCGGCAGGTAGCAAGCCATCAAGACCACTGTCGCCATACCGATGATGGCCACCTCCGCCAAGGAACGCATGGCGGGATGCTTGGCGAAGATCAGCGTGCCGATACCGATGAACATCAAAATACCCGAAAGGATGACGCTGTTGCGGTAGTTTTTCAGCATGCGCTTGCCGTAGGCATATTCGTAGAGTAATCCCTCGGTGATGAAGATGGTGTAGTCGTCGCCCTGGCCAAAGATGAAGGTGGCCAAGATGATATTGATGATATTGAACTTGATGTCCACAAGGTTCATGATGCCCAAGATCCAGGCCCAACCCACCGTTAGCGGCAAAAAGGCCAGCAGCGCAAGTTCCAAGCGTCCGAACGAAAGGCAGAGGAAGAAGAACACCACGATGCTGCACACATAAAGGATGTAGTCAAAATCTGACGAGAGTGCGCTGACCAAATTGTTGCCCACGTCGCTGATGCTGAAAGCGAAGCCAGTGCTGGGAAGTGACCCGCGCACTTGTTGTTTCATAGACTCAGCATCCGCCAACGGCACCCGCACAAAATTGACCACCCGTGCCACCGAGTCGTGTTGCAACATATAATTGCCGCATAAAGGGAGCAACGGCTCCATCTCGGTTTCCGTCAAAGGCTCGTAGGTCTTCGTTATACCATCGGTGAAGGGGGCAAAGGCATTTTCTGTGAAACCTGCTTTCATGGCTTCTGTTTTGACCTGTTCGGCCAAGCCTGCATGACGTTGCCAAAACTCCTGCCACAATGCTAACGATTGCTCTTGCCTTTCCAACGAAGGCAGCAATCCGTCCATACCAGAGATACTGTATTCCAAACTATCAGAAACTAACTGTTTCAGCTGGACTATGATAGTTTCGTTTTGCTTGATGGCTTCTTGGAAGTCATCGGCTTCCGAAACTACATAAATCAGGTCTGTTTCCCCTTCTTTTTGCAGCGACTCGCTCATCAAGGCCAAATCTTCCTGCTCTTGACGGGTCATGTAGTTGATGTTGTGCAGGTCGGCATCAAAAGCGGCTTCTTTACCGAAGTAACTGAGTATCAATGTAATGATGACCAAAGGCCAAAAAGCGTACAGCTTGACCTTGCGCCACCATTCCGATGGAGCCTTGCCGTCATCGACGAAGAGTTTCTTGGTCTTTTTCGGTACCACGGCAAACAGCGGCAGGAAGACCATCACGAAAAGTATGGTTCCGACCAAGGTCAAAGCACCGAAGAGTCCCAAGTCGCGCATGGCTTCGGCCTTCACAAAGATGAGGCAGGCAAAGGCGGCTACCGTGGTGATGTTGCCGATGACCAAAGGCTGGATAACGTCTTTCAAGGCCTCGCGTTTGTTGGGTTCTTGTTTGATGTGGTCGAGGTAATGCAAGGGATAGTTGACCGCAATGCCCACAATGACCGAGCCGATGCCCACCACGATGATGGAGATGCTCGTCTTGAACAAGGCGATGACCGCCAAGGCGAAGATCCAACCGAAAAGGATGGCGATGCCCAGCCAAAGCAGGTTGCGCTTGCGCGCCATAGTGAACATCAAGATGCCGAAGATCAGCACCAAGGCCAAAGCGATGGAAAGATAGCTGTCGTGCTTGATTTGCCGTGCATTGGTGACGGCGATGGTGGGGGCTCCAACGGCTGAAATTTTTACCTCAGGATGCTCGCTCTCGGTCAGTTGAGTCACCTTATCGATCAAATCCACGATTTTGGCGTTGCCTTGGGTATCGCTGCCCGAGAAAGGCGACGAGAAGAAGGCAAAGCCCTTGTTACCGCTCTCGTTGAAGAGGTATTCGTCTTCCAGACGATAGTTCTGTGTGGGGTTAAGCGCATTAAGCCGTTGTAAGGCGGGCGAATAGAGGTTGAGCGGGTCTGCCTTGATGCCTTCCACCACAAAACCTGCCGTGGGCATGGAGAGCGTCCGCTTGATGTTGGCCATGCTGTTGGCCACATGGTCGGGATTGGCCAGCAAGGAGTCCATGCGTTGGTAGTCGTTCTCGGTAAAGAACAATGCCTGGTTTTCGCGAATGAAATCAATGGCATCAAACACCAGGCTGCCATCCACGCGGCACTGCAGGTCGCTGACAATCTGAGCGGTATCACAATCTTTCCAATGACTCTCGAAAGCATCCATGGCGTCCATCACTGCATCGATGGCTTCGTCGCCAACGAGTTTTGTGGTGTCGACGGCGAAGATGACTGTGATCTGGCCTTGGTTGCCCAAGTCGTTGTAGACCGAAGTATAGCGTTCCTTCTCGGGATCGGTGGGCAGGAAGTCGGCGATGTTCTCCTTATAGTCCAGACGCAATGCCGAAAACACACATAAAGCCGTGATCACCAGCAGTAAGGCTATCGAGAAGGCTTTGTGTTTCGACAAGTAGTCGTAGATGGAAAGGAAGAACTTGTTCATGCCTTTTTCCTCCTAAATAGTTTGTGAATCAAGATGGAAGGCCAGCCGTAAACGATAGCTATGAGGCATAAGATCGTATTCAACACGCTGATGCGGAAGAAGTCCCAAAACGGGCGGAAGTGCGTGACGCGGTCCTCGGGATATAAAACATTGACCTTAATGGGTACCAAGTCGGTGCCACGCCAAGCGGAGAAGACCAACAGCGAAAGTTCGGCCTCGTAGCGTGCGCTGAAAATATGAGGCAGTTTTTTTAAAGGATACAAACGATAACCCGTTTGTGTATCGGGCAAATTGATCCAAGTTTGAAGCTTGAACCAGAAGTTCGAGAACTTGTTGGCGAAGCTGTTCTTGCCCGGCATATTTTCCTGCTTCAAGTTGCGGCTGCCCACGATCAAGGCACCGGGGTGTTGTTCCAGAGCCTCGACAAATAGCGGGATGTCTTCGGGAAAATGTTGTCCGTCGCTATCAATAGTAATGGCATTGTCGAAACCCAGTTGTTTGGCTTTCTTAAAGCCTTGTTTGAGGGCATAGCCCTTGCCTCGGTTGCGGCCATAGTCGACTACGGTGATGCGTTCGCCGAACGATGCCAAAATCTCAGCGGAACCGTCAGTGCAGCCGTCGTTGACCACGATGACATCGTTGCAATAGGTCAGCACACGTTCCACCACATCACGCAAGGTGCCGCCGTTGTTATAGGTCGGCATCAGCACGCAGGCTTTTTGTTGCTGCATTTGAGTCTGTGTCGTTATGGCATCAGAGGGCTTCATAGCTGAAAGTCAACGACATTTTGGTGTAAATGGAGGCTTCGTCAGCGATGACGACTTGGGCTTTGCATTCGGTCTCGGTTTCGGTGAGATTAGAAAACACGAAACGCACATCTTTGTCCTCGGCTGGAATCAACACGTTGAGGTATTTGACGTTCTTGGACGACTTCAAAAACAGCGGTCGACCCAGTTTTCGTTGCAGCAGCTCTCCAGCAGTTTGCAGCAAACAAGCACCTGGTGTGATGGGATTACCCGGAAAATGAGCCTGATAAATCAAATGTTCGGGATTACAGCGCAGGTGCGCTGTGAAGCCGTTTTCGGTTTCGTCAATAAAATCTAATATAAAAAGGTGGTCCAAAAAGTTCATCATTATTAATTTTGGAAAGGACAAAGATAAGGATTAATTCCTTTTCTCAAAAATAAGGAGTTGTTTTTATGCCCCTTAATTCTTACTCAGCAAAAACTTCCTTCCCTATCGCCTCATTCAATTTGATGTCTTCAAACCGAATCGAGGTGACATCACCGCCGGCTTCCTTGAACTCCACTCGGCTGATGCCCTTAGCCTTCTTATCGAAACGGAACACCAGCTGACTGAACATGCGCTTCATGTCGCGGCGCTTGGGTGTCATCTCGGCTCGCCAAGTATCGCCTTCGTCATAAAGCACTACATCAAACACCGTAGTGTCGAACAACTTCTTGCCCGAGGCACTGCCCATGATGATGCCCACGATGCCTTGGTATATGCGATTCGATTTGCCATCCAACACCTCGGCCTTACCCTCCGTCACTTTCACGATACGCTCGCCATTAACGACCAAAGCAAAAGCATAGGGGCTGCTGTATTCCCAACGCATTCTGTCGGGCGCGGCATAATGCATCGTGCCTTCTGCCACCGTAGGCTCAGCCAACATTGTGGAGGTCTTCTCCTGCACAAAACGGCATTGCAGGGTCTGCATCGAAGCGGCAGCTTCAGTCAACTCAGCCACCACCTTTTGGCTTTCGGCCTCGGTAAGGAGTTTTTCGTTTTGTGCCCATACGCTAACTGTAAGCAGCGTGAGCAACAGCATCAAGATGGATTTCTTTTTCATTTTTATTTCATGCTTATCAATACACATCCTACTACGATGAGCACCACGCCTATCCAACGGGTGAAGGGTATGCTCTCCTGGAACATGAAGAATGCCAAAAACATGCCAAAAATGAAACTCAGGCTCGATAAAGGATATGCTTGACTGAAATCCATCTTTTTCAGTACGTATGCCCAAAGGGTGAAAGAGGCGCCAAAGAACAAAACCATCAAGGTAAGCACCCACCAATTGCTAATGGAAGTTGCCTTGAGATTCTGATAGGCCCAACCTCCTTCTCCGAGTTTGTTGACGAATAACTTGAACATCGCCTGCCCGCTTGCCAACGATAAGGCTTGAAGCACTACAAATATGATGTATTCCCACATAGTTTTATGATTCTAATAATGTTAGTGTATAGTCTTTTCCGTCAGAGCGGTTGAACAGCAGGATGCAAGCAGGTTGTTGGTCGATGGCCTCATTTGCGTTAACAAAGAGATGCGACGGCACGCGGCCTGCGTTGAGGCATTGTGCAGCCACATAGAAGCCCAATCCCGATGCGGTGAAGTTTTCGCCGAACAGATGTTTGTATTTCAATAAAGGCTTGTCGCCGAAAAGGGTCTTCGTCTCGGCCAGATAAGCCTCGTCGCTTTGATGATTGCCGCTAATACCCGTGAGGATGAAGTCGACATCAGCAAGGCTGCGCTCGGCCGACTGCAACATAGTGGTCACGGCATCCATCAGGTCGTTCATGGTAGGCTGGTGCAGCATCTTGAGGCCAGTGAGGCGACATAAAGGTTTTGTCTCTGGATTGCTTCGTTCCTCGCAATGACTGGTGAGAACCACCGAGACGGCTACTTCGCCGCAACGTTCGTCGTCTTTGCCCATCACGCCACCTTTTTTCATGATGCTGTGGAAGGTCTCTGTCATCTCATCGTGGCAGCCCACCAAGGCAGAATGAATCTTGCCTAAGCAGAACTGCATCCAAGCGTCGTGCAAGGCACTCTCAAACGATATGCCTTTGTGCGCGTAGGTGGCGTTGTAGTTGTAGTTCTTCGTCTGTATGGCCACCAACGAGCTGATGGTGTTATGGGTCGACTGCATGAAATAGGTGGGTTTCAGCAGTTGTTCGCCTTCGTTGGAGAGGGCGTCAAGGAAGAACTCTGTGTTTTCGATGCAACCGAAACCTGTTCCCGTCATGATGGCATCAACGGTATCGCAACCTGCTGTCTTCAAGGCCTCTTTCGAGGTGGCCAAGGCACGTTTCAGGATGCGGCCCATGCGTCGCGCCTCGATGGGTGAAACGTATTCCTTGAAGCTCGGGTCGATGGAACGGCTGAAAGGTACATCATACATGATGGGGTTCTCCATCCACTCCTCGCTCAGCGGCTGTTGCATGGAGATTTGCTTGGCGGAGAGGACGAAGATAGAACCAGATTGCTGAGCCTGTCGAAGCACCGTCATTCTATCGGTCGGCCCTTCGACGGGCTCAGGGACCTTAGCACTTGAAAGCAGCAGTGACGAGTCATTCCCGCCAAAGCCGAAGGCGTTGCAGAGCACATGCTGCAGCGTTTTCTTTTCGGGCTTCGCCACGGGAACTATGCCGTTGTCCATGGGTTGTGACCAATTGAGGTTGACGGGCAAGAAGCCCTGCTGCAAGGCCAAGATACAGAACACGGCCTCGATGGAGCCTGATGCACTGGTGGTGTGTCCGGTGAAAGGCTTGGTCGACGACACAGGTGGCACTTTTTCGAAGAGCCGCATCATGGCTTGGCTCTCGCTGACGTCGTTGTTGGGCGTGCCCGTGCCATGCGCATTGATATAGTCGATGTAGGTAGGCTGCAAGCCAGCCAAGGCCAATGCCTCTTTCATGGCACGATAGGCACCTTCGCCATCGGGTGAGGATGCGGTTTGATGGAAGGCATCACAGGCGTTGCCGTAACCCGACAACAAAGCTTGCGGCTTCACACCACGCCGCTTGGCGCTCTCGGCCGATTCCAACACCAGATAGGCTGCGCCTTCGCCTAGATTCAAGCCACTGCGGGTGGCATCGAAGGGACGACATGGGTTGGTGTCCAAAATCATCAACGAGTTGAAGCCGTTGAGGTGGAACTTGGTGATGCACTCACTGCCACCCACCACGACGATGTCGGCCTTGCCGCAACGAATCATATTGGCACCTTGTATGACCGCGTTGGCTGCCGATGAGCAGGCTGTAGCCAAGGTGGTGGCAAAAGCGAACTTGCCGAAATGGCCTGCCGTCATCTCTGAACAGCTGCCACAATCATAAACGGCAATGTATTCCTTGTGTGCGTCACCACTGAGATAGTCGAGATAGAACTGTTCGCTCATATCCATGCCGCCCACCGTGGTGCCCGAGATGAAACCTACTTTGGGTAGCATGTCGGGGGTCAGGCGGGCCTCATCCAAGGCCTCGCCCAAGGCTAGCATACCCATCAGGGCAGTACGTGTGGTGACGGCATCGGGCGCAATGCCCAAGCGCTCACGCATCTCGGCATCGGTCAGCTTTACCTCGCCGACAGGAAACTCTTTGTGTTCCGTCTTCAGGTATTTCAGCGGACCCACGCCCGAGCGGTTGTTCAGCAACGCCTCCAATGTGGCGGCCTTGCCGATACCGATAGCCGATACTACACCGGTGCCTGTTATGTAAATCGGTGCTATCATTTATTTCGTTCTGTTCTTCGAGATGTAATCAGCCATCACGGCCACCGACTTGAAGATTTCCTTGCCCATGGAGGGGTCTTGCAGCTTGATGCCGTAGTTTTTCTCCATCAGCACGATGAGCTCAAGGGCGTCGATGGAATCGAGGCCGAGGCCTTCGCCAAACAGAGAGGCGTTCTCGTCGATGTCTTCGGGTTTCATGTCTTCAAGGTTCAAAGCCTCGATGATTTGTTGCTTTAAGGTGTAAATCAGTTCGTCCATTTTATTGATATTTAAAGATTTAAAATTCAAAGATTTAAAGATTCCAAGATCTGTTACGAGGGCAGATTCTAAGGATTCTATATTGTTAAATTGTTGTTTCTCAACTAAAAAGAGACGCGCCTCGAAGTGGTTTTCGTCGCTACAGTCGAGCCAACCACCGAGGATGCTTTGCGTCATCGGGTCTTGGAAGGCATTCATCAATTGCCGTGCCATAATGTGTGATTCGCACGACTCCATGACGATGAACGAAGTCTCTCCAAAATATTTGTTGCGGATGGCGATTTCGCCCGTCACAATGTTGGGCAGGGTGTAAACGAAAGCCGCCGGGCTGGGGAAGAAGTTCTCGGGGTCTTGTATCGTGGCCTGATAGTTGGTGTCGGCCTGCAAAGAGGCCATCTTGTTGAACAGCACCACGGCACGGTCTTCGCGCGGCACGAAACGCTTCTGTCCTTCGTTCTTCAACAGCATCTCAGAGGCCACAAAACCCAGCTTGCTCAAGGTGTCCATTTTGAAGAACTTGGGGTAATCGCCCACATAGCTGCGATACAATTCGGTGAGTAAAGCCGATCCTGTCGCGTTGTGCGCCAATGGCTTATTGTCCACTATAATGCTGTCGGGAGTGATGATAACGCTGTGTGTCATAACGTACCTCCTTTCGCCATTAGCAAAGCCGCATTGCAACCACCAAAGCCTGAGAGCAGCTTGATGAAAGCTTGTTTGTCGGTCGCTTGGTTTTGGTTGGAAAGCACCAAAGGATGCGTGACACCTAAAGTCTCATATCCTCTGGTAGCCAATATGTTATGGTCGTCAATGGCTTGCATTGAGAGAATGGTTTCAAGAATACCGGCAGCTCCCATGGTGTGGCCATAATAGCCTTTCAAACCGTTGACGGGCACTTGCGACAGACCAGCCCTTTCGATAGCCACCGACTCCATTTCATCATTATATAAGGTGGCGGTACCGTGCGCGTTGATGAAGGCGACTTTGTCGGGACTGACATCGCCGAGGGCGACTTTCAGCGCCCTGTAGCTGCCTTCGCCTGTGCGCGACGGACCGCTGATGTGGTTGGCATCATTGCGGATGGCACCACGGCAAGCTATCCATTCGTCGGAGCAAGCCGTGTCTTTCCGCATGTAGATGATGGTCGCCGCCGCATCACCAAGATTCAATCCTGTGCGGTTGGCATCGAAAGGCTTGCAAGGCTCGGTCGACAAGGCTTTGAACGACTGGAAGCCCGACACGATGAAGGCCGACTGAACGTCACAGCCTACTGTCACAACATAGTCGAAGTTGCCTACTTCCAACTCGCGCAAAGCTTGAATTTGAGCACACACTCCTGAAATACAAGCATTTGAAACGACTATCGGAGTGTTTGGATTATGGAAAAACTCCGTGATCTGACGAGCAGACATACCCAAACGCACCCGCTCGGGTGGAAAACCGGTCTCGCGCTTGTCCAAAAGGAACACATTGCCCTTGGTGGTGGAAAGGATGAACAGCACTTTGTCCGAAGTCGGGTCGATGTCGGTTTGTTCTATAGCCTTTTTCGCCGAGAGGATGATCATCTTCTCGAAGAAGGTGTATTTTGCATTGTCGGCCAAGGCGGCAAAAGCTCGTTCCACCTTGTCGCGGTCCACCAGCGAGGCTACAAAGGGCTCGGGCAAATTCCACTTGCCTTCATAACGCTTGAGTTCCGACCGACCGGCCTTCACAGCGGCATAGTTCTCGGCAGTGCTCATGCCCAAGGGTGAGATGATATTGTTGGCCACACTGACAATCATACATTTACCTCCCATCTCTTTTTCCATTCCTCATAAAACGCAGGATTAGTCAACACCAGTTGATGTGTATCCTTGTCCATAAATACCTGCACCGAATGTCCAGTCACGAAGACATCCTTCGTTTTGGCATCACGGATTTCGTAGTCGAAGATGATTTTGGCAGCTTCGGTGGGACGATAGATAATCTCCACTTCGGGTTTCATGCCATAAATCATCGGGTGTTTGTATTTGAAAGTGAGTTCGACAATGGGCTCAAAGAAACCTTTATCGTACATCATCAAGTATTCTAAGTCGTATTTCCGGCCGAATTCTTCGCGGGCGTCTTCGAAGTACTTGGCATAGTTGCCGTGCCAGACCACGCCCATCGAATCCACCTCACTGAAGCGGATGTCGAAACTCTTGGTGACCGATAATACTGTATCTTTCTTCATGATTTTCAGTCTTTTGAATCAATGTCTGTCAGAGCGATTTTCATGTTGCAACGTGCCAATTCCTCTTCCCCGCTCCTGACCACAGCCTCCACCAAGGTCACTTGAAACACTTCCTCGAGGAGTTGTATGGTCGTCACAAGATGCTCGCCCACCTTGGGTGTGCGTGCGATGTTCAAGTTACTAATGGAGCCGATGACGCCAATTTTGACCGTCTCACCGCTGTTGAGGTTGATATAGCCGATACGGGCAGCACAGGTCTGTGCGATGTTTTCCACCAAGCCAGCCGCTGACATGCGTCCGTTGTCGACAAACAGGTTATCGGAGCGCACTTCAAGCTCCGTCACAGAATACACCTTGTCGCTCGACACCAGTCGGTCAATCATCACGAACGGTGGGCGCTGCGGGATCAGTTCCTTCAATGCTATGTCTTCAATCGCTCTCATGCTTTCCAAAAATCGAAATAGTTGAACCATTGGGTAGGATAGCGGCGCACGATGTCTTCGAGCTGTGCGGCGAAGGCCTGTGCCAATTGCTGCATTTGTTCGCGTTTGTTGGCGGCGCGGTCGCATTGGATGAGTCGCACATAAGCGTGATAGGTCCTCATTCCTTCCTTCATCACAAAGACAGCCAGCACTTGCACCGACTTCTGCACCGCCAAGGCAAAACCACCCATGGGAAAATGCGCCGTTGCCCCAAAGAATTGGCAGTCGAGGGTTTTTTGCGAACCGAAGATGCGGTCGCCAGGCATGCTGACAATTTCTCCATTGTCGAGTGCCGCATTCAAGGCAAAGAGATGTGAGAGGTCTTCTTTCACAAGGATCATGCCCATGTTGTTTTGCGACAGCAGACGTTGGCGATTTTCCATCACCGTAGCTGTTTCGCCAGCAAACACCAAAGCGTTGATTTTCTTTTGTTTGGGTTGCAGCGAATAGCCTCCCATCTCGTAGTTGCCCACATGACTGCTCAACATCATGAAGCCTTCGGGGTGGGTCTCCAACGCGTCCATCTGCTCCTGCCCTTCCTTGATGAAATGGTATTTCTTGCCAGCATACACGCCAAAACGGTCCAAGATGACCTGCCCGAAACGGAAGTGGTTGGCATAGACCTTCCAAAACGATTTCCAAGCTCCGAATCCGAAACGCTTGCGAAAGAATTGGTACATGGCTTGGTAGCCTTTCCTGCTGAACAGCATATAGAAAGGCACCACCCCGGCCATGATGCCGTAGGGCAGCCACAGCGGCGACACGCGGAAAAACGGGATGAGCCCACGCTGCATCCACGGTAATCCGTCGGTCTTGCCCGACCATTCGTTATGTTGCAAGGTGTCGGCCATGCTCAGGTCAGGCGATCTTTTTCTCGATGTAGTCGCAGAAATCGTTGAATGTCTTCACATTCGCCATCTCTTCGGTCTTGATCTTGAAGCCAAACTTCTTCTCGACGATGACCACGATGTCGACGAAATCAAGGCTGTCAATGCCGATGTCTTCTTTCAGGCGGGCTTCTGGCTGGATTTTTTCTTCGTCAATTTCAAGGTCGTCGATGAGGAACTCCTTGACTTTTGCTTCTATTTCTTGTCTTTCCATTTATGTTGAATTGTTGATTGTTTAACTGTTTAATTGTTTAACTGTTGCATTCCACATTCAGCATTCACTTTTTGCAAACCATAATGCTGTGGCCGAGGCCAAGACCATCATGAATCGTTTCCACTTGCAATCCGGCTTTTTCAACCAAACGGGTCATGTCATCGCTGTGGTACATCTTGCTGTTGCCATTGGCCAAGGCGGTGAAATACAGGCTCGTCATGGTGAGGGCGAAGGCCGCGGAAGAATATCTCTGACGGTCCCAGAAGGTCTCCATGATGCAGAGGCGACTGTCTTTGTCCATGATTTTGGCGGCACGGCTCACGATGCTCATGATTTCATCTTCGCCAAAGCAGTCGAGGAACTGGCTCATCCAAATGATGTCGTAGTGCTTGTCGGTGGGGAACTGCTGGCTGTCGTCCAACAGGTTGATGCCATAGCCATCGATACGGTCGGCGCCTTTCTTGCCTTTGGTGAACTCGCGCATCATCTCCAGCTGCTGCGGCAGGTCCATGATGGTCACCTTAACGTTGTCGTCATAATCGACGCAGCGCAGGGCCCAGCGACCTGTATTGCCACCCACATCCAAGACGGTCTTGGGGTGATCGCCAAAGAGCAGCTGTAAGGCTTGGTCGAAGGAATGGTCGGAATAGTAATGGTCAAAGCCAAACCAGCTCTTCTGCACCTGAGGCGGCAATTGCGACAGACCTTCGTAGATGGTCGGCCAGCTGCCGAAATGCTCCAAACCTGCAGGACGGCCCTCTTTCAAGGCTTCCTCAAGACGGAACCAGCCTTCGTAGTTGACGTCGTGGTTGAAGTCGATGTTGACACGGATGGCAGGGTCAGTCAGCAGGAACCAACCTGTCTTCGACAAAGTGAAACGGTCGGTCTCGGCATTCACCAAAACGAGACCGATGCAGAGCGAGCCTTCCATCAGCACCTTCACCGCATAGGGTGAGAGACCTGTCTTTTCGACGATTTCGGCCTGTGTTAAGCCTTGTTCGTTATCGCGCAGCATGTCCAAGATGCCGAACTTGATCATCAGCCTACCCACCTGGAAGATGATGGGGCCAAAGGCGATGAAATAGGCTAATTCCTGGGCTTCGCCAGCTCTTTTATGTTCTTTGGTATAAGCCTTTTCAAGGGCGGGAAATAATTCCATAAAATCTATTTTTTTTGACTCGGGACGCGGGACTTCGGGACGCGGGACTTTCAATTCCAAGGAATAAAAAGTCTCGTGTCTCGCGTCTCGCCGTCTCGTGTCTTATACATCATCTTTTTATCTAATCTTTTTAATTACCAATGCACTGTTCGTCCCGCCAAAACCGAAGGAGTTGGAAAGAACGATATTTAAATTCTTGTTGGTCGTCACGTTGACGATATTGAGTCCTTCCGAGTATTCATCGGGGTGCTCGAAGTTGATGTTGGGTGCGATGAAGCCGCCGTGCATCATCAGGATGCAATAGACAATTTCGCTGGCGCCGGCCATCCAGCATTCGTGACCAGTCATCGACTTGGTCGAGGAGATGGGCGTTTGCGTCGGGCCAAACATATTCTTTAAGGCCATGGCTTCGAACATATCACCTTGTGGTGTCGATGTGGCATGGGCGTTTACATAGTCGATGTCTTCGGCTTTCACGCCTGCCTCGTTCATGGCACGGGTCATGGCACGTTGGCAGCCTTCCTCACTGGGTTGGGAGATGTGACTCTCGCCATTCGATGAGAAACCATAGCCGCATACCTCGGCCAAAATGGTGGCACCACGGGCCACGGCATGATCGTAATCTTCTAAAACCAAAGCCGCCGCACCACCGCTGGGTACGAGACCGTCGCGGTCTTTATCGAAAGGACGCGAGGCCTTGGTCGGCTCATCAACGCGGGTCGAGAAGGCGCTGATACCGTCAAAGCTGCCCATGGAGAGGTAATTGGTCTCTTGGGCGCCACCGCAAAGCACCATGTCCTGCAAACCGTTGCGGATAAGTAGCGCACCTAAACCAATGGCGTGGGAACCACTGGCACAAGCCGCGCTGACGGTCATGTTGATGCCTTTCAGGTGGAAAATGGTGGAGAGGTTCATCGTCACGGTAGAGTTCATCGACTGGAAGATGGCTGCAGAGCCCACCAAGGTAGTGTCTCGCTTTTCCAAAGTGGTCTCATGCGATTCGATGACTGCCTTGGCCGATGAATCGTTGCCAAACAGCACGCCGACTTCATTGTTCATTAGATAAGCATCATCAATGCCTGCCTGTTCGAAAGCCTCCAACGTGGCCATATAGGCATATTCGCCTTCCTCGGCGAGATACATGCGGAGTTTACGGTCGAGTTTGCCTTTCAACTGCGGCTTTTCAACGATACCCGTCAGCGGAGAACGATAGCCGTATTCCAAACGCTGTGGTTCGATGCCGATACCAGAACGGCCTTCGCGCAAGGCGGCTTCCACTTCTTCCTTGTTCTTTCCGAGGCAGGACCAGATGCCCATGCCTGTGATGACGACTCTTCTCATGTATAAAGCCCTCCGTTGATTGAGATTACTTGTCCTGTGATGTAAGCTGACTCATCAGAGGCGAGGAAACTGGTCAAAGCTGCCACTTCTTCGGGCTTGCCGAAACGTCCCAGCGGGATGAGTTTCTTCAACTCAGCTTCATCGAGTTCTTTGGTCATGTCTGTGGCAATGAAACCTGGAGCGATGGCATTGACGGTCACCTTGCGGGCAGCCACTTCCTGTGCCAAGGCCTTGGTAGCGCCTATGAGGGCGGCTTTGGCAGCGGAGTAGTTGGTCTGTCCAGGCAGGCCTTTCAGTCCCGAAAGCGACGCCATGTTGATGATACGGCCGTTGCGGTGGGTCATCATATCTTTCAGCAGGCGACGCGTAATGTAGAAGAAGCCGTTCAAGGTGGTATCGAGCACGCGGTTCCACTGTTCTTCCTGCATGAAGATCATCAGGTTGTCCTGACGGATGCCCGCATTGTTGACCAATACAGAGATAAAATCATCGGGATGGCTGGCCGACCATGACTCCAAAGCCGTTTCAATGGCTTGTGGGTCAGCGACGTTAAAAGGCAACAGCTCACCTGTGCCACCTGCTTCCTGCACTTGTTTCAACGTGTCTTCGGCGGCTTCCTTGTTGGATTGGTAGTTGATGATGACGGCAAAACCGTCCTGGGCCAAACGCAAGGCGATGGCTTTTCCCAATCCGCGTGAGGCGCCTGTGATGAGGGCGTATTTCATTACTTCAGTTTCAGGGGATTCGTTTTCAAATAGTTCTCAACAGCTGCAAGTTCCTTGTAGAACGGCGTGTCCTCGATGAACAGCGGGATAATTTCGCGCACTTTGTCGTAAACTTTCCTTGAAGTGGGAGCCAACTTATCAGCAATCTTCAGGCAGTCGGTGGCTTGTGCCAAGGCGATGTATTGGATGGCCAGCACCTGGAAGCAGTTCTCCACCACTTGTTTGCAGAGCAGGGCGCTGTTGGTGCCCATGCTGACGATATCCTGGTTGTCGTTGTTATTCGGGATGCTATGCACGTAGTTGGGCATGGCCAGTGTTTGGCACTCGGCAGTCGTCGAAGTGGCCGTGAACTGGCAGGCTTGCATGCCGTAATTCAATCCCAAAGTCCCGAGGTTGAGGAAAGGCGGCAGGATGCCGTTGATGCGGTCGTGGAAGAGGTAGTTGAGCTGACGCTCAGAGGTCATGGCGAGACGCACGAGGGCGATTTTCACCTTGTCTTCTTCCAACGAGATATAGTCGCCGTGGAAGTTACCGCCGTGATAGACATACTCTGTCTCGGGGTCGACGATGGGGTTGTCGCAAGCCGAGTTAAGTTCATCTTCAAGGATCTGGCGGGTGTATTTCAACGTGTCGGCGATGGGACCCAAGATTTGCGGCGTGCAACGCAGCGAATAATAAGCCTGCACCTTATGCTCAAACACCTTCACATCGGAGTGACCATAGTCGTAGAGCTCGTGGGCGCGTTTCTTGAGGCATTGCGAGCCTGCCGACAGTTCGCGCAAGCGACGGGCAATCTCTTGCTGTCCTTCGTGGCGGCGGCAGTTGTTCTCACCTTCCGACATGTAATCATCGAAAGAAGAAGCAATTTCATTCATCCAAACGGCAGCCAAGGTTGCCCAGTCGAGCAGGGTCTCGGCGTTATGCTGGTTGACCACGCTGATGCCCGTCATCACGGAGGTACCGTTGGTGATGGAGAGACCTTCGCGGATGTGCATCTTGAGCGGTTCAAGGCCGTTTTCTTTCATCACCTCGGCGGTCGGTCTCCACTGACCTTTGTAGTGGACTTCACCTTCACCGATAAGGCAGAGGGCGATATGGGCCAGCTGAACCAGGTCACCGCTGGCGCCCACGCTACCATGCATGGGGATGAAAGGAAATATCTCGCGGTTGATGAACTCGACAAGAAGCTTCACCACGTCGGTATGCACGCCCGAGCGGCATTGCAGCACCGTGCCGAGACGGGCTATCATGGCCGACTTCACATAGATGTCGTCCAAAGGCTCGCCAGCACCCGTGGAGTGGCTGCGAATGATATTATATTGAAGGTCGTTGAGATACTTGTCGTCGACGCGCCATTGCGCCATGGGACCAAAGCCCGTATTGATGCCATAAATGACTTTGTCGGAAGCAAATTTCTCCAAAAAGCGGTAGCAAGCCTCCACACGGTCAACCCACGCCTGCGAAACCTGTATCTTTTCGTTGGAATACAGCACTTTTTCGACTTCTTCCAGCGTGATTCTGTCATTGAATGTAATCATTTTTTTCTTTTTTTAAATGAGGTGCAAAAGTATGAAAAAAAACAATACCATTCCAAATCATCCCCATCTTTTCGCCAAATACAAAACATTTGGCTTGTCTTATTGTTTTATTTCCTATCTTTGACCCGCGAAATCGAAAGATTAACGTAGTTAATAATACGCATTTTATGACAGAAAAAAATAACAAATGGCTAGTCGTTGTTAACCCGAAAGCCTCGGTGGGCAAGGCGGGAGAAGACTGGCCAACCATCAAGCAACTCCTTATCAATGAAGGTTTTGAATTTGATGATGTTTTGACAGAATATCCCCAACACGCCATCGAAATCGTGCGCAACGCCATCACCGAAAAAGGCTATCGGAAGTTCGTTTCGGTAGGCGGCGACGGCACCAACAATGAAATCATCAACGGTATCTTTACCCAGGACTCCGTTCCCACCACCGACATCACCATGGCTTGCATCCCCATCGGGACAGGCAATGATTGGTGTCGTACTTTTGATATTCCTTTAGAATACGAACAAATCATCAAGATTATCAAGGCAGGTAACATTTTTGTGCATGACATTGGAAAACTGACTTATTTCAACGACGGCGATCCGAAAGTGCGTTACTTCCTCAACGCTGCTGGGTCGGGCTTGGACGAGAACATCTGCCGCTCGACCAATATCATGAAACAACAAGGCAAAAAAGGCACAGTCCGCTACTTGCTGAGCACAGTGAAATGCCTGCTGAAATACCATTACGTACACGTGAAAATCGCCATCGATGACCAGATGGTCATTGAAGACGATGTGTTGAGCCTTTCCATCGGTAATTGTAAATATGTGGGCGGCGGCATGAAGATGATGCGCGACGCCATTCCGAATGACGGTTTGTTAGACATCACAGCGGTACGAAAATTATCCATTTTGAAGTTCGCCATGAACGTGAAAAACCTCTATGATGGCACCTTCATTGACAAGCTCAATGAAGTGTCGACTTTCAGAGGCAAAAAAGTCAGGGTGGTTTCCGATCCGCCACACTCCCTCAACGTGGAGACCGAAGGCGAGACCTTGACCAACTCACCCTTTGACTTCGAAATCATGCGTCTAGCTATCAATGTGGTAGTTCCTGAAAACGTGAAATTTTAAATCTTAATTTTGAATCTTTGAATCTTTAAATAAAAATACCATGGTAAACATCGATCAAATCAATTTTGAAAACAAACGCGTGGTCATTCGCGTCGATTTCAATGTCCCGTTGGACGATAACTTCAACATCACCGACGACACTCGTATGCGTGCCGCTTTGCCGACCATCAACAAGGTCTTGAACGACAAAGGCATGGTTGTGCTCATGTCGCACCTCGGTCGCCCGAAGAAAAACCCCGATCCGAAGTTCTCCATCAAGCCTATTATCAAGCACTTGGAAGAATTATTGGGCCGTCCTGTGCAATTCGCTGAGGACTGTATGAAAGCCACCGAACAAGTGAATGCTCTGAAGCCTGGTGAAGTTTTAGTACTCGAAAACCTCCGCTTCTATGCTGAAGAGGAAGGCAAGCCGCGCGGCATCGAAAAGGGTGAGGAAGGTTACGACGAAGCCAAAAAGGCCGTCAAAGCCTCTCAGAAAGAATTCACCAAGACCTTGGCCAGCTATGGCGAATACTACATCAACGATGCCTTCGGCACCGCCCACCGTGCCCATGCTTCCACGGCTTTGATTGCCGACTATTTCGATGCCGACCATAAGATGTTCGGCTACCTGATGGGCAAGGAAGTGGCTGCTGTCAACAAAGTGATGGAAGACATCCAACGTCCCTTCACCGCTATTATGGGTGGTTCGAAAGTCTCCACTAAGATTGAAATTATTGAAAATCTACTCACTAAAGTAGATAACCTCATCCTCTGTGGTGGCATGACCTACACTTTCAAACGCGCTTTGGGTGGCAAGATTGGCAACTCCATCTGCGAAGAAGACAAACTCGATCTCGCTCTCGACATCTTGGCCAAAGCAAAAGAAAAGGGCGTCAAACTCGTACTGGCTGAGGACTGCGTGGTGGGCAACAAGTTTGCCAACGATGCAGACACTCAGGTGGTTGATCCGATGAACATTCCCGATGGTTGGGAAGGTATGGACATCGGTCCCAAGACTCGCGAGCTGTTTGCCAACGTTATCAAAGGCTCAAAGACTATTTTGTGGAACGGTCCCTGCGGCGTGTTTGAGTTCGACACCTTTGCTGTAGGTTCAAAAGCTATCGCTGAGGCTATTGCGGCTGCTACCAAGGACGGCGCTTTCTCGCTCATCGGTGGTGGCGACAGTGTGGCCTGCATCAACAAGTTTGGTCTCGCCGACCAAGTGTCATACGTTTCCACTGGTGGCGGTGCTCTGCTTGAAGCCATCGAAGGCAAGGAACTTCCTGGCATTGCGGCGATTAAGAAGTGATCGTCATGAAAAAAATAGCGTTAATGTTCGTGTTCAGCATCGGCCTTTGGTCGATGCTGAACGCTCAATGGGTGAGTCCCGGCAACGGAACAACTTACACCATTGAAGACCTTGTGGAAGTGAGCAACGGCTGCGTCATGTGGATTGATGGCAACCAGCAGTATAGAATCGAAAACGACATCACCATTTCAGCCAACGACAAACTTGATGTCAACCATTCCTTGTACTTTAACAACAACGTCACCCTGACCATCAAAGGCTCGATTGAGGCCATCAACACGGATAATTACTACTGGTTGGCTTTCTCTGGCAATTCAGGTGTGGGTGGTCGTATTCGTCTTGAGGATGCCACAGGTCCGTGCGTGTTCAGAAGATGCAATATTACAGAATTGGACGGCATCCAAATTATTGAAAGCGAAGCTGTTTTTACAGACTGCCATTTCCAGAATTTCCGTTGTGAACAACAAAGTGCCGCTGTCAATTGCATGAACTGCGACCCCGTGTTCACGAGTTGCGAATTTGACAATAACAATGGTTCGGCCATCAGTTCGCCTGCCAATGGGCAAACCTCGCCGCAAATTACCGACTGCATATTCTTTTGGAATGTGAGTATGAGTAACAACCCGCATATCAACCTTGGACCAGGTTCACAAGACAGCATCCGCATCGTGAACTGCACTATCCACGCAGGAGACGAAATGGCAGGCGGCATCAGCATTTCCGACCTTATGGGGACAGGCGACACCAAAATCCTGTTGAAAAACAATAACATCAACCACAACCGCTACGGCTATAACCAACAGGGCTATCATCTCAGCTCGACCATCATCGGAAACACTTTTGACCAAAACAACCTCGAAACCAACCCGATGAACGGAGGCAGCGGTATCAGCATCTACGGCATGGACGGGAACAACAAGGCTTATATCCGCAATAATACCATCACCAAAAATCTGTGGGGTATTACTATCATCAATGCCGCTGATGTCGACCTTGGAACCGAAGACGATTGGGGCCACAACGTGATTCACGACAACGGCCATTTAGCCAACTATGGAATGGACTACCTCTATTTCGACCTCTATAACAACACCGCCTGCGACATCATGGCTGTGGGCAACTACTGGGGCACCATAGATGAACAAGTGATAGAAGAACACATCACACATCAATACGACGACCCGAGTTTGGGATTAGTCACATATATTCCATTCCTTGACGACGATGCCATTGAGGAATCAGAAAACATCGCTTTTGCAGTTGCGCCCAATCCTATTTCAAACGGCAGTTTCACCCTCACAGTTGAAAATGCACAGCCTTCAGAAATGGTGATATACAACCTTAATGGACAACTCATCAAATCGCAAAAGATTGATAATTCAGTAAATACAATAAACGTTGAAACATTGGAAAGTGGAGTTTATTTTATTGAAGTAAGAAACAACGAAGAAAGAATAGTAAAGAAAATCATAATCAAATAGTTATGTCAAAAACCATCGTCAATATCATAGACAAAAGTAATCCGTTGCCAGCTTATCTGTTTACCAAGGAATACTATGAAGAGGGTGACGAATTGTTGTTCATCTCCACCGAGGAGGAAGCTGGATGCATACAACTCTTGGCTCAGCAATTGGAAATCAACGAAGCTTTGGTGAAAAGCATCATAGTAAAACGGCACGAGGATAAAATGCTTTATGAATATATCTGCCGCACTATCAAAAGTGAGTTGAATCATGACAAGCAGTACTACCTTAATTTAGCGGGCGGTAACCGTTATATGACTTTGTCGGTACAGCATGTTTTTGAAGAATTCAATACCTTGTTTTTCTACACGCAAACCCGTGAAAACCTGATTGTCAAGACCATCTTCGACCATAGCATCTATGACGACGACGATGAAGTGTTCCCCATCAAGCACCGTATGAGTTTGAAGGAGTATTTCGGCCTCTACGGACTGCAAAGTGATGTAAACCAATCCCGTCAACAGGTGCGAGAAACGGCATTCTCACAACATCTTTTCACGATGTTCTCGCAAGGTCTGTTCGGACAAGGCGACTATCAGGTGATGGACATCCTACGCGAAAAATACCGCAACTGGAAGTTCCTCATCATCTCGGAAGTGGAAAATCCGCACAAGGAGTTTATGACTCCCATTCCCAACCTAAGCAAATTCTTGAATTATATTGGCTTTGTCCCAGAGCGCAAAGGCGCATTACAAAGCTATGAAATTGAATATCTTACAGGCGGTTGGTTTGAGGAATATGTCTATGCGTTGATCAAAGGCGTGCTGCAACCTGATGATATTGCCATGGGCGTACATATCTCCAATGGCATCATCAAGCATAACAATGAATTGGACGTGTGTTTCATCAAAGCCAACAAACTGTTTGTCATCGAATGTAAGACAGGCGTCAGCAGTGAGAGCTATTTCAATGAGATTGTCTATAAGGTCTGTGCGTTAAAGGAAGTGCTGCTCGGCACTAGTAATTCCTACATCTTTTCACTGAAAAAAGATCACAAGGGAAGCTGGAAAAAGACGGCAAAATACATGGGCATCACCTTCTGCGACTGGCTTAACCTGACCAAGCCTGAGATGTTGAAAGATATCCTTAGATCAATGGATAAAATTGCCAAGGAAAACTGAACCTTGAGCAGTGACTTCTATCCTTGATTGCTGGTTAAAAACAACGGCGCAGTTATTTTCAAAATGTCCTGCCGGAAAACCGAAACATACTGGATAATCATAGTCTGACACCGCTTCAGCGATGACTTCCTCTACCGACATCCCGAAGGGTTCTTCGTTGTCGTGTATCTTGGTTAGACCGCCAACAACGAGTCCTTTCAGATGCTCTAGTTTTCCTGCGCGCTTCAATCCGTGCATCATACGGTCAATGTGATAGATATATTCGTCAACATCTTCAATGAAAAAGATTTTTCCGTCCGTTTCGGGGAAGGAATTGGAGCCTATCATACCATACAAAACCGACAAATTGCCGCCAACGATTTCGCTTTCCATCGTTCCTATCCGATTCAAAGGATTCGCAGGTAAGTCATAATGCAAAGTCTGGCCTGTAAGGACATCAAACAAAGACTGTTTAGCTTCAGCTGTCTTGACAATAAAATTGAAGGGCATACAAGCATGAATACTAGGCACTTCCAATCGACTCAGTTTTCCATGAAACACAGTCGTGTCGCTGAAGCCGATAATCCATCTCGGATGCTGCAGAAACTTCGTGAAATCCAGTTTGTCGATGATGCGGATGCTGCCGTAGCCTCCTTTCGAGAGCCAAATGGCATCAATTTGTTCATTGTCAAGGTATTCTTGCAGGACAGCAGCGCGAAAATCATCATCACCGGCAAAGATGAAATGTTCAGCAAAAAGACTGTCATCATAAACAGGTACAAATCCCATCTCTTCCAACCACTGAATCGCAGGTTGCATCTGCTCGCGGCTCATTTTGCGTGCCGGAGCGGCAATGGCCACTTTCGACCCTTTATGTAGATAAGATATCTGCTTCATTCTTTGATGATTTCGTTGTCATCCAAAGCCTCACCGTCATATTTCACTTCCTTGCCTTGGTCGTAAGTCACCGTGAAATACAACTCGCCTGTGTCCAAGTATTTTTTCCAGTCGCCATGCTTTACACCCACTTTGTAGCTTTGGATCTCACGCAACTTACCGCTTTCGTAGTAGAAGAAGTGTTCGCCATCAGGGTAACCAGCATTGAAGGTGCCACGGAAGGCCATCTTGTCGTTATCGTAATACGACACCCATTCACCTACTTGCTTGTCGTTGCGGTACTCGCCTTGGGTGCGCATGTCACCGATTTGTTCAGACCATTTACCGTTTTTCATGCCATCGAAATAGGTACCTGAGACGATCATATTACCCTTGGCATCATATTCCTTGTAAGGTCCGTTGGGCTGACCTTTATAAAACTGTTCCTCAATCTGTTTTTGTCCGTTGTCGTGATACCAGATCCAGGCACCATCAGGTTCACCTTCTTTGTAGTTGCCTACCTCTTGAAGTTTACTGTTGTGGTAATAAAACTTCCATTCACCTGAGCGTAAACCATCAACGAATAGCCCTTCGGCACGCAAGGTACTATCGGGATAAAATTCCTTGTATTCTCCTCGACGCTTACCATCGGTATCAACAATACCCTGACCCACCAAGGCACCTTTTTTATAGGTCTGCGAATTAATGACATTGCCTTCCTCATCAAACTCACGCCACACACCTTCACGCTTGCCATCGCGGAAGGATGCCTCGCGTTTCACACGGCCATTGGGATAATACTCATGCTGCACAACGAGTGGCTTTTGGTCACTCTCAAGCACTTGTTCCACATCATTCACATACTTGGTGATTTTCTTCAAATTGCCTTTCTCATCGTATTCCTTATAGAATCCATCGCGCAGACCATGTTTGTAATAGCATTCGGTGTGTACCGACCAATCCTCATAAAAAGTCTTCCAATAGCCGTGTTTCTTGCCCTCTCGGTCATAACGGTTCAAGGCCTCTCGGGTCATAACGAAACCCTTTCGATAAGTGATGATTTCACGCAACAGTCCCGTGGTGTCGAAAACAGGTGAAATGCCTTCTTCCAATCCATTTTTAAAAGTCATTGTCTGAAGAATATGACGCTTTCGATCATAGCGTCGACCTTCACCTTGTTTCACATCATTCACAAAAGGCTCTTCCAAGATATCGTCTTTACCGAAGGTAAAGCGAGGTCCGTTTTTCAGGTCTTTCTTATAGTTGACAATCAATGTGGTATCGCCCGACTCGGCAAGAAACACCCAGGTGCTATCCAAAAGGAAGTCCGTACGCTTACCTATCGACTTCAGTTGACCGCTCTCATAATAGGTCTTCCAAAGCCCATCAGGTCGACCATTGCGCAATACACCTTCACTTGAAATCTCACCGTTTGGATAGTTATAAGTTTGATATTCAGTCTGGGAGAATGCATCCAAACCAAACATCAAAGACATTATCACAAACAAAAATATGGTCTTTTCGCTTTTCATCTGCTCGTTAAAAACGGGTCAAAATTAGACAATTTAATTGGATTAGCAGCAAATCTGTAAAAAATGCCTGAATGGTTATCAACACCCAAAACATCATTATTAAAATCATATTTTTTATTTTTTTGGTTAATTAAAAATTTGTTACTGCTGTTAATAAGCCTGTGAATTGGTTGATAACTTTTCAATAAATTTCTTGCATTAATGATTTTTGGTTTGAGACAGAAAAAGATGAAAATTACAAAAGATTATTTTTCAGTCTTATCAATACTTTTTCGGTTATTCGATGAAAACCAAAAAAACGGGTAAAATTGAGTTCAATTTTTTGAAATCATGTTCATTTTTGACTAGTTTTGGGTTGAAAAATTGTTGAATCAACAGCCCTTGTTTTTTGTCCACTTGATTTAAAAAGTTATCAACAAAAAACCTGTTGATAACTTAATATTTTCTTGAATACCAATTTATTAAATCAAAAACGATGAATGTTTTAAAGCGGATAAGTCTTTCAGAAATAGTGCTATATGACTATGGTAAACAATGAAAATATGTAATTTTGCAAGTTGAATTATCAACAGTGTAAAAATGGAACACATTATACCCATAGCGAGCGACCATGGTGGCTTCGAGATGAAACAATTTTTGATTGGAAAACTGAAAGAAGCCGGCTATCAAGTCAATGATTATGGTACATATACTACCGAAAGCGTCGACTATCCCGACATGATCCATCCTTTGGCTTCTGCCATTGAGCATGGAGAATATCCTTTGGGTATCATCCTTTGTGGCAGTGGCAACGGTGCCCAGATGACGGCTAACCACCACCATAATGTCCGTGCAGCTTTGTGTTGGAATGTGGAACTGGCCAAACTGGCCCGTCAGCACAACGATGCCAATATTCTCGCCTTGCCTGGTCGTTTTATTCCTAACGAATTGGCTTGGGAAATGGTGCAGGCTTTTTTGAATACCGGTTTTGAAGGTGGCCGTCACGCCAGAAGAGTTGAAAAAATAGAATCCGTTGAAAGCCATGACGATGAGTGACCCTAAGACCATATTCAAAAACGGCTCTGCCATCGCTTTCGATGAGGAACATTGGCAGAAGATCAACTACAGCACAGGCTGTTTCGAAAATAACTTTGTCAAAGGAAAGGAGAATTACCGCAACCTCGACTTGGAAAAACAACGTGCCTATACTTTGCGCAACAAGTCATTATTGACTTTAGAGAAATTGTTGGTCGACTTTGAGACCCACTTCACCGAAAACGGCGGAAAAGTACTCTGGGCGCGCAATGCAGATGATGCCCTGACTATGATTTTCGACCTCATCCGCAAAGAAAAAGCCAACGCCATCATGCGTTCCAACTCTGTTGTGCTTGATGAGATTGAACTCAATGGTTTCTTGGAGCGCAAAAACATCCGCGTAGTCGAAACAGAAGTGGCTCGTTTTGTACTTCAAAAAGGTCAACAAAAGCCTTATCATCCCCTTGCGCCTTCCATTCATCTTTCAAAGGAGGAAAACAATGCCATCTTGACTTCTGCTTTCAAATTGAAGCCCGACAGCTCAGCCAAGCAGATGGTCAATTTTGTACGGCATGAGGTAGGTGTTGAAACGCAAGATGTGTCCATTTGTGTCACAGGTGCCAACTTCCTGCTTTCCGATTCTGGAGGTGTGGTATTTACTGAAAACGAAGGCAATATTTTGAAATCCAGCTCATTGTCAAAGATACACATCGTTGTGGCTGGCATTGCCAAAGTGATTCCTAATATGGACGACTTAAGTGTGTTGTTACCTTTGCTGTCGCTGCATTCCAACGGACAAAGCATGGCGGCTTGCAACAGCATTACCTTTGGTCCTTCCACTACGGGCAATGGTCCCGAGCAGATGTATGTCATTCTTTTGGACAACAACCGCTCTGGGTTGTTGGCGCATGAAACGCAGCGCAAGGTGATGTCGTGCATTCATTGTGGGGCTTGCATCAGTGTGTGTCCGGTTTACAAAAACATCGGTGGTTATTCATACGGCACTAAACATATCGGTCCAGTGGGCACCGTGATGGCACCTTTGATGGAAGGTTTGGAGGATTTCAATTACCTCAATTCCGCCTGTTCTCTGTGCGGCAAGTGTGTAGAAATCTGTCCCGTGAAGATTCCATTGGACGACTTGATCATTGAAAACCGTCATTTGGCCATAGACGAAAAAACGGGTAATACCAAATACGATGCCCTACTGAAAGCCATGATTTGGCATTGTAAGACACGGAAAAAGATGGACAGTCCGTTGTTTTTCAAGAAGTTGGAATTAAAACGTTTGTTGGGACCGCTTTGGGGCGAGGAAAGACCCATGCCAGAGTTTGCCGCCAAGTCGTTTAGCCAACAGTGGCGGGAGCGGAATCTTTAAACTTATAATATTCGTTCACCAAACTCTTGTAACCTAGTTTTTTAAGCTTTTCATAGTCAACTCGATAGTTGGCTTTATTATGCTTACCCGTGCTAAGAAAGCGAATGTTCTGTTGCAGATAATGGTCGATTTCTTTCAGACCTTCAGTTTGGTTGATAACCGGAAAAAACCATCTTGACCAGGTAAGGGTTTCGGGGTCATCGCTCTCGAAAAACTTGCGATTGAAATAGTTGATGAGGCCTTTCATCGCCTTCTCGGGTTCTATGTGGTTTTTACTGCTCCAACGCCATAAAGCACGGGCTTTGCGGCAAATTTTGCCTTTCATCTTTTTCTTGGTCGCTTCCGAGATATCAATATCATGGCCGTGGCATTTGAAGCCCAAGAACTCGTAAGCCTCATCGGGCGAATAAATTTTCTCCTTTTCGGAATTGACTTCCAAATGATATTGTGCCAAAAACTGCGCCATTTGATTTTTGTATTGCTCAAGAGTCTCAAAATCAGGAGCAAACATTATAATATCATCGGAATAGCGAGCATAAACTACACCTTTATTATAATAATAGCGGTCCACATCTTTCAGATAGACATCAGCGATGAAGGGTGCAGTAGGTGTACCGGCCATGACACCTTGTTTTTCCTCAATGACTTGGCCATTATAAATAGCGAGATTCTGTGTCAGCAGCTTTTCAAAGAAAAAGTATAAAGGCTTGTCGTCTTTGAGTATGTCGGTCAGTATAGGCAGCAGGATATCGATGTCGATGGAATTGAAATAGTCGTGGATATCGAGTTTGTAGGCCCACATCTTTTGATTGCGAATGGCCTTGTTGATCTTGAAGACGGCATCAGAGGCTTTCAAGCCACGGCGGAAGGCAAAGCAATTGGGGACAAATTGGTCGTCGTATTTATAGAGTAAGAAGGCAATGAGTTTGAGGATGAGCATCTCGTCTGGTGCGAAGCTGTAGACCACACGTTTCTTGCCCGAACCCATCTTATTGACTAGTTTCTTTGTAGGGATGCCTAGATTTTCGCCTTCAGCGATTTTGTTGGCCAATGGCAAGTAGTCTTCCCTTTCCACGAAGGCATCGGCTTCATCAAACTCATGCCAGTTGAAGCGGCCTTTCATCAGGCGGTAAGCGAGAAACTTCTCCCAGGTCTCTTGACGAGTCAGTTGGCTGATGATGCTTTCCATGGTAAAAAAAGAAAAAGGGGAAGGATTTTGAATCCGCAAACTTGCGGATCACGAGAGGGTACCTTGTCGGGTTGCCTGCAAAACCGAGAAATGAACAACAAGGCTGCCTCCTTCGGCAGGCGCGGCTATGCCGCATCCCCTTTTTCTGTCTTTATTGGTTACAAGAACTTACGTATGCGCCCGATGACGTAGTCGCGTTCGTTGGGCATCTGCGTGTAGAAGTTGATGTAGGGAATGCCCATTTTCTTGGCGTACATTCTGGCGATGAGGTACTTCACGTTGCTGTCATGGCTATGGCCGTTGCCCAGCATGACAACGCCTTTAAGGCTGCCAGCCTGTTCGAGCACGAAAGTATAGGGTTGGCCCCATTCGGCTTTGTAGGCTTGTGTGGGACGGCTCTTGTAGAGTTTGAACTCATCGCTAGCGTAACCAGCCACATCGGTCACGGCCACGTTTTCGCGGACGCTATATTGTGAAAATTCCGTTGCAAGGATTTCCTTGAAATAAGCCACCCATTCCAAAGCTGTTCTTTCCCTTTCAAAGGCTGGAGTAGTGGGTCGTGATGCAGGTTTAGGTTGTGCTGTCGGCTGTGAGGCAGGTTTGGTTTCAACCTCTATGTTTTCCTTTACAGTCTTCACCACTTTTGAGAAGAGTTTTCCAAAGTCCATGGTATTCGTTTTTAAGTTAGTTTGCTGCAAAAGTAAATAAAAAACCCCGCCACGGCAACCGCAGCGGGGAAAAAATGCAATACTTATGAAAAAATACTCTTGTTCTATTTTTATTCTTCTTCCTTCTGGCTCTCTTCGTACTCCTTGAGGAGGCGGTTCTGGACGTCGGTAGGAACTTGCTGGTATTCAGCATACTTCATGGTGAAGGTACCACGGCCCGAAGTCAGCGAGCTCAGCGAGGTCGAATAACGGTCCATCTCGGCCAACGGCACCTTGGCGTGGATGGTCTGGTAGTTATGGTCGCTATCCATGCCCATGACGATGGCGCGGCGGCCTTGGAGGTCGGTCATGACGGCACCCATGAGGTCGGCGGGCATGCGCACGTCGAGGTCGTAGATGGGTTCCATGATCTTCGGGCCAGCGTTCTTAAAGGCGGCACTGAAGGCCATACGACCAGCGATCTTAAAGGCCATTTCGTTGGAGTCGACCGGGTGCATCTTACCGTCGTAAATGTAGACGATGATGTCGCGGGCGTAGGAACCCGTGAGCGGGCCCTGCTCCAGACGTTCGTTCACACCCTTCAGGATGGCGGGCATGAAGCGGGCGTCGATGGCACCACCAACGACGCAGTTGGCGAAGATGAGCTTACCGCCCCAAGGCAGTTCGTACTCTTGCTTGTCGCGCACCTGCAGTTCGCTCGGGTCAGTGTAACCCTCGAAATAAGGAGCCAGCTGCATGTGCACCTCACCGAACTGACCGCTACCACCGGACTGTTTCTTGTGACGGTAACTGGCGCTTGCGCTCTTGGTGATGGTCTCACGATACGGGATCTTCGGCGAAGCCGTCTCGATGGCGATCTTATAGACGTTGTCGAAGTACCACTTCAGGGTGTTGAAGTGATATTCGCCCTGGCACTGCAGGATGTTCTGGCGCAACTCGCGCGACATACCAGCGATAACAGTCGGGTCGGTCTTGTGGATGTCGTTAAGGATGCTACCGAGCTTTTCGTCTTCTTGTGAGTTGACGGCCTTGACAGCAATCGAGAAGATCGGGGTCGGGAACGGGATTTCGGGGAAAGTGGCTTCGGCGGCCTTGGCGTCGACCAAGGAATCACCGATACGGCCGTCCTTCAGCTTGATAGTGCAGATGATGTCGCCAGCGTTGACTTTCTCCACTTCCTCACGGTTCTTGCCACGGAAAGCGAGCAGCTGAGACAGACGCTCCTTATTGCCCGTACGCGGGTTGATGAGGTCTTGGCTCTTTACGACGGTGCCGCCGTAGACACGCATCCAAGCCACGTCGCCGAGGTTCTGCTCAGTGGTCACCTTGAAGATGAACAAGGCGGTCGGGTCGTCGTTGCTGTTGTGGAACTCCTGGCCGTTGTTGGCTTTGATGGCCGGCATGTCGGCAGGCGACGGGCAGGCGTTAATGAGGAAATCCATCAGACGGGTGACACCCACGCCACGTTTGGCAGCGCCGCAAATGACGGGGAACATCTCACGGTTGACGATACCAAGGTGGATACCGCGTTCCATGTCTTCTTCGCTCAAGGTCATCTCTTCGAAGAACTTCTCCATCAGAGCCTCTTCACCTTCGGCGGCGTGCTCGATGAGGTTGTTATGCAGCTCTTCGGCCTTGGCCATCTCAGCGGCGGGGATGTCCTGGATTTCAGGAGCACCGTTGCCATCTTTGAAAACCAACATCTTCATCATGATCAGGTCGATGACGGCGTTGAAGTCTTCACCGGCGTTGACGGGATATTGGATAGGCGTAACCTTGTCGCCGAAATACTCCTTCAGTTCACGGATGGTGTTGTCGAAGTTGGCATTGCTGTGGTCGAGTTGGTTCATGAAGAACACAACGGGTTTGTTGGTGTTGGTAGCATGACGCCAGGCGTTCTCGGTGGTTGCTTCAACGCCCGACTGAGCATTCACCATGCACACGGCGATGTCGGTAGCGGCGAGGCAGCTGACGATGTCGCCAGAGAAGTCGCTGAAACCTGGGGTGTCCAGGATGTTGATCTTCTTGTCGTTATAGATCGTGTACATCATGGAAGCGTTCACCGAAATCTGACGTTCCATCTCGATGGGACGATAGTCGGAGACGGTGTTCTTCTCGTCGGTGCTACCTTTTCTGTTGATGAGCTTGCCTTCGAAAAGCATGTTTTCGGCAAGCGTGGTCTTACCCGATTTAGCTGCGCCGATAAGGGCAACGTTACGGATGTCTTTTGTTTGGAATTCCTTCATTTTATCTAACTAGCTAATTATTAAATATTTACTTTTCGCGAAAAATACTT
The DNA here is from genome assembly GCA_017632935.1 of Bacteroidales bacterium. Lineage (GTDB taxonomy): Bacteria > Bacteroidota > Bacteroidia > Bacteroidales > F082 > Limimorpha. The sequence continues at coordinate 1,333 of JAGBQJ010000005.1, read as the reverse complement.
AAGTGGGCGCAAAGGTACAAAAAATACTGATAGCCCTACCTAATTAATTACAAATTTGCAATAGAAGCGTGTATTTTCTCCCAACGCGCCTCATCCATCTTGGCCCCCATCACCTCAATAATGTTCTTCGCCACGACGGCCCCCATCATACCACATTTCTGCAAGCTTTCGCCTTTGACGAGACCAGCAAGGAAACCTGCAGCCCACATGTCGCCGGCACCGGTTGTATCGACTACCTCTGCTTTCATCGGAGGGATGGTGACGATTTCGTTGCCACGTTGAACAAAAGCACCTTTTGGACCCACTTTTACCACAGCGATGTCGCAACGATCAGCGATGAAGTGCAAGGCAGCTTCGGGCTCCATGCTTGTTAGGGCAAATGCTTCCTTTTCGTTGGCGAACACAATGTCAACATAATCGTTGACGAGTTCAAGCAAGAAGTCGCGGCTTTCTTCCACCACGTTGTAACTGGCTAAGTCAATGGCGATGGTCATGCCTTTGGCTTTGGCCGTTTCGATGGCTTTACGCAGCATGGTTGGATTGGCCACGAGGTAACCTTCCACATAGAAGATATCCCAGCCTTCAAAGAGTTCCGGCATAATGTCGTCGGCACATAGCTCAGCAGCGGCACCGAGGCAGGTGGCGAAAGTACGTTCCCCGTCAGTAGTGACCAAAGCCTGCACGCGACCTGAAGGTGTGTCACTCTTTAGCATCAGTGGCTTGACATGGGTTTCAATCATTTGTTTTTCGAAGAAACGTCCCACTTCATCTTTTCCGACTTTACTGAGAAATCCGGCTTCGACACCAAGTTGGGCCAAGCCGCTCATGGTGTTGGCTGCTGAGCCGCCCGAGGCCATTTGGTTACCGAGATGAGCCAGTTTGTCGCCTATAGCTACCGAGGTTAAGGCATCCACATAGGTCATGCTTCCTTTTGGGAGGTTGAGTTCTTGAAGGATTTGTCCATTGGGAATTCGAGTCAGTATGTCTACCAATGCGCTCCCTATTCCGAGTATTTTTTTCTGTTGCATGGTGTTTTGCTTTTAGTGCGGCAAAGATACGAAGAAAAACGCTTTGTTTTTAGAAAAATTTTTTATTGAAAATCAATAAGATAGTATATTTTCGAAAAAAATTGTCCATTATTTTCTTGCGGGTAAGAAAAAAAGCCGTATTTTTGCAGCCGCAAAACAGAAACGTTCTGTGACATTGTGCAGCCTCCTTAGCTCAGTTGGTTAGAGCATCTGACTGTTAATCAGGGGGTCTCAGGTTCAAGTCCTGAAGGGGGCGCAATTTTTATGTTTCATGTTATTAATTTTTTGGCCTCGTAGATTCTCCC
>JAGBQJ010000017.1 GCA_017632935.1 Bacteroidales bacterium | reverse complement strand
TTTAATGGAACCCCAAACCAAGAACCGGGAACCAGGAACCAGGAACCACCAAGGAGACTCCGATGAACCACCACCGCCATTCCGCATTCCGCATTCTGCATTCTGCATTCTGCATTCAATACTCATAGTGTTCATACTTCATGATAATCTCTTCCATCTTGGATGACAAAGAACTGACCTCCATCTTGTAGGCTTGCTCGATGCATTTCTCCACTGCCGTGGCTTTGCTGGAGCCATGACCTTTTACCACCGTCTTTGAGGTGCCGAGCAGCACACTGCCACCGTAGTTTTGGTAGTTCATGAACTCTTTCTCTTCCATGAACATCCGCTTCATCAGCAAGGCTCCCAGTTTGTAGATGCCGCGCGAATAGATGTCTTTCTTCAGCTTCTTCAACAACTCCAATGCGGTACCTTCCGTTGTCTTCACCAACACGTTGCCCGAAAAGCCGTCACAAACCACCACATCATAGTTGCCAGATAACAGGTCGCGGCTCTCCATGTTGCCCACAAAATGGATTTCCGGCGTCTCACTCAGCAAAATGTGTGCCTTTTGTCGGATTTCGTCGCCTTTTTCTGCTTCTTTTCCGACGTTAAGCAAGGCAATGCGCGGATTTTCAATATTATAGACATACTTCATGTAAAGGCTCGACATGATGGCAAACTGCCTCAAATGCTCGGGTGTGACCTCAACATTGGCACCGCTGTCGCAGATGCCTACGATGCCGCCGTCCATGGTAGGAAGGATAGGGCAGAAGGCGGGACGGATGACGCCCTTCACACGACCGATGCGAGTCAAGGCGGCAGCAACGAGGGCTCCGGTAGAGCCTGTGCTGACCATGGCAGCGATGTCGTCGCGGTCGCGCAAGAGACGCACGGCTTTGATCATCGAACTCTCTTTTTTCAGCCGAATGACGTCAATGGGGCGTTCCTCACAGCCGATGACCTCGGGCGCATGGACGATTTCGAGACGGGATGTGTCGTAGCTCTTGTCTTTCAGGTAGTTCTGAAGAATGGCCTCGTCACCCGTGAGGATCAGATGCAGGTCGGGCATTTTCGCCATGGCTGCCAAGGCGCCGTCCACGTTGGCCTCTGGGCTGTGGTCGCCTCCAAAACAGTCTATCAAAATCTTAATCATTATTAATTCGATATTTGTTGGTAGTCGTCATTGCGAGCGGAGCGAAGCAATCCAGATGTTTTGCATGTTGTCTGGATTGCTTCGTCGTTCCTCCTCGCAATGACGCAAAGCGTGTCATATTCCTAACTGTTTAACATAGCAACGGTGCCGCTTGATCTTCTGTTCATCAAAGCGTTTCCATTGGTTTTGGATGGCATAATTTTCCTCCAAATTGCCGTTGGTTTCGGCATATTTTACAGTCTTGAGCATCTTCATCAACTCGGAGGAAACGATGACGCTCACGCCACGGTTGAGCCATTCGGGTTCCACACCGAGGAGGCAGAGGTCTATGACATCAGGCTTTTTTAGGGTCTTGAGCAACCGTACTAATGTTAAAGGTGTCAATTTTCCGCCCGAGGGTCTCACCGCGTCGGCGATGCCGGGGAAAGTTAGTCCGAAACAAACCATCTTGTCGTTTTCGTCAAGGATGACGGCAACGTTTTTCACATTGATGACCAGTTTGAAATTGTCGATCATCATCTTTTTCATGCCTTCGGTGAAAGGCACGGTGCCGTAAAGCAGTTCGTATGACTTGTCGAGCAGCTCAAAGATGCCGTCAGCGTATTTATTGATGAAGTCTTTGGTGTTGCGGGCTGTCCCGAGGTGCAGGTTGTAGCGTTTCATCACAAACTTGGCTAACTTGTCGACTTCGCCGTCGTAGTCCTTGGGTACGCGCAGGCGGCTGCCCGTCCAGTCTACGTCCTTTTGGTAGCCGAGATTTTCGATAAAGGTCTGGTAATAAGGATAGTTATAAGTTTCCTCAAAGGTGGCGGGATACTCGAAGCCCTCGATGAGCAAGCCTTCTCGCTCAAGGTCGGAATAGCTTAATGGACCTATTATTTCGTTCATGCCCTTATCCATGGCCCATGCTTCGACAGCCTTGAACAACTCTTGTGCAACTTCCTCGTCCTCAATGACATCAAAATGGGTGAAACGCACCTGTTTCTTGCCCGTCTTTTCGTTGGCGGCGCGTTGCACGATGCCTGAGATGCGGCCTGCCATTTGGCCGTCTTTGTAAGCGTTATAATGGACAGTGTCGCACATGTCGTTGTAGACGAAGTCTTTACGGAAGATTTTCTTTTCGTCCATGTACAAAGGCGGTGTGAAGTAGGGGTTGCCTTTGTAGAGTTTCAACGGAAAGTCCAGAAACTCTTTTTGTTGCTTCTTGTTCTTGACCTCTTCAATGGTAATCATGGCTTAACGATGTTTGGCATGGAAGCAAATGCCGATGGCATTAGGCCCGCAGTGGCTTCCGATGGTCGGGTTGACGGGGACGGTGATGACATTCAGGTCATCGCCGAATTTCTCTTTCAGTTGGCGTTCAGCCTCAGCGGCAATGTCTAGGGCATCTGAATGACCGATCACCACGCGGTGCGCCTTCACGTCCTCGCCCAACTCTTCTACATATTGCACCAGTCGGGCAATGGCCTTGGCGCGTCCTGTTTCTTTGCCGATGCTCACCATCTTGCCCTCGTTGTCGAGATAGATGATGGGGCGGATGCCGATGAAGCCGCCCATAGTGGCAGCCAGACCGCTCACGCGGCCGCTGCGGCGGAAGAACTTCAGGTCGTCGGCGAAGAAATACATCGGGAACTTAGGAACTTCCACCTTGGCCCATTCCACGATTTCTTCTGCGGTCTTACCTGCTTTGTACAAATCTGCGGCTTCGAGCACAACATTGTATGACAACGCCGTAATACCCAGAGTGTCAATTTCATAGAATTTGCGTTCTGGGTATTTTTGTTTCAGCTTTTCCAATGCCTGTCTCATGATGGTGAAGGTGTTGGAGGTGGCCGAAGAGAAATGCACATAGAGGATGTCGTTACCAGCCTCAAATTCAGGCTCGAAATGCTTTATGTATGCCTCTTCGCTCATGGCGCTGGTGGTCGGCATGGTGCCTGCGCGGAGCATGTCATAGAACTTGTGAAAATCGAATTCTTCAAAGTCAATATAGGGGTAAACCACTTGTTCACCCACGGTGTAGGGCATACTGATCATTTTGATGCCATACTCGGCACACTCTTTTGGAGTGATGTCGCAATCGGTGTCGCTAAAAAATGTCAACATAATACAAAGATATAATCATAAACCGGCTGTTCGCCGTTGTTCAACATAATTTCAAGGTTAGGGTAGGTGGCTTGCAACTCGGCGACGAGTTTTTCGGCCTCATCCTGCGGGACTTGTTCTCCATAAAACACCAGCATCACGTCGCGTGAGGCAGCATCAAGACGCTCAACGAGGGCTTTCGCTGCGGTTTGTCGGTCGGGGCTGTCGGAAAGGAGTTGCTTGCCGCTGTAGCCTACATAATCGCCTGTGTGGACGCTCACCAGGTCGCCTTCGGCGTCGCGGATGGCGGTGGAGACCATGCCTGTCACCACGGACTGCATGATTTCCGTAACACTGGCAATCACTTCCTCGGCGTTGGGGTTGTCTTTGTCGATAGAGCCGATGCCGTAGTAGCCCTCGCCGATGGTGGTGGAAGGCAGCACATGGATGTCAGCACCTTTATAAAGCTCAGCGGCTTGGTCGGCGGCCATCTTGATGTTCTTGTTGTTGGGGAAGACAAGGATGTGTTGTGCGTTGATGCGGGCAAAAGCGTCAAGGAAGTCTTGTGTGGAAGGATTCATGGTTTGTCCGCCAGCAATCACTTCGTCAGTGCCGAACTCGCGGAAAGCGTTGATGAGCCCTTCGCCTGAGGCGACCGTCACAATACCGTAAGGTTTAGGCGGCAATTTGAATGAGGCGTTGTTCTGATTGGTCGATTGATGGTGTTGCAGCGCCATGTTCTCAATCTTGATGGTCAAGAACTCGCCGTATTTTTGCATCTCGTTGAGAATCACGCCTGGTGTGAAGGTATGCACGTGTACCTTTATTATAGAGCCTTCGCGGAAGGCCACCACCGATTCGCCCACACGGTTCAGATAGTCGAAAATCACTTTCTCGTCGAAAGCGTCCAAGTCGACCTTGGAGCGCATCAGACGGAGCAGGAACTCGGTGCAGTAGCCGAACTCTAAAGTGCTGTCTTCCGTGAATTTGTCAAGCTCTACAATAGGTGCAGAGGCTGTCGTTGCGGGCAAATCCACTTCGCTGATGTTTCCGTTCAAGGCATCGTTCATTCCCCGGAAAATGCTCAGCAGTCCCGCGCCACCACTGTCGACCACGCCAGCGTCTTTCAGCACTTGAAGAAGCTCCGGCGTGTGGTCTAGTGAGACTTGCATTGCGGCCAAAAGGGTCTCGAAATAATGATTGAGGTCAGCGTCGCTGTCCGCACCTGCCACACCCTCACGCAGCACGGTGATAATGGTGCCTTCCACAGGAACGGGAACGGCCTTGTAAGCTTCGTCCACAGCGGATTGCATGGCTTTTTCGAAAGTCTTAGTATCGGCTTCGACCACACCTTTCAGACCTTTGGCAAGACCTGCAAAAATGCGGGAAAGAATGACTCCTGAATTGCCGCGTGCGCCCAGCAGCATGCCAGAAGAGGCAGCTGAGGCTATTTCAGAAAGGGTGCCGAGTTGGCCTTCGAGTGCAGTGCAGCCTGCCTTGAGGGTCATCAGCATATTGTCGCCAGTGTCGCCATCGGGAATGGGGAAGACGTTCAGATCGTTGATGACCTTTTTGTCCTGGCCTAATGCCACCGCGCCTTGGCGGAGCATGGCGACGAAAGTCAAACTATCGAGTTCTCTGGTCTTCTGCATCGTTTTCGATTTGTAAAAAAGTGTGCAAAGATACTGGTTTTTTTAATGCCATTGGCAGCTACCCGACAACATTATTCTGCCAATTTATTTGTCGATTTCTTAAAAGGTTGTACTTTTGCGCCAACAAATCATCAATTCAAATACCTACAACTATGAAAAAAGCATTAAAAACGGCGGCATTGATGCTGTGTGCCGCAGCAATGATGACAGCATGCAATTGCAATACATCTTGCAATACCAATGAGAACAATACGGAAAACAAAACGGAGAACAAGACGGCCGAATTCGAGAAAAAAGCCACAGAATTCAAGACAACATTAGGCTCCGGCAATAAGATCATCCTGGAGAGGATAGATGATAAGGTGCAGAAGGTGTTCTATCTTGATCCTGAACAGGATTTCGAGGGCGTCAATCCCATCAAAAACATCATGATGCATGATTATGCAACGGACAAAACCCAAGCCATCCTGCCCGATACGGAGAAGATCAATGATTATCTTTTATATGGTGAACTTGTTGATAACGCGGAAGAAAGCTTTAACCATTGCTTTAATTTGGATTACAGAAGCTCTGAGCTCTTTGGCGACCGTTTGTACACGATGATCCATACCGAATGCTCGTTTGACACGGAAACATCGCTTTTGTTCTATGTTAACGTTCTCGACAACACCTTGCATTTTGTTACTGATTGTGATGATGTCGTCTATCACAAAGAAATTGGAGAGATTGAAATTCATAAGGAGTTGATGAAGGCTGCAGGTGCTGATTTGGAGCATAACATCACCATCACAACAACGGCGACCGATAAGGAATATGCAGCCATGCGCGCTGAGAATGAGGAAATCGAGAATCAGATGGAAGAGAAATGGAGAGAAGAAAACGAAGATTAATGACCTTCGTTGTTTCTTTTCAAATAAAGCAAGAGCGCTAGGTTTTAGCGCTCTTCTTTTTTATTCACTTCACTTTCTCCAGCGTCCACCATTCGGGCCAGAGCTTGTGGGCGTTGTAGAGCTCTATCTTGCCTCCGTTCGTGGCGTTGCCTTTGTAGAGGTCGAGGCAGAAGGTGGGGTTGCCGGCGGTCTTCAGGATGTATGCGCCGTTGTCCAAGCGCTCGGGAATCCACAGCTGGTTGTCGTTGCCTAAGTATTTGTAGAGGATGATGTCGGCGTTGTTGCTGTAGTTGAAGCTCTTCACGTCGAGGGCAAAGTTGGGGTCCACCATGCTGCGGATGGCTATCTTGCCGTCCTTGTGGGTCACCTTCCACTTCTGCGCGTTGGTGTTCTGCCACTTCCAGAGGTGTACGACGCCGTTGTTGACGGCCTTGCCGTCCTTCAGGGTGAGCACATACTCGGGGTTGTGGGTGAAGCGGATGACATAGACGCCGTCCTCCACCGTCGGGCTGTTGGCGTTGCTGTAGTGGTTGTTGATGTCGCTCATCTTGATGCCGAACTTCTTGGCGCCCTGCTCGATGTTGAAGGGCTTCACGTCCGAGGTGCCGCCCTTGCAGGTGATGTTCTGCCCGGGCTCCAGCACGGTGACCTTCTTCGTCTTCTTGTTCGTCACGTTGACCTTGCCGGCAAAGAGCCACACCTTCGACTCGGTGCCAGTCTCCTCATACCCGACGATAGTTCCGCTGATGCCCACAACGCATTGCGACATCTCGCAATCGATGCTCCTTCCTTCTGAAAGTTTCTTGATGTTGCCCCAAATCGACCCGACAAACAACTCAATTTTGGAAGTGTTGTCTTCTTCCGTCCAAATAACCAATGTCGACTCGGGCTTGACACAGTATGTACTCATGTCTTCCAAACCCAGGATGGCTCCAGATTCTTCCTCGGTCTTGATGCGGTCACATTCGTAGATTTTTGTGTCAAGGTCTACAAACTCGTAGGAATCGTCTTCCGCACAGTTTGGGCGTATTTTTACCTCACCATAAAAGTCGTTGAAGCGGATATGGCTGTCGGTCTTTTGGTTGTTTAGCCTTTTCATGCACTCGCAATCAGGGTCAGCTACCTTATCGTACCCAGGCTTTGTCTCAGTCTTGGGGGTGGGTTTGTCTTTGACGACTATAAAACTCGCTCTAACAAGAAGGCCTACTTTAGAATTAACTGGATAAAGTTTTGCTTTGACTTCCACTATTCCAGCTTCCTTGGGAACGGTATAAGAAAACCCGGCTGACGAGACATCCTTTTCTTTTTCAAAGTGCAGTCTGTTGCCACGAAAAATCGCATCATGTGTGACGCCGGCTTCTAGCCTAGCTTCAGCAATTTTATAGGGATTGCCGTTTGGTTTTGTACCATTTGCTTTGCATTGGAAGGTGATAACGTCGCCTGGCCTCACTTCGAAGGTGTAGCCACGAGACCGCCCGCCATCATTACTGCCTTGGTCTTTGAGGGTTCCGCCCGAGAAGCTGTAGGTTATTCCAGCCCCATCGGCTGATACCTTGCCGCTGGTTTGTGCATTTGCCACCAAAGCCGCCATCAGCAGCACGAGGGTTGTGAGGATTGTGAATAGTTTTTTCATGATTTTGAAGTTTTTTATTCAAGATTTTGGGGCAAAAATAGGGAAAAAATTGGAAACTGCAAAAAAAATTACAGCCGGCAATGTCGGCTTTTTTGCGTATGAAGTTGTATATCAACAGA
>JAGBQJ010000016.1 GCA_017632935.1 Bacteroidales bacterium | reverse complement strand
AGGATTTCCTGAAACAGGTCGTCGATTTCGGCCTTGTTGCGCGAGAACATGTAGCACACCGTGTAGATGGTCCGCTTGTGCTGCCGCACCAAAAGTTCAAACTGATGTTCCTTGTCGTTGTTCATAATGCGTTTTCGTTGCAACGTTCATCATGTTAGACAGCGAAAGTAGGGATTTATTACAAGCTGAGAGATTTTTCTTAATTTTGCAGCCTCAAAAGACAAACACCTATATTAATATGATCACCCAAGACCAACTTAAAGACTTATGTAAGAGGATTGATGCCTTGAGGAGGTATCTTTGACGTCGACAGACGTACCATCGAAGCACAGGAATTAGACGAAAAGACGCAAGACCCGCAGTTCTGGGCCGACCCCAAGGCCGCCGAAGCCACCATGAAGAAGGTGCGCGAAGTGAAAGGCTGGCTCAACGGCTACAAAGAAGCCGAGGATGCCTACAACGACCTCGCCGTGCTCTTCGATTTCGCCAAGGAAGGCGAAGCCACCGAGGAGGAAGTGGACGAACAATACAACGCCACCATCCAAATCGTGGAGAACCTGGAATTCAAGAATATGCTTCGCGAAGAGGCTGACCCCATGAGCGCCGTACTGAAGATCAACGCGGGCGCGGGCGGCACCGAGGCCCAAGACTGGGCGCAGATGCTCATGCGCATGTATATGCGTTATGCTGAGAACCACAAATATAAACTCACTATCTCCAACCTTCTGGAAGCCGACGAAGCTGGTATCAAGTCGGTGACGATGAAACTCGAAGGCGATTATGCCTACGGCTACCTGAAAGGTGAGAACGGTGTGCACCGTCTGGTGCGCGTCAGCCCCTACAACGCCCAAGGCAAACGCATGACCTCGTTCGCCTCGGTGTTTGTCACCCCACTTGTCGACGACACCATCGAAATCGTTGTTGAGCAATCGCGCCTGTCGTGGGATACCTTCCGCAGCGGTGGTGCGGGTGGACAGAACGTGAACAAGGTGGAGTCGGGCGTGCGCTTGCGCTACCAATACAAGGACCCCTACACCGGTGAGGAAGAGGAAATCCTCATCGAAAACACCGAGACCCGCGACCAACCCAAGAACCGTGAGAACGCCCTGCGCCTCCTGAAGTCGCAACTCTACGACCGCGAGATGCGCCACCGCATGGAGGAACAGAACAAGATCGAGGCGGGCAAACTGAAGATCGAATGGGGCAGCCAGATTCGAAGCTACGTCTTCGATGACCGCCGCGTGAAAGACCACCGCACCAACTACCAGACCTCTGACGTTCAGAGCGTTATGGATGGCAATATTGACGCCTTTTTAAAGGCTTACCTTATGGAATTTGGCGGTAAAAAAGAATAAAACATGATTACATTCTTTATTGCATTAGCCGTTCTGATCCTCGGCTATCTCATTTACGGAAAGCTCGTCGAGAAGGTCTTCGGCGTTGACCCGCAGCGTGCCACACCGGCTACCACCATGGCCGATGGTGTCGACTATGTCCCGATGAAGCCTTGGCGCATTTTCTTGATTCAATTCCTGAACATCGCTGGTGTGGGCCCCATCATCGGAGCCATCATGGGTGCGCAGTTTGGCACGGCCTCGTTCTTATGGATCGTGTTAGGCAGCATCTTCGCCGGTGCCGTCCATGATTACCTGGCTGGCATGATCTCGTTGCGCGACAAAGGCGCGAGCCTGCCTGAAATCCACGGCACCTACCTTGGCAACGGAGCCAAACAGGTGATGCGTGTTTTCACCATCATCCTTATGGTTTTGGTCGGCGTGGTGTTTGTCAATACACCTGCTACCCTGCTCAACGCGCACTTCACGCAGAGTTGGAACCCCTACATCTGGATTGGCATTATCTTGGCTTATTACCTGATTGCCACCTTGTTACCTATCGATAAGCTCATCGGTAAGATCTACCCCATCTTCGGCATCCTGCTGTTGGGCATGGCTGTGGCCATCTTCATCGCCTTCATCATCTACAAACCTCAGATTCCCGAGCTGTGGAGCGGCATGCAGAACCGTCACCCCGATGCGGCCAACAACCCCATCTTCCCGATGATGTTCATCTCGATCGCCTGTGGCGCCATCTCCGGTTTCCATGCCACACAGTCGCCTTTGATGGCACGTTGCATGGTCAATGAGAAGCAAGGCCGTCCGATCTTCTACGGCGCCATGATTACCGAAGGCATTGTGGCTTTGATTTGGGCCGCCGCTGCCGCCTATTTCTTCGGCCCCGACAGTGTGGTTGACGTGACGGGGAAGAGCGGTGCCGCCATTGTGGGTGTCATCGCCGACACTTGGTTTACGCCCATCATCGCCACCATCACCATCTTGGGCGTCATCAGTGCAGCCGTCACCTCAGGCGACACGGCCATGCGCTCGGCCCGACTCATCATCGCCGACTTCCTGCACTACGACCAGAAGCCCATTAAGAACCGACTCTTCATCGCTGTGCCCATGTTTGCGGTCACCGCAGGCATCTTGGTCTACAGCATCGCCGACGCGAAAGGCTTCCAAGTCATCTGGCGTTACTTCGCCTGGGCCAACCAAGTGCTGGCCACGGTGACCTTGTGGGCCATCTCAGTCTATTTAGCCAAGAACAAAGGCAAACTGTGGTACCTCATCACCCTCATCCCTGCCCTCTTCATGACCATGGTGACGGGTTGCTTCCTCTTCGTGGCCAAGGCTGCTGACGGCGGTTTGGGTTCCGTCCTGCCGCGTCCTGTCGGCTACGGCATCGGTGCCGCCATCACCGTATTGGGATTGGTGCTGTTTGTCCTATTCCTGAAGAGAAACAAGAAAACGGTTTAACGACCAAATGAAAAACAAATGCCCGACTGGAAAAACCAATCGGGCATTCTTCGTTTCAACGACAGGGATTATTTCGTCGCCTGCTCGTATCCGGCGCGCACAGCCTGAATGTTGAGGTCAACGACCTCTTGGCCTTTCTTGCCGAAGATGTGGGCGATGGCCTCTTCGACCTTCTCCATGGAAATGCCGAGATAAGGTACCGTGGCACCCAAAAGCACCATGTTGGAACGGGCTTTCAGCTGCTTGGCGATCTCATTGGCATTGAAGGAAACCACATGCTCCAACTTGCCCAACTCGGCCTCAACGAGTGCCATGTCGGGATAGTTGCCGATGTTGATAAAGGGGTCGCTGTTCGTGATGACCCAGCCTTCCTTGCTCAACCAAGGCAGATAGCGCAATGCTTCCATAGGCTCGGAAGAGAGGATGATATCGGCTTGACCTTCGGGGATGACATCAGCGAAGATTTCGTTGTCGGAGATGCGGAGGTGCGAGAACACCGAGCCGCCGCGCTGCGACATACCGTGGATCTCGGACTGTTTCAGGTTCATACCCATATTCAAGGCAGCGTCAGAGATGATCTTGGCCACCGAAACGATGCCGTCGCCACCCACGCCGCAAAGGACTATATCTTTTTTCATATGTTGAATTGTTAACTGTTTAATTGTTTAATTGTTGACTCGGGACTTCGGGACACGGGACGCGAGGCTTTTTTGTCCCGTGTCTCGCGTCTCGCAGTCTCGTGTCTTATTTCTTCATGTGTTTCTTCAGTTCCACGATGCAGGTGCGGTGCGGGATGATGACCGACACGCCGTTGTAGTTGACCTCTTCCTCGATGATCTTGACGTTCTCCTCGTGGTTCTTGGGCAACGGGATGATGTCGCGGATATGTTCAGGTTCTACGCCGAGGCCTTCGCAGATGCGGCGGATCTTGTTGTGTGCCGACGAAGGCTGGCCGCCCGTCATGGCAGTGATGTCGTTGTCGAGGATCATGACCACGACATTGGCCTTCTCGTTGACGCAGTCCATAAGGCCCGTCAGGCCGCTGTGACCGAAGGTACCGTCGCCAATGACAGCAACGCTCGGGAAGATACCCACCTCTGCAGCACCCTTCGCCATGGTGATAGAGGCACCCATGCACACGGTCGTGTTGATGGCACCCATATTGAAGCCCAAAGTGTAGCAGCCGATGTCGCCGAAAACCTTACCACCCTTATGATTGGCCATGACGGCGTTCAAAGCGGTGTAGCTGTCGACGTGCGGGCAGCCCTGACAGAGCGCGGGCGGACGGTTGGTAACCACTTCCGGCACCTTGAACATGGTAGGCACATCCATACCAAGGGCCTTGGCGACCTTCTCGGCATTCAGCTCACCATCGCGGCGGATGGTCTCGTCGAGGCGACCCATGACGTTCTTACCCTTGCCGAGGAAGCCCTTGATGTGCTCCTCAACAAACGGCTGACCGTCTTCAAGGACGAGGATCTCGTCGCACTCGTCGTACAGCTTGTTGAGCATGTCGTAAGGCAGCGGATACTGCGTGATCTTCACGACAGGATACGGGCACTTGCCATCAGGGAAGTTCTCCATGAGGTAGTTGTAGGCGATACCCGTGGTGATGATACCGATGTTCTTCTTGGGACCGTCGATGTATTTGTTGAAGCCCGAAGTCTCCGAAGCCTCAGTGAAAGCGGGCTGCTTGTCGATAAGGTCACGATAGAGACGTTTGGCATTAGCCGGCAGCAGCACGAACGACTTGGCGTCGGCGGGCTCGGTGAGTTCGTTTTGCGGGCGGACGGGCTTACGCACCACGCCAGCGCGGCTATGGGCCAGACGGGTCGGAATGCGGTAGAGCACCGGCGTGCCGAGCTTCTCACTCAGGTCGTAGCCGTAGTGCACCATATCATAGGCTTCCTGTTGGTTGGAAGGCTCCAACATGGGGATCATGGCCCAGTGACCATAGAAGCGGCTGTCCTGTTCGTCTTGCGACGAGAACATGCTCGGGTCGTCGGCCACCACAACGAGGACGCCCTTGGTGCCGATGATGGCGGCGTTCATGAAGGGGTCACCGCAAACATTGAGACCCACATGCTTCATGCAGGTCATGGCACGCTTGCCAGCGTAGGCCACACCGATGGAGGCCTCGAGGGCCGTCTTCTCGTTGGCGCACCAGTTGGCGATCACGCCAAGTTCCTTGGCCTGTTTCGAGTTGATGACATACTCTGTGATTTGGGTTGAAGGCGTGCCCGGGTAACTGTTGATGGCCGAGCCGCCAGCGTCGATGAAGCCCTGTGCAATGGCCTCATCGCCTAATAGCAGTAATTTTTCCATATCGTATAATTCAATATTTAAAATTCAAAATTCAAATATTGACCATAGGCCATAGGCCATGGTCAGATTGGCACAAAGATACAAAGAAAAACCTTACCGACAAGAAAAAAGTTACCATCATTGCGGATTTATTCCGCAAAACTTGTGGACTTCCATGATTTGCTTCATCAAGGCCTCATCCTCATTATCGTTTTCATGCCAGATGACATAATCGGCGAGCATGCGTTTGCCTTCCTCGGGCCATTGTTTGACCATCCTCGCCCTGACCGCAGTTTCGTCGCAATGCTCGCGTTCCATCACGCGACGCAAACGTGTGCCTTCCGATGCCGACACCATCACGATAGCATCAAACTGCTTTTCCAGACGTTTTTCGAAAACCAATGCCGACTCAAACAAAACATAAAGAGCGTTTTGGCCTTTCATCCATTGCGCAAAGTCGACAAACAAGGCTGGATAAAGAATGCCTTCCAGGTCGCGTTGGGCGGTTTCGTCGTGGAATATCAAGTCGGCGATATGTTCTCTATTGAGTTCGGTATCGGACAAATAAAACCCCTCGCCAAAGCGTTCAACCATTTTTTTGCGAACCTCGGGGAGAAAATACATCCGCTTGGCGGCTTCATCGCTGTTGTAAACGGGTATGCCAAGATGCCGTTGAAACAACTCGCAGACCCACGACTTGCCGCTGCCGATGTTGCCGGTGATGGCGACTTTCTTCATTGTACAATAAGGTATTCTACCTTGTCAGGGCGGGTGGCAAGGATTTGGACGGTGGGTGGCCATGAGGCGAGGCGCACGTCCAGCAAAGGCTGCATAGCCTTCAATTGTTGCTCGTCGACGGCCACCGAGAAACTCTCAGGGGAGATAGAAGCATAGTCGCGCATCGCCACAAGACATTTCACCGACATCGTCTCGGGGAAGAAACGCATCTTCAGGCTGTCCGTCACCTTGATGGGCACTTCAACATCCAATTCGGTGTATTTCTCCACCTGCACCTCGGCTTTCACCTCCTTGACATCGGAGTGAATCTGGCCGCCAAGCAGGTCGAGCGGCAAGGTGGCGCTGAAATTCTGACTCACATTGTTCATGGTCAGCAGCTCGGTCTTGACCGCCTTGATGGTGTCGATGACTTCCTGCGGCCCGTATATCGTCACCGAAGAAGGATCGAGCATGGGAATGCCGTAAATGCCGTATTGTCGCGCCGTGGTAACATCGGACTGCAAGACTATAGGCACCACTTTCGACTTCAGCGCGTCCATAGTAAAATATATCTTCGCGTCGTTCATGGTGATGTCCGATGCGTTGATACCCAACTTATCGGCCACTTTCTCAGCCACATACTGGCTGCTGAAAGAATAGGTGTTGTTGTTTTCGAGGCGGTATGACACCTCGTCCAAGGGAATGGTGACAAAACGGTCACGAATCATCTTGTATCTCAATGTATGGAAACCATCGATGTTGAGCGACATCTTCACTGACTGCTCATCTGATGAGACACATTTGTCGGCAGGCACCTCTTCCAATTGCAATCGGAAGGTCGTCTGGGTGACATAGTTCTCCGACAATTTGACCAAAAACCACGCAGCGGTGGAGATGACCAAAAAAATGAGAAAAGTGAAGAAGGAACGCTTGTTTTTGCGTTCCACCTTCTGCTTGATTTGATTCAGTCCATCCATTTTTTCTGGATTGCTTCGTCGTACCTCCTCGCAATGACGCGTATCGCGTGTTTAGGCCTGTCCGACGCGGCTGGCGCTTTGTACCAGGGCGCTCTTCTCCACTTCCACTTCATTGTTGGGGGAGAGAGAGATGATGACCGTGGTTTCCTTCACCTCGACCACCTTGCCGTGGAGACCGCCGATGGTAACCACCTTGTCGCCCTTTTGCAGGCTTTCACGATATTTCTGCTCTTCCTTAGCCTTCTTCGATTGTGGACGGATGAAGAACAGCCAGAAAACGACGATGAGGAGGACGATGAAAAACAGGCTTCCGTACTTTTGCATGAAGCTCGGGGCTTGTTCTGTTGCTTGCTCAGCAGCTTGGAGTAAAATAAGTAAGTTGTTCATTTTGTGTAATTTAAATATTTAAGATTCAAAATTAAAAATTCAAGATTTAAGTTTTCATATTCCAAACCACCCTGCCAACTCTACACTCTAAACTCTAAACTCTCAACTAATATTGATCTGGGGTTTGCACTGTGCCTTTGATGCGCAAGGTGGTCTTGGCGGGGTTGGTGTTCGACATGACCGTCAGGAAACGACTTTGGAAGCCATGATGGCCTGAGCTGTTGTAGGTCACCTTGATGTCACCCGTTTTTCCAGGAGCGATAGGCTCGCGAGGGTAGTCGCCCACCGTGCAGCCACAGCTCGATCCCACCTCGCTGATAATCAACGGGATATTTCCGGTATTAGTAAAATGGAAAGCATAAGTCACCACCTCGCCTTGGAGCAAAGTGCCGAAGTCGTGCTCTTCCTTGTCAAACTTGATGGCCGCTTGCTTGTTGGAGTTCTCCGAAGCCGATTTGGGGTTGGTCACCAAGTCAGTCGAAAGGTTGTCACCATCCGTCCCATTACAGGCCGTCATCATGCAAATGGCCATGACAACAACAAATAGATGTTTGATATTCAATAGTTTTCTCATTCTCTTCTGGTTTTGATAATCATCACCGAGCCTTGGTAAGTGGCATCATTCTTCAAGCCATGACATTTCAACACATAGAAATAGGTGCCATCCGACAGCCCGCCGCCGTCCCAGTCGTTCTGGTAGTCGCTCGATTGGTAGACGATGCGTCCCCAACGGTTGAAAATAGTCAGGTCAGTTTTTTCGTAATAACGGCTCAATGGCTCATAGTTCTCATATTCCAGCCCTTCTTCGCGATAGCCTCTGCTTCCTGCATTGTTGTGGGGCGTGTCGCTACCGTTTTCCAAAGAGATGATGAAATAATCGTTGATGCCGTCGCCGTTGGGCGTGAACACATTCGGAATCTTCAGTTTCACAGGCTCCACCTTGACGGTATGATAATAAGAAGTGTCGCAACCTTGAGGATTATACACTTTCAACTCGGTACTGAAGTCGCCCGTCTCCACATAAGTGAAACGCGGCTCAAGGTCCGTCGAAGTGATGTTGTACTGCTGGTTGAGAATCCAATAGAAATTGCTGATTTCCAGCGTGTCTTCCGAAAGGTTCTCGAAAGAATAGGTCACATGCGGGTTTTGCAGGTAAACTTCGGTTTGATGGGTTATAGAATCTTCTTCCGGAACGGTGGCAATGCTAACATAAGGATTAGGATAGGCTTTCAGCTTCGTGCTATCCCACTGGACACAACCCCGATCATCAGTCACCTTGATGTGGTAGTATTTGTATGCCTCCAAGCCGATGGCCCATGTCGGATCGCTCGGGGCGATATGCAAAGGGCTAACCTGCCATTCGTACACAAATGGTGGCTCGTAAGCAGCTGAAAGAGAGTCGACCATGGCCAACACTTGGGCGGTGCGACCGTTTTCCTCCTCTCGGTTGCTGCAGGTCAACTTCACCTGACGAAAATCGACATGGAACACCGGCTTTACTCCAACGGTAATTGTAGGATAAGGGTCGCAGACAAGCGTTGAATCTTCGTCAAAGATTTTTACGGCATATTCAATCTCATAGACACTGGTCGAGTTTGATGCACTTGACGGTCTGACAGGCTTCGTCCGAAGCGTATTACGGGTTTGACCCGATAATGGAATATTGTTCCTATACCATTGAAATGTGTACTGAAAGTTATCGGGGACACTAAGCACAATCTCCGTTCCACTACAAACGGGCATCTCGGTGTTACAAGTGATTTCGCAAGGAGCCTGCGCCTTGGCAAAGACCGAGAAGGTCAAGGCCAAAAAGAGCAGCAAGGCTTTGCTTATAATGGATTTGTTTCTCATTCCAATTGAAATAGGGTGCAAAAATAGGAAATTTCCCTTGATGAACGCAACAAGAAGACGAATATTGTTCAATCAGCCGATTACAGCTTCGTCAACTTGACCACTTTACCCATCAGGCTAGGGCTACCGTAATGTACAACATAAACACCTGACGCCCAACTGCTTGTGTCAATATCAATAGTCTTTTGAAAGCGAGCCGAGGTCATCATGTTACCATAGATATCATAAACGACCAAGTCCGTCAAACCTTCAGAATCTGATTTCACCGTGAACTTGCCGTCGATAGGGTTGGGAAAAACACCCGCCTCAATTTCAGTCACATCCTGCCCCGGGTGGGGTACGGGGACAGAAGGCTTCTTCGCTTTCCATGAGGCTTCCCAACCTGTTGATGTGGTGGCGCAATCGGAGCGGAACTCAATGCACATCACATTGCTTGATGATTGCACTGTGCCTGGACTTTGGGTGTTCCATCGGCCTATTTTCGAGGCATAGACATTGTCGCCGTCGTAAATCCAAAGGAAGTCGTAGTCAGCCTCCAAACCAAAGCTACTGAAATCCAGTTGGATAACCTTATTTTCTGGACCACGAATCACCCATATCTTGCGCTCATCGTCGCCATAGTTTCGATGGTCGAGGTGACCTTCCTCGCCTTCCAAAACGGTGACGGGCGTGTCTTCGTTGATGAGCTTGTAATAATAGTTCCAGTCCCAATACGGCCCCGGGTCGGTGTGGGTCTGGTCGGGATAATGCTGGTGGCCGCGAATTTTGGTGCAGGCCTCCTCGCCACCGAGGTCGTGAACGCCAACATTGAGGCATGTGCCGTTGTCCAAGGTGTCGCGGTAGAAGGTGCGATGCCCATCGATGACGGCGTAGCGGGAGCAGATGTCACGCACCAAATCGGCCGACGATCGATACATCTCCTCCGTAAAAAAACTCCAGATGTTGCCATAGGCCTCATGCTCGATGCCTATGGTATAGCCATTGGCCGAGCGGGCGTGCCAAGCCTTGTCGGCTTCGCGTACCATCTGCGTCACCTGTCCGTCGGCAGAACGGATGACATAGTGCGCCGACACCTGTGCATCGCAATTCTGGAACCAGCTGATACAGCCTGCGTAAGAGCCCTCAGTATAATGGATGACGACGTCCTTCACCTGATTGGTACGCTCGCTAAAATTGCACTCCGGCGCCGGATTCCAAATGGCCAAAGGGTAGTCGGGGACACGAGTGACATCTAGTTCGGGAGCGGTCAGCGACTCCAGATTTTCAGAAAACACGTCTTTCAAGTCAATGTGATATGGCTTGAAGCTAAATTGCTCCGCCTTTTTTGCATCGTTAAGGAAAAGGCAGACCGAATACAGCATCGACTGCATCGGATACACATCCTTCACTTCCCCTGTCGGCAACTCCGAAAGCTGCTGAACAACCAAAAGATAGCCTTTAATCTCCTTAGCCTCGTTTTCTTTGACCAAACGCGAAAAAGCCTTAGCGTAAGCCAACACATTTTTTTTGGGGCTTTCCAAAATCTCCGCTTCCGATATACCCGACAGCTCTGAAACAAGACGTAGGTTCTCGCGGAAATAGCCCTTACCATCTTTCACCAAGCCCATCAAACCATAGGCACGCGGCATGGCATCGGGGGCGTCGTTGAAATAGTTGGCGTCTGTCAAATGGTAGCAATGCGTGTTGGTGAATGAAATGGCTTCCAACAAGCCTCTTGGGATGTCAGGGCAAGCTTTGTAGGCGGCATCAAAGGCTGACTTATAACTTTGTAATTCATTGTTTTGCGCCATCCCCAAAAACGGGAAAAGCAATGCTATGGCAAATTGAAATAACAAACGTTTCATCGCAAAAGATTTGAGGACAAAAATACACATTATTCTTATAGGGAATGAGTTTTTTTGTATCTTTGCAGTTTTGAGAAATTTCACATAAAAACACCATAAAATGAACGCACTCAACGATTTTCAAAAAGAGATTCTCGCCGGCATCCCCGATGAACTGCCGGAAGTGAAACCATACGACACGACCATCAACCATGCGCCCAAACGCAAGGACATCCTGACCAAGGCCGAGAAGAAGCTGGCCATCCGTAACGCCTTGCGTTACTTCCCCGCCAAGTTCCACGCCACGTTGGCACCCGAATTTGCCGAGGAACTGGAGAAATACGGCCGCATCTACATGTACCGTTTCCGCCCGTCCTACAAGATGTACGCCCGCCCGATTGAGGAATATCCAGCTAAGTGCAAGCAGGCCGCGGCCATCATGCTGATGATCCAGAACAACCTTGACCCTGCCGTGGCACAGCATCCGCACGAGCTCATCATCTACGGCGGCAACGGCGCCATCTTCCAAAACTGGGCACAATACCGCCTCGTGATGCAATACCTTGCCAACATGGACGAAGACCAGACCTTAGCCATGTACAGCGGTCACCCGATGGGACTTTTCCCCTCACACAAGGACGCCCCGCGCGTGGTGGTCACCAACGGCATGATGATTCCGAACTATAGCAAACCTGACGACTGGGAGCGCTACAATGCCCTCGGCGTGACACAATATGGCCAGATGACCGCCGGCTCCTATATGTATATCGGACCTCAAGGCATCGTCCACGGTACCACCATCACCGTTTTGAATGCTGCCCGTAAGCACGGTGGCAGCACGGCGGGCAAGCTGTTCGTCACCGCCGGCCTCGGCGGCATGAGCGGCGCCCAACCTAAGGCTGGCAACATCGCCGGTGTGGTGAGCATCACCGCCGAAATCAACCCCGCCGCCACGCAGAAACGCTATCAGCAAGGCTGGGTCGATGAGGTGTATGATAACATCGAAGAACTCTTCAAGCATGTCAATGTCAGCCTCGCCAAGAAAGAAGCCCGCAGCTATGCTTACCAAGGCAATGTGGTGGACCTCTGGGAGTATGCCGCTGAACACGACATCCACGTCGACCTTGGCTCCGACCAGACCTCGCTGCACAACCCTTGGGCAGGCGGTTATTATCCTGTTGGACAGTCGTTCGAGGAGTCGAAGACCATGATGGCCGAGAACCCCGAACTTTTCAAAGAGAAGGTGCAGGCTTCGTTGCGCCGCCATGTGGCCGCCATCAACAAGCTGACCGCCAAGGGCATGTACTTCTTCGACTACGGCAACGCCTTCCTGCTGCAGAGCAGCCGCGCTGGCGCCGACATCATGAAAGAAGACGGCACTTTCCGTTATCCCAGCTACGTGCAGGACATCATGGGTCCCATGTGCTTCGACTACGGCTTCGGTCCCTTCCGTTGGGTCTGCGCCTCTGGCAAGCCTGAAGACCTCGCCGTCACCGACGACATCGCCTGCGAAGTGCTTGAGAACATCGCCCGCACTGCTCCTGCCGAGATTCAGCAGCAGATGCGCGACAACATACAGTGGATCCGTGGTGCACAAGAGAACCACCTCGTGGTTGGCTCGCAGGCCCGTATCCTCTACGCCGACTGCGAAGGCCGCACCAAGATCGCTGCCGAGTTCAACAAGGCCATCGCTGACGGCCGCCTGAGCGGTCCCGTTGTCCTTGGCCGTGACCACCACGACGTGAGCGGCACCGACAGCCCGTTCCGTGAGACCTCCAATATCTACGATGGTTCAAGCTTTACCGCCGACATGGCTGTGCAGAACGTCATCGGCGACGGTTTCCGTGGTGCCACATGGGTGAGTATCCACAACGGCGGCGGCGTAGGCTGGGGCGAAGTCATCAACGGCGGCTTCGGCATGGTGCTCGACGGCACTGCTGACGCTGACCGCAGACTCCACTGCATGTTGCATTGGGACGTGAACAACGGCATCGCCCGCCGCAACTGGGCCCGCAACGAAGGTGCCACCTTCGCCATCAAGCGCGCTATGGAGGCGGAGCCTAAACTGAAGGTCACGATGCCGAATTTGGTGGAAGACAAGATTTTGGAAGGGCTGTTTTAAGCCTTAGTTATCCTAATAAAAAGCAGAGGGTGCATCATTTGATGCGCCCTCTATTTGTTTTCTTCTTTGCAAAAATATACAAAACACTTGCGGGTAATAAAATTATTACCTATTTTTGCAGAAAATTTGAAAAATATGCCAACGATATTTACTTTGTTTGGATACCGATTCTTGTTCTACTCCAACGACCACACACCTATGCATATGCATGTGATTAAAGGTGGAGCCAAGGCCAAATTCAATTTGTTTCCTGTCGAACTGGTAGACAATCAAGGCTTCAAGCCAGCAGAATTGAAGATGATTGAGGCTATAATTGAGGAAAACGTTGAAACGATAGCCAAGCACTGGAACATGTTTTTCAACAACAATAAATGAGAAAGGAGAAAAAACAATGAAAATAGAAAAAGTTTGGCTGACGGACACAGCCGTTTGGATCAGAACCAATGAAGGCAAGGAAGCCTGCGAACTCTTTGCGGACTATCCTCGTTTGCGTTATGCCGCGAAAGAGCAACTTATTGATTTCACGACCGATGAATTTGGAATTCACTGGGAGAATTTAGACGAAGACTTAAGTTTTGAGGGTTTCTTTGACAAACAAAAGCCAACGGCACTATACCAACTTTTTATGGCGCATCCCGAACTGAACGTGTCCGCATTAGCTCGCCGCATGGGTATCTCGCAAAGCCTGATGGCACAATATATCAGCGGAAAGAAAAACGCCAGCAAAGACCGAATGGCCTTGATTCTCGACACGATTCATACTGTTGGGCGGGAATTGGCGACGGTGTAAAGAGAAGGCGCGACACTCATGCCGCGCCCTCTTTCTATCTTTTCTTCGTTTCTCTATAGAAAATGATTATCTGAAATCCCGAAAAACCTTATGGTTCTATTGTCCCGACTATTGTATGACCATCTATCACGATATCCGTATTTTTACCTTTATTAAGATAATATACTTGTTGAACCCATCTTGAGGTCGAGCCCCATTTTAGGTAAATTTTTACTAATTCAGAATTTTCATTGGCAATAAAAATATAATTTTGTCCTGTGACGGTTGATTCGATTGAATTATTGGCAATACACAATCCCTTAATATCGTATTCCTTAAGGATTGTCAATCTACTTATATTGCTGCCTGAATAATCCATATTGTCCTTGAATGTATAAGTTGTGTCTTTCGAGCAACTGGACAATGTTATCAAAACAATAGCGGTTAAACAAAATAAAAATCTTTTCATTTTTTTAAACCCTTTTTTGTGTCGGGCGCAACCTTTAATTCCCTTTTCAGCACCTCAAAGGACTATATACAAAAGAAGCGTGGTACTGATACACCACATCTTCTAATGGAGGTTGTGAGATACCCTAAAATGCAGATGCAGCAAACAGTCCACGCTAAAACAGCGCGAACCGTTACACCATTCTTGCATTTTATAGAAGTTTCTCACATTTCCATTAGCAAGACGAGCATAACGCTTCGTGTTTCGATATGTCGGCGGCATGATTCCGCCATAAGAACCGCAGCAAATATACAACTTTTTGTTTGGTCAAGCGATACTTTTTATTATCTAGCGAAAAAAACATTGCATTTTCTAAAGTATTCCGTATTTTTGCGGCTATAATAATTCCCAATTAGGAGAAACAACTAACAAACTATTCCAATTATTAACCTTAAAAAATTAAAAACTATGAAGAAAGTTATTCTCTCAACAATTGCAGTGGTCGTCATGGCCATGACCTTTGTTTCCTGCGGCAATAGCGGCGATAATGGCGGCAACAAAGGTGGTGACAAAGCACAAGGTATCGTCGGTAGCTGGTACTACAACGACAACACCTTCTACACCTTCAACGAAGACGGTACAGGTTCCTACACGGCTTTTGGAAACTTGTGGGGCAACTTCACCTACAAAGAAGGCGATGGCAAACTCACCCTTACCTACGAAGGATTTACCGATCCTACCGTATTTAACTACAAGATGGAGGGCAATACCCTGACCATCCTTGCTGGTGAAGGCAACCTTGGCAGTGACACGGAATACAAGCGCAAATAGACATTATTTCGCGACTTTGTAAACCACAAACCTAATCAATAGGACGTACTTTCGGTGCGTCCTATTTTCGTTTATATAAACTAAGGTGCTTTTTTGGATTTGTTCACAATAAAAGTTGTACCTTTGCAGCACCAATTCAGTTTCGTCTAAAACACCATAAAATAATGAAGAAAGAAGTAAAATTCAGCCTGGTCTACCGCGACATGTGGCAGTCGTCAGGCAAATACGTGCCACGTAAGGACCAACTGGAACAGATTGCACCCCTCATCATCGACATGGGCTGCTTCGACCGTGTGGAGACCAACGGTGGCGCCGCCGAGCAAGTCAACCTGCTCTATGGCGAAAACCCGAATCCATCGGTGCGCGCTTTCACAGCTGCACTACATAAAGGTGGCATCGAGTGCCACATGCTGGACAGAGCCCTCAACGCTCTCCGCATGAATCCCGTGCCCGCCGATGTGCGCCAACTCATGTACAAGGTGAAGAAAGCCCAAGGTGTCGACATCACCCGCATCTTCTGCGGACTCAACGACGTGCGTAACATCATCCCTTCCATCCAATGGGCCAACGAGGCAGGCATGATCTCTCAAGCTGCCATGAGTATAACTTACTCGCAGGTGCATACTGCCGAGTATTACATGCACATCGCCGACCAACTCATCGAAGCTGGCGCCAAGGAGATTGCGCTGAAAGATATGGCTGGCGTAGGTCGTCCCGTCAGCTTGGGCCGCATCGTCGAGCATATCAAGAAACAACATCCCGAAATCAAGGTGCAGTACCACGGACACACTACGCCGGGCCTCTCGATGGCTTCGATGCTCGAAGTCTGTAAAGCAGGCTGCGACTATGTCGACGTGGCCATGGAGCCGCTGTCGTGGGGCACCGTCCACCCCGATGTCATCAGCGTACAGGCCATGCTGAAAGATGCTGGCTTCCTTGTCAAGGACATAGACATGAAGACCTATATGGCCGCCCGCAGCATGACCCAAAGTTTTATTGACGATTTCCTCGGCTATTGGATCGACCCGCGCAACCGATACATCAACTCGCTGCTGGTGGGCTGCGGCCTTCCCGGTGGCATGATGGGCTCACTGATGGCCGACCTCAAACCAGTTCACGCCGCCATCAACATGAACCGCGAAAAGCAAAGTCTTCCCGCTCTGAGCGAGGATGAGATGCTCGTTGAGCTCTTCCAAGAGGTGCAGGACATCTGGCCTAAACTCGGCAACCCGCCTTTGGTCACCCCGTTCAGCCAATACACCAAGAACATCGCCTTGATGAACCTCTTCGCGCTCAGCAAGGGCGAGCCACGTTACGAGACTAGCATCGACCCCGCCGCTTGGGACATGATCCTCGGCAAGGCAGGCAAACTGCCCGGCACCCTCGCACCCGAAATCGTCGAGCTGGCCAAGAAGAAAGGCTTGGAGTTCTTCACGGGCAACCCGCAGGACAACTACCCCGATGCTTTGCCGCATTTCATCGAAGAGATGAAGAAGGAAGGATGGGACCGCGGTCAGGACGACGAGGAGTTGTTCGAGTTCGCCATGCACGAAAAACAATATCGTGAATACAAGTCAGGCGAGGCCAAGCGCCGCTTCAACCAAGAATTGGAGGCCAAGATGAAGGCCAAGTTCGAGAAGGCTGGCGGCGAGGCCAAGATTCCGGATCTCCGCGCTTTGCGTCATCCCAACGCCGAGCCTGTTGTTGCCCCTGTGAGCGGTATCGTAATGTGGGAGGTCGACTTCGACGACAAGAGCATTGCTCCCGCGCCTGGTCAAGTCTACAAGGAAGGCGACCTGCTCTGTGCCATCAGCAGCGAGCACGGCATGGAGCCGGTTTACGCCCTCTGGCCTGGAAAGATTGTCGAAGCCACGGCCGAGCAAGGTAAGCGTGTTGCCAAGGGTGAAACCATTGCTTTCATTGAAAAATAAGCTATTTTGATACAATTTTTCTGTGCAAAAAAGCAAACTTGGTAAATAATTCGCTATCTTTGCCACATCTTAAACAAGTAAAACCTAGTTTATTAACCTAATTATTAATTAAAATTCATTAAAAATGAAAAAGCTGTTTTTAGTCTTAGCTCTTGCCTTTGCAGGCATTTTCACCGCTAACGCTCAAGTATGGATCGGTGGTGGTATTGGTGCATCGATTTACGATAACCACACCCACTTCTCCATCTCCCCTGAAGTTGGCTACAACATCAACAACCAATGGACGGTAGCCCTGGGTGCAAGCTACGGCTTCACTCAAGACAAGGTCGAGGTCCTTGGTGAAGAAATCACCAACACCACTAACATGCTGAGCCTTGAGCCTTACGTCCGCTACGTGGGTGGCACCATCGGAAAGAAGTTCTCCTTGTTCATGGATTTGACAGGTGATTTCGGTCTGATTGACGCTAACGGTTATGCTGTGAGCCTCCGTCCTGGCATTGCTTGGGCAGCTACCGAGAAGTTCACTGCTGCTTTCCGCTTTGGTTTCGCCGGCTATGACCATGGTTTCTATGGCCCCAACAACGGTTTCTTCCTGAATTGCGAGACTGTTGCTCCTGAAATCAGATTCTACTACAACTTCTAAATTATTAGAGTTTAAATACTTATAGAGACGCAGCATTTCTGCGTCTCTTTTTTTGCGTCCTCTGAATCAAGGTTAAACCCGCCCGTACACCGTCGCCACACGGCTGACATTATAAACCTTCATAGTGATGCCATCCTTCTTTTTCTCTGAAGGGAACTTGACACTCACATCGATGTTTCCGAAGCCACCAAAGACCTGATCGTCAGTGGTGAGTAGGATGTGGTAATCTCCTGTTTCTCTTACAGGTATCTCGTAATCGGGAATGGAACACGGTCCCCAATTGAAAACAAAAATCAGGTTACCACGTTCGTACACGAGGGTTTTGTTGTCCTCGTCTGCCATCAACAGCCACGCGGGCAAGGCGTTCATGACGGCATTGCTTTTCACGAACTCCAACATGGCCTTGTCAAAAGCACCCATGAAACGATACTTCAGGTTTTCATTGTCCACCAACGACCACTGGCGGCGGGCGTATTTATAGCTCCAGCCGTTGTCAAGACGCGGGAAGTCGATCCATTCGGGATGGCCAAACTCGTTCCCCATGAAATTGAGCCATGCCTCGCCACCCAAGGTGAGCGTGAAGAGTCGGATCATTTTGTGCAAGGCAATGCCGCGGTCGACGGTTATGGAAGGCGTGTCGATGCCCATCGAAGTGTACATCTCCCTATCCATCAAGCGGAATGCGATAGTTTTGTCGCCCACCAAGGCTTGGTCGTGCGACTCGGCGTAGGCCACTGTCTTGGTCTGCGGCAGGTGGTTGGTCATAGTGAAGAAGAAGTGCTTCATGTTCCACTGTTCCTCGGGCTCGTCTTTCAGCACCTTAATCCAGAAGTCAGGTTCACCCATGCCCAAGCGATAGTCGAAGCCCATACCGCCGTCGGCAATCGGATTGCAAAGACCGGGCATGCCGCTCACATCCTCCGCGATGGTGACCGCCTGCGGATTCAATTGGTGGCATAAAGTGTTGGCCAACTGTAAATACGTTACCGCATCAGCATCCACATTCTCATAGAAGTACTTTTCAGGCGCATCGAACGTCGTCCCAACGCCGTGGTCAAGATAGAGCATAGACGTCACGCCGTCAAAACGGAAGCCATCGAAGCGGAATTCCTCCAACCAATAGCGCACATTGGAAAGCAGGAATTGCAATGTCTCTTCCTTGCCGTAGTTGAAAAGTTTGGAATCCCAAAGGTCATGGTTGCCGCGCTCGCCGGGATGTAGGTATTGGCTGTCGGAGCCGTCAAACAGGTTGATGCCCTCGCGGATGTTCTTCACCGTGTGGGAATGCACTAGGTCCATGATGACCAGCATCCCCATGCCGTGCGCCGTGTCGATGAGTTCCTTCAACTCCTCCGGCGTACCGAAACGTGAGGAAGGCGCGAAGAAATTGGAGACATGGTAGCCAAACGAGCCGTAATAAGGATGCTCAGCGATGGCCATGAGTTGGATGGCATTGTAGCCGTCCGCCTTGATACGGGGAAGAATCTTTTCGGTAAACTCCTTATAAGTTCCTACCTTTTCCTCCTCCTGCGCCATGCCGACATGCGTCTCGTAAATCAGCAAAGGCTCTTTTTTCAGTTGCGGCGCAGCGTGCTTATATATATAAGGTGTGGGCGGATTCCAGAACTGACCCGCGAAGTCCTTGTTGCCCTCGTCCTGAATCACCCGCTTGATATACACGGGAATACGCTCATGCTCCCCAATCTGCGACTGGACTAATACTTTCAATTTGCTGCCGTGCACAAGTCGGTCGGCGAACTCGCTATCCGGCAGGAAAATCTCCCAGAGACCATTGCCCGCTAATTCCAAAGGAAACTCATAGCGATTCCAGTTGTTGAAGTCGCCCATCAGCGAGAGGTAATGCGCGGCGGGAGCCCATTCGCGGTACCACCAGCCGTGGCGGCGTTTGTCGTAGTTAAAGCCCAAAAACTGATGCGCCGTGGCAAAAGTCATGAGGCTGCCATAGTGGTTTTTGATGCCCGAAAGGCGCTTTTCATAGCGGTCGTGGCGGTCGTCAACGGCTTTGCTGACCGGGGCTAGCCAAGGGTCGTTTGTTACGAGAGGGAGCATATTTTACAACGCGTTATTTCTTTAGAGTGCAAAAATACTCATTTTTTCAACATTTTTCCACGAATGTGTTTCAATGCTGCCGGCAATACCTCTGGTTCCATCATTTGCAAGGCTGTATAGAACTCTTCGAGAAGTTCGGGATAATGTACACTCTGCGCGTAGGTCAGCTTGATGGCTAAAGTTTTCACACCGATGGGCTCATCCGATAGCATTTTGTTGAAGCAGAAATCGAGGAAATCCGTGCGGATATGGTCAGCCTCAAAAGGCGTTCTATCTATTAAGTTCATGATGAGGCGGCGTTTGGTGGTACTCTCGGTGTGCATAGCCTCGTCGATGAGGATGTTTTGGCGTTCGGTCAGCCAAGCATCTGCTGTCTTGGGCAAGTGGGTCATCACCCAAGCCGCGTTGTCAGAGGTGCGCTTGTCTTCGTCGAAGAGCAACTGAAACAGTTCCTCTTTGAAGTCGGCTTTAGCCAAGGCTCTGGCATCGCTTCCACTGATTCTGCCTGACAATATGGTTTTCAGTTCTGACATTTTTCAGTTTTGAATCTTGGAGGATTCCCACTTGTCAATAAGCCGTTTTGCCTCCTCTTTGACCTCATTGTCATCGGTAGTCTTTATCAGTTCACGAAGCACATTGAAGGTCTCGTTAGGGCAAGGAAAGTCTTGTCTGTTATCGGGGTTAAGGTATTCGTCCAAGCAGCGCAGCATACGGATGACATGCTCGTTTTCCTCACAAAACAAGCCATCCTCAATGCCCATAATGCCATCTTGCACAGCCTCTTCCTCGAGTTTCCCGTAGGGGTCAAGAAACCTGCCGTAAGGTCCAGTATGGTCTTCGAGGCTCTCAACAGTCTTGATGTCGCTTTTGTAAAACAGGCAATTCATCATCTCCAGACTCTCTTCGGGCACCCCGAACTCATGCTCGTCATATTCCTGGTCATTGTAAGTACAGATGCCGTCATAGACATCCCCACACTGGAGTGTGATTCTCACACATTGACCGTCAAATTTTCTTAAGTCCATCCTGGTTACAGATGATTATGGCTTTTTTACAATATCTGCGCCGTGTGATTCTTAGTGTCCACCTTGCCGATAGCGTCAATGATAACGCCTTCTTCGTCAATGACATAGGTGGTGCGCAGTGTGCCTTCGGTCACCTTGCCGTACATCTTCTTCTCGCCCCAGGCCTCGTAGGCTTTCAGGATGGTCAAGTCGGTATCGGCAATGAGGTGGAAAGGCAGATTGTATTTGGCGATGAAGTTTTGGTGCGACTTGGCACTATCACGGCTGACACCCAGCACGTTATAGCCCAATGCCAAAAAACGCTCATAGTTGTCACGCAGGTCGCAGGCCTCGGCAGTGCAGCCTGGAGTGCTGTCCTTGGGATAAAAATAGAGCACCAGTTTCTTTCCGGCAAAATCAGTCAGTTTGACGAGGTTGCCGTTCTCGTCTTGCCCTTCAAAGTAAGGGGCTTTGGTTCCTTTTTGTAGCATGGCTT